>JAODNN010000161.1 GCA_025465355.1 Blastococcus sp. | reverse complement strand
CTACACCCGCCGCATCAACCCCGAGCGCAAGATCCGCAACCACGTCCGCGAACTGAACGCTCTCGGCTACACCGTCACCCTCAACCCGGCCGCCTGAGCCCGGGCAACGGGGATTTTCGGATCAGGGACACCTCGCGACGAGGTGTCAGTTGCGCTTGCGCTCCTGGAGCCAGAGGAACAGGGCGGCCAACGCTGGTATGACCAACACCAGTGCGCTCGCGCCGGACGGCCACTGACCGTCGACAATGCTGCTCACCAGAATCAGCAGCACGCCTACTGCCACGAGAAGTACGGCTGCTGTGAGCATCGTCTGTCGCTTGGGACTGCTCATCGAGGCTCAACGTAGGTCGCCCTACGGCCGTGGGCATCGGAAGGCCTCGTCCACCACTCGACGGGGTGACAGGCCCGGTGTCCCTAAAACCGCCCCATCCCGCCAGAGGCACTCGAGCGCTGCTGGAGATGCACGTCCCGGCGCTGGGCGGCCTGACGTCCGGCGGCGAACCCAGCGCCGCCGCGCTGCCCGAGATTAGCCGCGCTGCCCTAGCTTACGGGAAAGCCGGCGATCCCGAAGCATGATCGCGCCACCGTGGGGCGAGCGGGCGGCGCATGGCAGGAGCCGCCGCCCTCCTGGTCGTAGCCGGCGGAATGGTCCTCGGCGTCGTCACCTTCCGCGGCCACTCGCCGTCGGGCGGCCCGATGCAGGTGGCCTGACGGAGTTCGCTGCGCGCCTGCCGGCAGGAGGGGCAGTTCTGCGGCACGACGGAGCGAGATTATTCGATGACCCCGAGATCAGAGGGTTGCATCATGCAACCAAAAGGACCAAAGTCCTGCACATGCCGGGAGCTTGCGACGTGGAGAACCAGGGGAACCCGCGGCCGGCGTCGGAGAGGCTCGCCAGCCTGGAGTTGATCCCCGGAGCTCCGACCACCGCCGCGGAGGTCTGGCTCTGGCACGGGCGTGTTCCAGATGTCGGTCACGGCGAGTCGCCATGGGTGGTGCTGCGCGCCGACGACTGGCCGATGAGTTCGCACTCGGCCCGCGAACTCGCCGCGGCGCTGCTGCTGGCCGCGGACCGCGTCGAAGCGCTGTGACGTCCAACCTCGCGGCCGCATCAAGGCCGCGCGTGCCCCGGAGTCAGCAGCCTGCGAGGTCGACTGATCAACATCGGTACAAGCACTGCGGTACTGAACGGGACCTCCAGGAGCTGGCTGGGGGTCAAGGGGTCAGCTGTTGGAGTCGCTATGCCGCGCCGAGGGATGCGCGTCGCCGGGAGACGGTGCGCTTGGTGGTGCCGAGCTGGGCAGCGATGTCGCGAATGGATGCGCCGCGGGCGCTAAGGCGGCGGACGACCTCTTGCTGTTCGACTGCGGTGAGGTCGTCGTAGGTGATGTGGTCACCGGCGAGGGCGCGCTCCACGGCGATCTCGTCGATGTCGTTCGGCTGGGATTGTCCGACGGTTGGCGCGGGGGGTGTGGGGTCGGTGTCGATGTCGTCCCAGGCCAGCGGCGGTAGCCAGCCTTGGGCGGCGGCGTGGGCCTGGGCTTCGTCGGCGGCGGCACACTGCTCGCTGGTCGTCCGTGGCGGCCGGACGTTCCAGAGGCGCTGGTAGAGGCTCGCGACGTCCTGGGCGGTGCGGGCGGTGACCGATCGGCCGGTCATGCTGCGGTGCAGGCTGTTGGGCCGGCGACTGAGATGGTTTGCAAGTAGCTCGACCGGCCAGCCAATGGCGATGAGCGCTTGCAGGCGGCGGCGGGTGCCGGTGGGATCGACGCGACTGCTCGGCGCCCGGCTGGCCTGGTCGATGCCGATGCCGAGCACGCGGGTGGCCGTGCTGGGGCGGACCCGCCGCGTTGTCCGGGAGGCGCCGCAGCCGTCGTGGGCCAGCTGGCGGATGTGGCTGACCGAGAGGCCGGCGAGTTGCGCGATGCGCTCGACGCCGATGCCGGCGGCCCGTAGGGCGGCGATGTGCTCGTGGACGGGGCCGGCGTCGACGTAGGGGTGCCATTGGCCGTAGATGCGTTCTCGGGTGGTGGTGCGGCTGGCGGCCGTGTTGGCGGCGGTGCAGTGGGGGCAGCGGCAGTGGTCCTTGACGTAGGCGGCGCGGGTGCCGTGCCGGTGGCTGGCCTGCGGATGGGTGCACTCGCGCGTGAGTCGGGACTGGAGTCGCTGGGCTCGCCGGTGGGCTTGCTCGAGGCCCCGCCGGTGTTTGTCGCAGGAGTGCCGCCGATGGTGGGCGTCGGCGAGTGGGGCGGTGGGGTAGTCGGCGGTGTAGCCGCAGGCCGGGCAAGTGCGGCGGACCCTCATCGCCGCCCCTGCCGGTGCGAGGGCCCCGACCTAGGAATTGTGTGAAGGGTGTGGCCGGGGACGCCGGCTCGGTGAAGTCGGTCCTCGATCCAGTCGGTGCGGAGAGTGCCGGCATCGCCGACGTGCTCGTCGAAGGCCATCGCGGTGAACTCGGCGGCGACCGCCGACCATTCACCGTCCGACAGCGGTCGCTCCAGATGAGCCTCGACGGTGGCTCGGTCGACGTAGGCAACGCTGGCTTCGAGGAGGTCGGCCAGGTCGGTGAGCAGCCGGTGAGTGCCCCCGCCGTAGGCGGCGACGAGGGCCTGAAGGGCCCAGCGGCGGACGGCCCCCTGGATCGGCGCGACGTCGTCACTGCCACCGGCGACGTGGGTCTCAGCAGGGTCATCGTCGATGCAACGTGCTGTTCGGTCCTGCCTGTCCATCGGCGCTCCACCCCGTCGGTCGTTGCTCTCAGGGGGAGAAGGCGCCATTTCGGGTCGTTTGGTGACAGGTCCGACGGAAAGTCCTCCGACTGCGCTGCGACGTGCTCCGCGCCGAACGCGCGATCGGAGGCCGAGCGCGGTCGTGACGGCGACCGCAGATGTCAGTACCGGCGGGCAGGCTGATCAGGAACTGTTGCGTCGAGGAGATCCGTGGATGAAGCCGAACGGACGGCGGCCGCCTGGCGGCGTGCGTCATCCAGCGGTCTGGTTCGGGCTCTGTCGGGCGGTCGCCGCCGCGCCGGCCATGGTCGGCAGCCTGCTGCTGTTGATGCTGGGATCCGTCGCGGTTGACCGGTGGGCGGGACTCATCCCGTTGGCTTGGGCGGCCGGTGGGGCGGTGCTGATGACCCGGGTCGGTGAACGGATGGTTGTCCGAGCCGCGTGCGGGTTTCGTCGCCCCTGCCCGGTGCAGGCGGTGGCGCTGAAGCCGGCATGGTCTACGGCCCTACGTTTGAGCGGAACCGCTGCAGGTGACGTCGAGCTCTACGTCCAGTCTGCTCGGGCTTCGAACGCGTACGCCGCCGGCGGACGCAGCGTCGCGGTCAGCAGTCGGGTCGTGGAGGACTACGCGACCGGTCGACTGCCGGAGAAGCAGCTGGTGGCCGTGCTGTTGCACGAGCTGGGTCATCACGCTTCGGGAGCGACTCGGCCGATGGTGCTTGTGTCGTGGCTGACCGCGCCCTGGCGCCTGGCGAGGAGCCTGCTGACCGGTCTTGTGAGCATCCTGGCTGGCCCGCAGCCCCGGCGCGGAGCCCTGGTCGCCGTGGTCGCCGGGCTGGGTGTCGCCGTGATCCGGACACTGCACCAGGGGCAGTGGCTGGTCGGGGAAGTGTTGATCCTCGTCGGGCTGGCCTCGGTGCTCTGTCCCATCGCCGACGCCGCGATCAGCCGGCGCTCCGAGTTCGCCGCCGACCGGTTCGCCGCCGACCACGGCCTCGCGATCGAGCTGGCCGCCGCACTTCGCGCACTGAACGACGGCCATCGTGCGCCCTGTGGATGGTCGCGACTCCTGTCGTCCCACCCGACCTCTGAGCAGCGGATTAGGGCGCTGCAGACGGCAACTGTGGAGCTCGGGCCTGACGGGGGACGTGATACTTACGACGCTGTCGACAGCGCAGAGAGGGGACCCGCGGAACCGGGGTCGCGATGTCAAACAATGCGTCGGCAGTCTTGAGGCCTGCCGGATTGTGGGTGCCCAGCCGGGCGTGGGGTGTGGCGGCGATGAGTAGATCCATCGGGCGCGGGCGAGCACGGCCCACGGCGACCATGGCGGCGGTAAATGGCTGCTAGTTGGCGGCACTCGCTCATCCGTGGACCTCGCGTCGCCGGGTTTACGGACTTTGTCAGGCCCGACTGATTGAGTGCTGGCGCGAGAGCCCAGGGCGAGATGGCTGGGGCCTGATGTGGCCTTTGAGTTCTCCTGCGGTATTCCGATGTGGAGGTACGAGGGTGTCCAAACCACGGCGACGACAGGCAGGCGAGGGCGGCATCAGTGAGTACTCGACGAAAGCCGGTCCCCGCTTCCTGATCAAGTACCCAGTGCAGCGCGACGACGGGACGAGGCGTGTCGTTCTCAAGCGCGGCTTCACGACGAGGCGCGATGCTGCCGCCGTCCTCCGAGCCGAGATCCGGAAGTCAGAGATGGGGGAGTGGGTCGAGCCGTCCAAGCAACCGCTCCGCGCTTATCTGCACGAGTGGCTCGACGGCCAGCGACTCGCACCGTCCACGCTGGCGAGCTATCGGAAGAACGTCCGACTGCACATCTAGCCCTACCTCGGCGCGTCGCCGGTCGACCGGCTGACCGGCTCCGCGGTCGATGCCTGGATGCGAAAACTCGAGGCCTCGGGCCGCGCCGACGGTCAGGGTGGTCTGTCCGCGCGCACAGTGCGGTACGTCTTCACCATCCTCAGGTCGGCGCTCAGCGACGCGGTCAAGCAGGGTCGGCTTGCCGTCAACCCCACCGACCGGTCCACGCCGCCGAGCCCATCGGAGGCACGGCCACCCGAGATGCAGGCCTGGACAGCGCCCGAGCTGGCTCGGTTCCTGGCCTGGGCTGACGACTACGACCGGGACCTGGCAATGGGCTGGCGGCTGCTCGCGGCCACCGGCATGCGCCGCGGAGAGGCCTTGGCTCTCCGCTGGCGCGACATCGACCTCGACGGCGGCCGGCTGGCGGTTCGCCGCAGCGTCGGCGTGGTGAAGCAGAAGGGCGCCGGGGAGGATCTACTCGAGGGCCCGACCAAGACGGGCCGGTCGCGGGTCGTCGACCTCGACGCCGGCACCGTGGCTGCGCTGCGGGCCTACCGGGTAGCACGTGGGGCGTTAACCCTCGATCTCGTCCGGGACACCGCCCTTGTGCTGAGCAGCTTCGATGGCGACCACCGGCACCCCGAGCGGTTCTCCCGCCAGTTCAACAGCCAGGTGTCTCGAGCCCGCAGAGCGCTAGGAGAGGAACGGTTGCCGCAGATCCGGCTGCACGACCTCCGGCACACCCACGCAACGCTGCTCCTGGCCGACGGAGTCCCGGTGAAGGTCGTCTCGGAACGGCTCGGGCATGCCAGCCCGACGATCACGCTGACCGTCTATCAGCATGTGCACCCCGGTATGGGGCGCGAGGCGGCAGACCGGTTCGCGGCGCTGCTCAGCGGTGGGGGTGATCTCGCCTGAAGGGCACGAAGTATCACGGCGGTATCACGAGGCCGTTCTGGGCCCCTGAATGACATCGCCCCGGGCCTCTGACCTGCAGAGACACCGGGGCGAGTACGTGTCCGAGGGGGGACTTGGTACGTAGCCCAACGCATCCACCTACAGCGGCCGTGAGGCCAACTCGGCCAAGTGCGCAGGTCAGCGGCTTGGGGCCGTTAGCAACCACGGATATCCGCCAGCACATCATGCCTCCCACTCTGGGTGGAACAGCTGATTCGTCTCGGAGTCGACGAGGAGGCGGCCGGGACGTGGACGTTCGCCAACTACCGCCATCAGGCGCAGTTGAGTTCGGCAGCAAGATAAGTTAGTGGGTACAAATCCGGCCCGCCACTTCACCTCCCCTCCGGGGTGCAGGGCGGCCGGTACGGTCGCGCCGATGACTAGGGATGCAGGGCTCGGCGCGCACGAGGCCGGGCCGGCGTACGACGTGCAACAGGACCGCGCGCGGTCAGGTCTGGTCTTCCGTGGGGCGGGGTGGCTGCTGCTCGGCATCGGCCGGTTAGTGGTCTCCGGCACCTCGCCGGTGGTGGCTGTGGCGGTAGCGGTGCTGGGCTTCCTGGCGTTGGAAGGGCTGATCGCCGGCGGATGGGCACTGGGCGCCCGGCGGGAGACCGCGGCGCGGCGGGCGGGTCGGCCTCCGCGCTGGCGGGCGCGGGCGGTGGTGCGCATGCTGCCGGAGGCGAGCCGCGAACAGACCCGTTTCCGGCCCAGCAGCGCGGTTCTCGGCTGGCTGGTCCGACGCGACGGCGCGTGGGCGTGGGAGCCCATGTCCGGCTCGGCACGGATGGGTCTGAAGGCGGCCCCGTGGCCTGCGCGGTGGCAGCTGATCTCGACCCGACGGGTTTGGGGCATTGGGGATCTGGGCTGGGCCACGTTCCGTGGCCCAGATGACGTCACGGCGCCCCTGTTCGTGCGGCGTCTCTCTGACCTGGCTTCGTTGGCCGGCGTTCCTGTTACTCGCGGCCGTCGGTGATCCGTCGCCTTCCCAGACGGTCACAGCCAAGCACTCGTGGGTGCGGTCGTTCTCGCTCGTGGGACAGATGGCCCCCAACATGAACGGTGGCCAGGACGGCACCACCATCTCGTGCAATATCACGGTTAACGGCAAGGTAGTTGCCGAGCAGACCTGGACAGGTCAGTACGCACTCGTGACCTGCAACGCCTCCTGAACCGTTCCGAGAACGAGGCCCCCTCGCCCGAATGCTGGGATGAGGGGGCCCCGTCATGCAGCGATGTGCTGGTGTCGGTGACTGGTCGCAGCCGGCAGCCGGCAGCGGCCGAGGACGTCGAGGCCGAGGTAGCGCCGGCCTTCGGTCCATTCGTCGTGCTGCTCGGCCAGTACGGCCCCGACCAGGCGGATGAGGGCGTCGCGGTCGGAGAAGATGCCCACGACGTCGGTGCGCCGGCGGATCTCCCGGTTGAGCCGCTCGTTGGGATTGTTGCTCCAGAGCTGCCGCCAGACCTCCTTCGGGAAGGCGGTGAAGGCCAGCACGTCGGCCCGCGCCTGCTCAAGGTGCTGGGCGACCTTCGGGAGCTTGTCGGCCAGCGCGTCGAGCACCCGGTCGAGCTGGGCGCCCACGAACCTACTGGGCTGCCTAACGCGGCCCCACAAATTCTTGGCACCGGCGCGCACCGTCCCGGCAGTTTGACCGCCTACGAGATGCTGCATCCGTGCCCTCGACTCTGGTGCTGACGCGGGGCAACCGGCACCGGGTCGTGGACCAGCCGGTGCTGGTACGCGAGCTGCGGCACCTTCCGAGGGGAGTAGGGCGGCTATCCGGCGATGGGTGCAGTGGCCCCTGCCCATTCCTCCGCAGCGAGCGACGGCGCTGACGCCCTACCGGTGCGGGGTACCGGTTATCCCGCGGAACCCGGGACTAGCTTTCGCCCTTGAGGTCAAGGGGTCCGTTCGGGCGCGCCTCATCGGGCCGGGCGCAGTTGCGTCCGACCGGGGGCAGCAGCGCGGTGATCGGTCCGGCGGTGGGGCCTGGTCGGCAGGCTGATTAGACGCCGTCGAGCGGCAGGCTTTCTTGTGCGCCGTGGGGCGGCCCCAGGGCGAGCGGGCGGCAAGCTAGGTTGCGCCGTCGTGCGGCATAGCTATCTCAGCCGTCACAGCCCATGGTGCCGGGCTCGACGGTAGCGCTGTTCGTCGAAGGGCTGCTGGGTCTTGATCAGGGTGTAGGCAAGTCGGCAGGCGTGGCGGGCCAGGGCGATGCGCGCAGGGATCGGCCGCAGGCCGCGGGCGCGCAGTTCGTTATGGCGCTCGATGAACGGCCCGCAGTGCTGTGAGAGGCCCCAGGCCAGGTTCATCAGCGCGTCGCGGTGCTCGGGCAGCCCCTGGCGGGAGATCGGGGTGCGCCGGTTGATCGTCGAGGACTGGTAGCTGCCCGGGGCCAGGCCGGTGGCCGAGTAGAGGTGCTCGGCGCTGGCAAACCGGGCGATGGGCAGGCTGAAGGCCGCGAACGCCGCCGCTCGGCTGGCGGCCACCCCGGGCAGCGTGGTCAACACCTGCCCGTCGCTGCCGGCCAGCAGAGCGGCAATCTCGCCGTCGACCGCGGCGATGTCGGTGTTCAGCGCGCGCCAGCGGGCCATGCTGCGGCGCAGCCGTTCGGCCCGCGCAGTTGCGTCGGCCGGTGGTGGCAGGCAGGTCCGCCACCGCTCGATCCAGAACTCGCCCTCGCCGGCCAGGACCCGGCCGTGGGCTCGAGCCCGCAGCGAGCGCGCCGCGGGTGGTCGGCCGGCGAAGGCGGCGGCGCAGTCGAGCACCGCCTGCCCGATGACGCTGTCGACCTTCAGCGCCCGGCCATGCCCGTCTGGGGCGGCCAGACCCGGGCAGAGCGCGTGCAGCTGGTCGTGCAGCCGCTGCTGGGCGACCTTGTGCTCGGCGATCAAACCCCGGCGGTGCCGGACCGCGGCGGCCAGCGCGTCCTGAACCTCGTCAGGGACGATGCGGCCCTGGCCCTGACGCGCCAGGTAGGTCAGTGCGGCGCAATCCCGGTCGTCGGACTTGAACCGCCGCGAGCCCAGCTGCGCGCGAGCAGCGGTGGTCTCCGAGGGCGCGAACAGCCGCACCGATCCGGGAAAGCGCTGGTTGAGCTCGCGCATCCAGGCCTGATGCAGACCCCCGGTCGCCTCGATGGCGAACACCTGACCCGCGGACCGGGAGTGGTCGAGAACCAGCCGGTGCAACCGTTCCAGCCCCGGGCGCAGCACCGGCAGCGACAGCGGCGGCAGCACTTCACCGGCCTCGCCGGTACTCAGCCAGACCCGGTTGCTGACCTTCCCCGGATCGATCGCCACCACCAACGTCGACGCCGGCAGCGCCTCATGCAGCAAGCCCACGACAACCTCCCGTCCACCGCGGAAACGTCGTCAGGACGCTTCCGCAGGGACGGGGTCAACGGCTATCAGCCACTCCCCACTGTCCCATGTTGGGGCTTCAGGTAGCTGGCGCGTCCGCGGTCGTCCACCTCAAACGGCTCGGCCGGGATAACCGGGATAACGCAGAACAGGTTTCCCTCCGGGTCGGCCATGACGAGAAAATCCGCCGTCTTCGTAGCCGTCGACCCGCCGCCCACCGAGGGCCTCGATTCGAGCCTGTTCCGCTGCCGGGTTCTCCGCGCCCAGATCGAGGTGGATGCTGCTCGTGCCCAGCTTGTGGGCAGGAACCGAGTGGAAGCCAAGGCCCACGCCTTCCCGCCGCTTCAACCAGATGTAGGGCCCGATGCGGGCCACTACAGGCCGGGCGAGGAGCTTGCTCCAGAAGGTGGCAACCGCCTCGACGTCAGCGCAGCCGACCATGATGTCCTTGACGTGCAGATCCAGTGTGGCAGCATCACGGCGAGCAGGCGGCGTCGGAGAGGGCATTCCTCCAGTGTGCCCAACCGCTCTATCGGCGCGACGCGACGATCGCGCAGTCTGGTCGACGATCGCGCAGTCTGGTCCGAGAGCAGGTTCCGTTGACCCATCCCGTTCCGCTCATCCCCGCGAGCGGCGGTGTTGTTCGGTCAGGGTGCCCAGTACCCGGATGAAGGTCTCGCGCTCGCTCAGGCCGATGTCGGCGAGGAAGACCGCCTCGGCAGATCGGATGTCCTGCCGGCAGGCCACGAGGATCTGCCGTCCGGGGTCGGTGAGTCGGACGATGCGGTTGCGCCGGTCGGCGGGTCGACGTCGCGGCGCACGAGGCCGCGAGCCTCCAGGCGATCCAGAATCGGGATCAGCCGGGTCTTGTCACGGCCGACCGAATCAGCGAGCACTGCCTGTGCCGGGGCGTCGGCCTGCCCCAGAGCGCTGAGAACCACGTAATCCCACATCACCAGATCGTGCTGGTTGAGGACCGGCTCCTCGAGTGCGATCACCGCGCGCAGCAGACGGGCGAACGACTCGCCTAGGTCGTGGCGCTGGCTCCTCACGCCTGCCGACCGTAGCCGGTTGACAATCCGTACACCGACGTAGACCGCCTACGGATGCAGATGGATGAGTTGCTCCGACTGCACGCATGGGCCACCGTGGCAGTCCAGGCGCGGGTCGCGGCGGTCCGCCCCACCGACCTCGACCGGCCAACACCCTGCGCCGGCTGGCCACTGCGCGCGCTGCTCGAGCACATGGTCGGGCAGGACCTCGGATTCGCCGCCGCGGCACGCGGCGAAGTTCCGACGGAACGCTTCGCCCCTCAGCCACTGATTGGTTCGGCCGTGGCGGCCCACGCCGCGGCAGCCCTGGCCGTCGTCACCTCCTTCGCGACGACGAAACGGACCGAGGCGCTCCTCCCCGAGGTCGCCGACCGCCGACTGCCGCTGACGACCGTCACTGGCATTCACGTGCTGGACACTCTGATCCACGGCTGGGACGTTTCCGCGGCCCTGGGTAACCCCGTCCAGTACGCCGACGAGCTGGTGAGGGCGTGCCTGCACCGGGCCGAGCTGGTCCCCGCCGGGCCGTCACGCACGACCGACCAGGCGGCGTTCCGCCCGGCGTTGGCAACCGACCCCGCCACCGACCCGTGGGACCGAGCCCTCCGACTCCTCGGCCGAGACCCACACTGGGCGCCCGGCCAGCCACCGACATGACAGGGACCCGCAGCGAGGGACCGCAGCGTCCGTATGCCGAGCCCATCCGCGACAGCGTCGCGGTGGGGGAGCGGCTGGCGTCAGCTGACCCGTACGGCGGTCGGCTTTCGGGACGGCCTCAACGCGGTTTTCGTCGACGCAGCCGTTACGGAACCCAGTCAGTGGGGTGCAAGGGCATCAGGAGGCGGTCTGTTCCTCGGCCCTGATATCCAGCTCCGCCAGCGAAGAGGGCCGAGTACCCGCAGAGCCATCCCCTGCGGGACGGGTGGGCGGCGGGGAGCGGCACGCTTCAGCTGACCGCTCGCCGGTCGGCGTTCCGGATGGCCTCAACGCGGTGTCGTCGACGCACGCGTCACGGAAGCCCAGCGAGTGGGGTGTGCAAGGGCATCAGGGGATGGTCTGGTCCTCGGCCGTGAGATCCAACTGGCGCAGCAGCTCCACCGGCGCCGCTGCGGTGCCGGCGGTTAGAAGGCGCGCTGGACGAATTTCGGCCGCCCGGCTGTCGTGCGACGACGTCCTCAAGCACACCCGCGGCGCACCGGCGCTGGTGGTCCCCTGGCCGTCGTGACGAGCTCCTTCCGCGACGACCCTCTGCGGGCTCGCCGGTCCCGTGACG
>JAODNN010000084.1 GCA_025465355.1 Blastococcus sp. | reverse complement strand
GTCGTCGTAGACGTGCACCGACAACACCGGGCCGAAGTACTCGGTCGTGAAGACCTCGTGGCCGGGGTCGGTGCCCTCGATGATCGTCGGCCGGACGAAGAAGCCCTCGCTGTCGTCCGCCGTCCCGCCGGCGACGACGGTCAGCGCCGGGTCGTTCTTCGCCCGGTCGAGCACCCCCGCGAGCTTCGAGAACGACTTCCGGTCGATGACCGCGCCGAGGAAGTTCGAGAAGTCGGTGACGTCGCCCATCGGCAGCGCCTCGGTCTGCGCGATGAGGTCCTCCCGCAGCCGGGACCAGATGCTGCGCGGCACGTAGGCGCGCGAGGCCGCCGAGCACTTCTGGCCCTGGAACTCGAAGGCGCCGCGGATCAGCGCCGTGCGCAGCACGTCGACATCGGCGGAGGCGTGGGCGACGACGAAGTCCTTGCCGCCGGTCTCCCCCACGATCCTCGGATAGCCACGGTAGGAGGAGATGTTCTGCCCCACGGTCCGCCAGAGGTGCTGGAAGACCGCCGTCGACCCGGTGAAGTGGATGCCCGCGAGGTCCGGCGACGCCAGGGCGACCTCGGAGACCGCGATCCCGTCGCCGGGCACGAGGTTGATCACGCCCGGCGGGAGGCCGGCCTCCTCGAGCAGCCGCATCACGAAGTGCGCGGCGAACTGCTGGGTCGGCGCCGGCTTCCACACCACCGTGTTGCCCATGAGGGCCGGCGCCGTCGGCAGGTTGGCGGCGATCGCGGTGAAGTTGAAGGGCGTGATCGCGTAGACGAACCCCTCGAGCGGGCGGTGGTCGATCCGGTTCCAGACGCCCGGCGAGGACTCCGGCTGCTCGGCCATGATCTGGCGGGCGAAGTGCACGTTGTAGCGCCAGAAGTCGATCAGCTCGCAGGCCGCGTCGATCTCGGCCTGGTAGGAGGTCTTGCTCTGGCCGAGCATCGTCGCGGCGTTCAGCGTCTGCCGCCACGGCCCCGCGAGCAGGTCGGCGGCCTTGAGGAACACCGCGGCCCGGTCGTCGAAGGAGAGCTCCTGCCACGCCGGCGCGGCCGCCGCCGCGCTCCGCACGGCCTCCTCGGCGTCGGCGTGCGTGGCGTGCGCCGAGGTCCCGAGGACGGCGGCGTGCCGGTGCGGCTGGACGACGTCGAAGCGCTCACCCCTGGCCATCCGCTGCGTGCCGCCGATCGTGGCCGTCAGCTCCAGCTTCTCTGTGGCGAGCTCGTCGAGCCGCGACTCCAGGGCCGTCCGCTCCGGCGAGCCGGGTGCGTAGTCGAGCACCTTCTCGTTGCGCGGCGGCGGTACGCGGGTGATGCCGTCCATGTTCGGGGCCTCGTTTCGGTTCAGGACTTGCTGGCGAGCGAACGCAGGAAGAAGCGGACGTTGGCCGGACGCTCGGCCAGCCGGCGCATGAAGTAGCCATACCAGTCGTCGCCGTAGGGGACGTAGGCGCGCACCTGCGTGCCGGCGGCCGCGAGCCGGCGCTGCTCCTCGGGCCGGATGCCGTAGAGCATCTGCACCTCCCACGAGTCGGCGGCGCGGGAGTGCTGCGCGGCCAGTTCGTGGGCGAGAGTGATCACCGCCGGGTCGTGCGACCCGACCATCGGGTAGCCCGGGCCGGCCAGCAGGATCTCCAGGCAGCGGGCATAGGCGTCGTCGACGTCCTTCTTCCGGCGGTGGGCGACGGTGGCCGGCTCGTCGTAGGCGCCCTTGACCAGCCGCACCCGGGAGCCGGTCACCGCAAGCGCCTTCGCGTCGTCCTCGGTGCGGTACAGCATCGCCTGGAGGACCGCCCCGGTGTCGGGGTGCTCCTTCCGCAGGTCGGCGAGCACGCCCAGCGTGGAGTCGACGGTCCGGTGGTCCTCCATGTCCAGGGTGACCGTGCTGCCGATCGCGGTCGCCGCTTCGACGACCGGGCGCACCAGCTCCAGCGCCACGTCGTGCCCGCCGTCGGGCAGCGCCTGCCCGAACGCGGACAGCTTCACCGAGACGTCGGCTGCCCGGCCGAGCCTCAGGGACGCAAGCCCCTCCAGCGCCGCGAGGTAGGCGTCGCGGGTCCGCACCGCCTCGGCCCGGTCGGTGATGTCCTCGCCCAGGTGGTCGAGGGTGACCCGGATGCCGTCGGCGTGCAGGGCCCGCGCGACGGCGAGCGCGTCGTCCAGGGTCTGGCCGGCGACGAACCGGTCGACCACGCGACGGGTGGCCGGGGTGCCGGTCACGAGCCGGCGCAGCCCCGGGCGGCGGGACGCCGCCAGCAGCGCCTTCTGCATCAGCACAGGGAACCTCCGGCTGGGAAGCGGAGCGGGAAGCGGACCCCTCCGACGCTAGGCAACCGCACGTGTCGGGGCCAGGGACAGATGTCCAGATCCGCGTCCGCACCCTCATACATCTGTACAGTGTCCGCGGAGCGATCCCGGCCTCGTGTGCACAAGGCCCGACCGACGGGGAAGGGGACGGCGGTGCGAGACGACCTGCAGGAGCTCGTGGACGAGGTGTCCGGGCTGCTTGCCGCGCCCGCGACCCTCGAGGACGCCGAGTTCACCCTGCTCGCCTTCTGCGCCCACGACGAGAGAGTCGCCGGCACGATGGACGCCGTCCGCACCCGCTCGATCCTCACCCGCGGCTCACCACCGTCGACCCGCGAGTGGTTCGAGGAGTTCGGCATCGCCTCGGCCCAGGGGCCGCTGCGCACCCCGCCCGACCCGGCAGCCGGCATCCTCACCCGGCTGGTGCTGCCGGTCCGGCACGCCGGGCGTACCCACGGCTATCTCTGGCTGCTCGACGGCGGCCGGATCGACCCCGACGACACTGCCGATCCCGCGCTGGGGGCGGCCGTCGACCTGGCTGCCGAGGCCGGCCGGATCCTGGCCGAGCGGGCCGCGACCGAGGAGGACCTCGGCCGGCCGCTCGCCGCCGCGCTCGGCGGCAGTCCCACCGCCCGGGCGCAGGCGGTCCGGACCCTCGCCGGGGCGCTGGGTGAGGAGGCTGCCCAGGTGCTGGTGGCGCTCTCCCCTGGAGCCGCCGGCCTCCCGGCCGAGTGGCGGCTGCCCGCCGCGGGCGCGGTCGCGACCGTCGTCGAGAACGGAACCCGCGCGGTCGCCGTCCTGGTGCCGCTACCCGCGGCAACGGACCTGCGACCGGCCGGGGCGCTGGCCGCGGCCTCGCTCGCGCGGCTGCCCCGGGACAGCACAGCGGGGGTCTCGCGGGTCCGCCGCGGTCCGGCCGAGCTGCGGGACCAGTGGGCGGAGGCCTGCACGGCCGCGCGGGTCGCCGCCACCGTCCCTCGCTTCTCGCCGGTCGCGCACTGGGCCGAACTGGGTGCCTGGCGGCTGATCGGCGAGCTGGCGGCGCCCGACCCGGCCGCCGGCCCGCTGCTCGCCGACCCCGTACTGGCCGAGACCGCCGAGGTCTTCCTCGACTGCGCGGGGAGCGCGGGCCGGGCCTCGACCGCGCTCCGGATCCACCGCCAGACGCTGTATTACCGGCTGGCCCGGATCGCCGCACTCACCGGCCTGGACCTCTCGGACGGCGAGGCCCGGCTGCTGCTGCACGCCTCACTCAAGGCGGCCCGGCTCACTCGGGTTCTGGCGCCCGGAAGAGCGGGTTGAGCCCGTCGTCAGGCAGACCGCAGGGGCCGGCCGGCCCAGCTCCTTCCCGGGCCGCACGCACATGAGCCACGAAGTCGGCCACCGGGTCGGCGTGCAGCGCCGCGGCGTCACGCTCGAGCGCGGCCAGCAGGCGTTCCTCGGCGGGGTCCAGGTCGCCCGGACCGATGTGGCCACCGGACTCACCGCCCTCGGGGACGGACACGGTCAGCTCGATGTCTGGATCGGTCTCAGCGGGTCGGGTGGTGCGCATGGTGGATCCTCCCTCGCCGCCGGTCATCGTGGGAACCCCGGCTCGAGACGCGGCACGATCACCATCTCGGGCACGAAACTCGACGGATCCAGCAGGAGCAGCGTCCGCACCATCGACGCCACCGTGGCCGGCGGCATCATCAGGTGGGCCGGGATGCCCCACTGCTCCATCATGGGCGTGTCCATCGCAGCCGGGATCACGCTCTGCACCCGGCACGGGAAGGGCCGTTCGGTCCCGTCCGGCAGCCCGACGGCCTTCTCCCGGAGCTCCCGCTGGATGCACTTGGTCGCCTGCCGGAAGGCCGCCTTCGACCCGTTGTAGGCGATGGCCCCGCTGCCGGACGTGATGGCCGACAGCGACACCACATGGACGACGTCGGCGGTGCGCCCCTCCGGGAGATCCTGCACCCGCTTCATGAACTCGCTGGTGAGGAATACCGGACCCTCGCAGTTCACCGCCTGCACCCGGCGGTAGTCGGCCAGGTCGATGTCGGTGATGTAGCCGGGCCGGTCGATCCCGGCGACGTTGACCAGGATGTCGAACGCATCGCCGTGCCGGTCGAACAACTGGCGCACGACGGTGCGCCGGCTCCCGTCGTCGGTGACGTCCAAGGGGACGACGTCGGCGGACCCGCCCGCCTCGCTCACCCTCGACAGCGTCTCCGCACTGCCCGCGGCGTCGATGTCGGCGATCGCCACGTGCGCGCCTGCCTCGGCCAGGGCCAGCGCTGTCGCGCGCCCGAGCCCACTGGCCGCGCCGGTGACCAGAGCCACCCGCCCCTTCAGCGTTCCGGTTCCGTCCATCCGGTTCTCCGTCCCCCACGAACGATCCGTTGCCGACAGCCTCGCCGAAGATCGCCCGTGGCGCAGTTCGGCACCGGCGGGGGCACGGCTCCGCAGAACGACCCGGAGCGCTACCCCACGGGCGCCCGCCCCGCGGCGACCGCCCCCCGGAGCCGGGCCGCCGGGCCGGCCCAGACATCGGCCAGGGTCACGGTGCGCAGGTCACGCTGGGAGATCACGGCGAGCATCTCGTCGTACACCGTGGTCACCGCCCGGTGGTTGGCGTGCCCGATGACGATGCGCTGCGCGGTGAACCACTGCCGGGCCGCGGCAAGGACCTCGGCCCCCGTCAGAACCCGGGAATCGCCGAGCGTGCCGTCCCACAGGGCGATCGTGGGATGCCCCTGGTCGGCGGCGATCCGGTCGGTGCGGGCGTTGTGGGCGCCGTAGGGGGGCCGGAAGAACGGGGTGTCGCGGACTCCGAACGTCGTCCAGAGGAACTCCTTGTTGCGCCGGATCTCCTCCGCGACCGCGCTGTCGGGCAGCGTCGTCACGTCGGGGTGTGACCACGTGTGGTTACCGAGCGCGACCTGCCCAGAATCCACGAGGGGCCGCAGGACGGTGGCGTTGTCCGTCCACGACCGGTAACGGCCGTTCGGGAAGAACGTCAGCCGGATCCCGGTCCGCCTGGCCAGGGTGATGAAGGCGGCGACCACCTCGGTGCTGACGCCGTCGTCGATCGTCAGGGCCAGCGTGCTGCCGTCACCCGGGAGGCGGCTGACCACACCGGCCGGCGGGTCGATCGCCCGGAGCCCGGCCACCCCGTGCGGGCGCGCCGGGGCGGGGGCGTGGGCGGCCGCTGGACGGGCTGCGACAGGGCGCGCAGGCGGCGCGGAGCGACCCGGGTCGGCGCGGCCCAGGACCGCGGCCCCGCGCACCCCGGCCGCCCCTGCCAGGCCCGCGGCGAGCGTCAGGAGGAAGCGTCGCCGTTCCATGCGCCGGAACGTAATCAGCGGCGCCCCGGTGCTCAGGACGCTGGAACCGACGCGCCGAAGCCCTTCGCAGCGCTATCCGTCGACTGCGAACAGTAATCGACCTTATTACACATAGTGATATGAAGCTAACAAGCTGTGGTGACGACGCTCTCACTCGCATGGGGGGAGGTTTCTGTACTGCATGTACTCGTTCCATTCAGCACCTCACACTCCGTGTCGAAGCGATTACTGCACACGGCTGTGTGGATGTCACAAGGAGGTGCAAGGGAATGAGCAGGAACCAGCGGGGACCAACCCCTCCGGGCGCGCCGAGTTTCGGCGTGACCTGGGGCGGCGTCCCCTTCCATGCGCGACAGGTCGCAACTGTCGCGGCGGCCACTCTCGTGGTCGCGGGGCTCGCGGGCCCGGCCACCGCCAGTGCGGCGACGCCATCGGCGTCGTCCGCGCAGGAGGTCTCGGTCATCGTCCGTGAGCTCGCGGGGGCCGGCAACGGTCCCGAGAAGGCGGTCTCCGCCTTCGGTGGCTCCGTCGGACGTCAGCTCGACGTCATCGGCGGGTTCACGGCGAAGGTGCCGACGGACCGCCTCGACGCGCTGCGTTCGGTGCCGGGTGTCCAGTCAGTCACCCAGGACGCGGGGCTTTCACTGCAGAGCACCGACGTCGCGGACCAGGCTGCCCAGCCCGGCTCGCTCTACACGATCGCCAACAAGGTGACCGGCGCCTCGTCCATGTGGGACAAGGGCTACACCGGTCAGGGCGTCGACGTCGCGGTCATCGACTCGGGCACCGTCCCGGTCGACGGTCTCAAGGGCAAGGTCGTCAACGGCCCTGACCTGACGTTCGAGGCGAACGGCCCGGCGAAGGACCTGGACACCTACGGTCACGGCACGCACATGTCCGGCATCATCGCCGGGCGCGACGCCGCGACGACGAGCCCCAGCGGGGACTCGTCGAACTTCGTGGGCATGGCGCCGGACTCCCGCATCGTCAGCATCAAGATCGCTGACGCCAAGGGTCAGACCGACGTCTCCCAGGCGATCGCCGCGATCGACTGGGCGGTCCAGAACCGCGACAAGGGCGGGTTGAACATCCGGGTGCTGAACATGTCGTTCGGTACCGACGGCGTGCAGAGCTACCTGCTGGACCCGCTGGCCTATGCGGCCGAGCAGGCCTGGCACAAGGGGCTCGTCGTCGTCGTCGCCGTCGGCAACGAGGGCTTCGGCACGGAGAAGGTCAACAACCCGGCCTACGACCCGTACGTGATCGCCGTCGGCAGCGACACCGCCAACGGCACGGCCACCACGGCCGACGACGTCGTCTCGTCGTTCTCGAACAACGGTGACGGCACCCGCAACCCCGACGTGCTCGCCCCCGGCGACCACGTGGTGAGCCTCCGGGATCCGGGTTCCTACCTGGATGCCACCTACCCGGCGGCCCGCATCGGCGACCGGCTCTTCCGCGGTAGCGGCACCTCGCAGGCTGCTGCGGTGGTCTCCGGTGCTGCGGCGCTGCTGATCTCGCAGCGTCCGCAGCTCACGCCGGACCAGGTGAAGGCGCTCTTGATGGGCACGGCTCAGTCGCTGCCCAACGCCACCGAGTCCGCTCAGGGCCACGGCCTCATCGACCTCGCGGCGGCCTCGGCCGCCCCGGTGCCGGCGAACGCTGTGCAGTCCTTCGCGGTCTCCACGGGTACCGGCTCCCTGGAGCTCGCCCGTGGGTCGGTCCACGTGACCGTCGGCGGCCAGCTCGTCAAGGGTGAGGTCGACGTCCGCGGTCAGGCATTCAACGCCTCCACGTGGGCTGCCGGCATGAAGAGCGGCGTCAACTGGAAGGGCCTGAGCTGGTCCGGCCTGTCCTGGTCCGGCCTTCGCTGGTCCGGGCTGAGCTGGTCCGGGCTGAGCTGGTCCGGCCTTCGCTGGTCCGGGCTGAGCTGGTCCGGCCTGAGCTGGTCCGGCCTGTCCTGGTCCGGGCTGAGCTGGTCCGGGCTGTCCTGGTCCGGGCTGAGCTGGTCCGGGCTGTCCTGGTCCGGGCTGAGCTGGTCCTGACGCCATGACGACGATGACGAACGGCGCCCTCGCCGCTCGGGTGCGCACGTTCCGCCTGGGGACCTCCCAGCGGATCATGCTGCTCACAGCGACCGTGGCTGCGGCCGCGGCGGCGCTGTTCGTCATCGCCGTCCAGCCCCTCCCCGCGGCACCCACGGCGCTGACCCTGCCGTGGGCGCTGTGGGTGGCCGCCTTCGCGGTCAGCGAGGCCCTCGAGGTCCACGTCCAGTGGAACCGCGAGGTGCACACCTTCTCGGCGAGCGACCTGGTGCTGGCCTGCGGTCTGCTCCTGACCACGCCGTCGCACCTCGTCACGGCGCATGTCGTGGGCGTCGGCATCACGATGATCGTCCACCGCCGCCAGTTCGGGCTGAAGCTCGCCTTCAACCTGGCCGAGTACGCGCTGGGCGGCAGCCTGGCGGTCATCACCTCCGCCGCCCTGACCGGGCTCGCCGGCCCCGCCTGGAACTGGGTGGGCGCACTCCTCGGTGTCGGCGTCTGCACCACCACGGCCGCCCTCTGCATCTTCGGGGTCATGAGCCTGTCCGAGCGGCGGATGGACCTGCGCCCACTGGGCGAGATGCTCGGGCTGTCCGTGCCGTTCACCCTGGGCTCGGCCGCGATCGGCGTCGTGGTGGCTCGGACCGCGGTGCACGACCCCGCTGCCCTGGCCCTGCTTGCCTTGCCGTCGTTCCTGATCGTGGCCGCCTACCGGGCCTACACGAAGGCTCGTGACCAGCAGGACAACATGCGCTTGCTGCACGAGGTCACGTCCCTGCTGCACTCCGGGGGCGACGACGCGCTGGGGGAGTTCCTGACCTCGATTCGTTCGGCGTTCCGGGCCCAGCTGGCGGAGGTGGTGCTGCTGGGCGGCGGCGACCGCCGGTCCGCGACCGTGAGCCGGAGCAGTGAGGACCAGCCACCGCTGCTCATGGCCCCGCTGGAGGACGACGCTCAGCTCACCCGGTTGCTGCGGCAGGCCACCCCGTCCGGTGCCCTGCGCGCCCGCGTCGGCTCGCGACGTGGCGGCGACGGCCAGCTGGGCGACTACGCAGCAGCACTCGGCCTCAAGGACGCCATGGTCGCGGTTCTGCGCACCGAGGACCGGGTGCACGGGCTGCTGCTCGTCGGTGGCCGCGTCGGCGACGTCACCACGTTCAGCTCCGTCGACGTCTCCCTGCTGGACACGTTCGCCCGGCACGTGGCGACGTCCCTGGAGCGCGGCCGCCTGGAGGAGAACCTCCGCCAGGTGACCGACCTCAAGGAGCAGTTGCGGCACCAGGCGCTGCACGACCCGCTGACCGGGCTGCCGAACCGCACCCTGTTCCTGGACCGGGCCCGGCACGCCGTGGAGACCGCCGGGCGTACCCGGATGTGGCCGGCCGTGGTCTACCTGGACCTCGACGGTTTCAAGCCGGTCAACGACACCTTCGGTCACGACGCCGGCGACGTGCTGCTGCGGACGGTCGCCGACCGACTCCGCGGCTGTCTGCGCCCGGCCGACACCGCCGCACGTCTGGGTGGTGACGAGTTCGCGGTGCTGCTGACCGGGCCGGTCGACCGGTTCACCATCGAGCGGGTGGTCGACCGGATCCGCACCGAGCTCGAGGTGCCCATCCCGCTGGGCGAGGGCATCGTCAGCAGCGTGGGCGCCAGCATCGGCATCGCCATGGGTGACGCCACGACCCCGGACGCCGACACGCTCGTCCGTCAGTCGGACATCGCGATGTATGCGGCCAAGCGGGCGTTCGACACCGACTTCCTCGTCTACGAGCCCGGCCTCGGCGCCACGACGGTGACCCGCAAGGACTCCACGGCCGAGCTGGCCGCGGCCATCCGCGCGGGCGACCTGCGCACGGTCTACCAGCCGCTCATCGACATGCGCACCGGCCGCCCGATCGGGGCCGAGGCGCTCGTCCGCTGGCAGCACCCGATCGACGGCCTGCGCGCGCCCGACCAGTTCATCGGGCTCGCGGAGGAGAGCGGCCTGATCGTCGAGATCGGCGCCCTGGTGCTCAACGACGCCTGCCGCCAGGCGGCCCGCTGGGTGGCGGCTTCGCCCGACCAGACCGACCTCATGGTCACGGTGAACCTGTCCGGGCGCCAGGTGGCCGACACCCGGATCGTCGACCAGGTCCGCTCGGCCCTGGAGACCTCCGGGCTGGAGCCGTTCCGGCTCGTCCTCGAAATCACCGAGACCATCCTCATGCACGACCGCGACGCTGCGGCCGCCACGCTGTGGGAGCTCAAGGGCCTCGGGGTGCGCATCGCCATCGACGACTTCGGCACCGGCTACTCGTCCCTGGCCTACCTGCGCCGCTTCCCGATCGACATGCTCAAGGTCGCGCGGGAGTTCGTCGACGGCCTCGGCCGGGACGCCCACGACGACGTCATCACCCGCGCGATCGTCGAGTTGGCCAACACCCTGGGCCTGGTGACCATCGCCGAGGGCATCGAGACGACGCAGCAGGCGGACCACTGCGCGAATCTGGGCTGCGACATCGCCCAGGGCTACCTCTTCTCGCGCCCCATCGAGGCCGATGCCGTCAACGCCCTCGTCGCCGAGCGGATGTGGCCGGAGCTGGTCCGTCCGACCACGGCCACGCCCCCGCGCCTGACCGTCGTCTCCAACGGCTGATCACCCGACCGACCCACCCGGTCAGGCGGCCGGCGCCAGCCCCGCATCCTCGATGAGCCGCGACTGCTCGAGGCACCACGGTGACCAGGCGTCGCCCTCGGACTCCTGCCGACGGCGGAACGCGGCCCAGTCGAGCAGCTCCCACTGCCCCACCTCGGTGGGGTCGGGCGCGGGCGTGCCACTGAAGCGCCCGAGATAGACCGGGCAGACCTCGTTCTCCACGACACCGCGGAACTCCGCCCGGTAGCGGTAGGCCGGCAGCGCGGGGCGAAGATCCGCCACCCCGACCGACAGCTCGAACGCGGCCCGGCGGGCGATGGCCGCGGCGTCCTGCTCGCCCGGGCCGGGGTGGCCACACACCGTGTTCGTCCACATGCCCGGGAAGGTCGCCTTACCCGTGGCCCGGCGGGTCACCAGCAGGCGGCCCTCGTCGTCGAACAGGTATGCGGAGAAGGCGCGGTGCAGCGGCGTCTCGCCGTGGTGCACCTGCGCCTTCGGGAGGGTGCCGATCGCCCGGCCGTCGTCGTCCACGAGAACGATGAGTTCGGTGCCCACGCGCCCATCGTCCCTGATCCGAGCTTTCTCGCGCTCGAGCACGGTCTACTGGTCGTAGTCGACGGTCAGTGTGTCCGAGACGGGCAGCGACTGGCAGGTCAGCACGTAGCCGGCCGCGACCTCCTCCGGTTCGAGGGCATAGTTGCGCCGCATCGCGACCTCGCCGGCGGTGACCTTTGCCCGGCAGGTGCCGCAGACCCCGCCCTTGCAGGCGAACGGCAGGTCGGCCCGTACCTGCTGCGCCGCGTCGAGGACGGGCACGTCGCGCGGGAGGGTCAGCGGCGTGGCGCGGCCGTCGAGGACGACGGTCACCTCGCTGCTGGGCCCGGTCACCGTCGCCGCGTCGCCCCGCACCGGCTCCGGAGGGACGTCGTCGACGTAGAACAACTCCTGATGCACCCGATCGCGCGGCACCGCCAGCTCGGCCAGCAGTGCACGGGCCTCGGTCACCAGTCCGTGCGGCCCGCACAGCCACCAGTGCACGACGTGCTCGACGTCGACCAGGGCGCCGACGAGAGCGCGCAGCCGCGGCCCGTCGAGCCGTCCGCTGGTGATCTCGGTGTCCCGCGGTTCCCTCGAGAGGACGTGGACCAGGTTCAGCCGCGGTCCGTAGCGGTCCTTCAGGTCGGCCAGGTCGTCAGCGAACATGACCGTGTCGGTGCGCCGATTGCCGTAGAAGACGGTGGCCGTGGACGTCCCGTCCCGCAGGACGGTCGCGGCCAGCGAGAGGGCCGGCGTGATGCCCGATCCGGCGACGACGAAGACGTGATCGCCGGGTGCGGTCAGATCAGCTGTGAAGCGGCCCGCAGGCGGCAGCACCTCGATCTCGTCGCCCGGCCGGATCTCGTGCACCAGCCACGTCGAGAACAGCCCACCCGGCACCTCGCGCACCCCGATCCGGAGCGGCGCCCCCGCCGGGGCACAGATGGAGTAGTCGCGCCGCTCGTCGCGGCTGCCGTCGGCACGACGGAGCGTGAGGGACTGCCCGGCCCTGAACGCGTAGTCGGCCGCCAGCGCGTCGGGGACGTCGAACGTGACGGCAGCGGCGTCGTCGGTGAGCCGGTCCACCCGCGCGACCCGCAGTGCGTGGAACCCCGGCCGGCGGCGCACCGCGGGGATCTCAGGCATCAGATCTCCTTCACGTGTTCGAACGGCTCCCGGCATCGGCGGCACCGGCGCAGCGCCGTGCACGCCGTCGCCCCGAACTCGCTGAGCTCCTCGGTGTCCGCGGAGCCGCACAGCGGACACTCCGCCGAGCGGCGCGACGGGCCGAGGTCGAGCGGTACCGGGCCCGCGGCCCGGGAAGGGGCGGACCTCGGCGGGGCGATCCCTGCCTGCGCGAGCTTGCGGCGGCCCTCGGCGGTGATCCAGTCGGTGCTCCAGGCGGGGGCGAGCACCGTGCGGACGTCGACCTCGGCGAAACCTGCCTGGTGCAGCGCGTGCACGAGGTCGGCGCGCATGACCCCCATCGCCGGGCAGCCGGAGTAGGTCGGGGTGATCTCCACGACCACCGCGCCGTCGTCCTGGACCCGCACGTCGCGGAGCACCCCGAGGTCGGCAAGGGTCAGCATCGGCAGCTCCGGGTCGACCACCCGCTCGGCTACACCCCGCGGGTCGACCTCGGCGGCCGGGCCGCGCCGGCTCACCAGGTCGCGCCCGGGTGCCGGCGGGCCAGCCCCTGCAGGCCGGCCAGCAGGTCGGTCAGTTCCTCCGACCGGCCGGGGTCGTGCTGCCCGAGCCGGCCGGTGGGCGGGGCGGACGCCGGCCATTCCGGCACGGTCAACGTGGCCCGGGTCAGGACGTCGGTCAGCACCCCGTGTACCTCCTCGCGCAGTCGGCCCGGGTCGACGGCGACGCCGGCCGGCGCCAGCCGCGCCTCGACCTCGGTGGGCGTGAACAGATCGGCGGTCAGCGGCCAGAGGAAGTCCACTGCAGCCTGGGCACGACGGTGCGACTCCGCCGTCCCGTCGCCGAGCCGCAGGACCCACCGGGCGGCGTGGCTGCGGTGGTAGCTGAGCTCGGCGACGCCCTTGCCGGCGATGGCCGCCAGCACCGGGTCCCGCGACGACTGCAGCTGCGTGAACAGCGCCAGCCGCCAGGTGGAGGCCATCAGCAGGCGTACCAGCGTGCGGGCGAAGTCTCCCCCGTCGGCCACGACCAGCGCGGTGCAGCGGAACTCGTCCGGATCGCGGAAGTAGGCGAGCGCGTCCTCGTCCGGGATCGAGGCACCCGCTCGCTCCCGGGACCGGCCGAGGACGCCGACCGAGCCGGCCCGGGCCAGCAGGAGCCGCGCCTGGCCCAGCAGATCGAGGGCGACGTTCGCGAACGCCACCTCCTCCTCGAGCTCCGGCGCGCGCGTGATCCACTCGATGAGGCGCTGGCTGAGCACGAGGGCGTCGTCCCCGAGCATCAGGCAGTAGGCGCCGAGGTCGGCCGGCTCCACCCTGTCGGGCACCGTGGTGTCGACGCCGGCCAGGGGGTCGTCGAAGCCGGCGCCGAACGCCCATCGTGCGTCGTCACCGTGTGCCGCGGTGAGGGCGTCGTAGACGGTTTCCTCGTGCATCGCTCTCCTGGCCACTGGGTGGCCCCCTCCCGGGCACCGCCCCGAGCTTGCGAGGGGTGGGGAGAAGGGGGTCCTCTTTCAGATGTGCGGGACGTCCTCGGGGATCTCGTAGAAGGTCGGGTGCCGGTAGACCTTGTCGCCGCTCGGCGCGAACAGCGCGTCCTTCTCATCCGGGCTGGAGGCGGTGATGTCGGTCGAGCGCACTACCCAGATGCTCACGCCCTCGTTGCGCCGGGTGTAGAGGTCGCGGGCCGCGTGCACGGCCATCTCGTCGTCAGGGGCGTGCAGCGAGCCGACGTGCACGTGGTTGAGCCCCCGTTTGCCGCGCACGAACACCTCGTACAGCGGCCAGTCGCGGCGGCCCCGTCCAGGGGGGCGCCCCGAGCCTGCGAGGGGTGGGGAGGACGGGGTGTTTCTCCCGCCCTCAGCGGTCACATCGGTCACGAGTGCTTCTCCGCGTACGCAGTGGCGGCCGCCAGCACCCACGCCCCGTCGTCCCGCGCAGCCCGCCTGCGAGCGATCCGCTCGGCATTGCGCGGCCCGTTCCCCGCCAGCACCCGCTTGAACTCCTCCCAGTCGATCGCGCCGAACCGGTAGCGGCCGGTCTCCGGATCGAGCTCCAGCTCCGGGTCGGGGAGGGTGACGCCGAGGAACTCCGCCTGCGGCACCGTCATGTCCACGTACCGCTGGCGCAGCTCGTCATTGCTGTGCCGCTTGATGCCCCACGCCATCGACTGCGCCGAGTTGGGGCTCTCGGTGTCCGGCGGCCCGAACATCATCAGCGAGGGCCACCACCACCGGTCGACGGCGTCCTGCACCATCGCCTGCTGCTCGCCGGTGCCGCGCATCATCGTCAGCAGCAACTCGTAGCCCTGCCGCTGGTGGAAGGACTCCTCCTTGCAGATCCGGATCATCGCGCGGGCGTACGGCCCGTAGGAGCTGCGGCACAGCGGCACCTGGTTGCAGATCGCGGCGCCGTCGACCAGCCAGCCGATGACGCCGACGTCGGCGTAGGTGAGGGTCGGGTAGTTGAAGATCGAGCTGTACTTCTGCCGGCCCTCGATCAGCTTGTCGGTGAGGTCGGCCCTGTCGGCGCCGAGAGTCTCGGTGGCCGAGTAGAGGTACAGACCGTGACCGGCCTCGTCCTGCACCTTGGCGAGCAGGATCGCCTTGCGCCGCAGGCTCGGTGCGGCCAGCAGCCAGTCACCCTCGGGCTGCATCCCGATGATCTCCGAGTGCGCGTGCTGCGCGATCTGGCGGACGAGGGTCTTCCGATAGCCCTCGGGCATCCAGTCGCGGGGCTCGATACGGTGCTCGGCCGCGATCGTCGCGTCGAAGTGCTCCTGCAGCGCGGTCTCGTCGGCTGCGTCCGCCCGCGTCAGCGTCGGTGCCGGCATGGCCCCCCCTCGATTTACTGACCATTTGGTCGGTAAAGTCTATCCTCTCCTGAGACCTGAGTCACACCCATGTCGCCGGCGCGAGGAGACAGATGATGAGCATCGACAGCGGCCGGCGTGCACCGGTGCCGTCTCCCGAATCGCTGGACCCGGCCGAGCACATGGGCGTCGACGAACTCCGCGACCTGCAGCTGCGACGGCTGCAGGCAACCCTCCGGCACGCCTACGAGCACGTCCCCCACTACCGGCGCAGTTTCGAGGCCGCCGGCGTCCACCCCGACGACTGCCGCGAGCTCGCCGACCTCGCCCGGTTCCCCATGACGAGCAAGGCCGATCTGCGGGAGAACTACCCGTTCGGGATGTTCGCCGTTCCGCAGGAGCACATCCGGCGCGTCCACGCCTCGTCGGGCACGACCGGGCGGCCGGTCGTCGTCGGCTACACCCAGGGCGACCTCGACACGTGGGCGACGGTGATGGCGCGCTCGATCCGGGCGGCCGGCGGCCGGCCCGGCGATCGCGTGCACGTCGCCTACGGGTACGGCCTGTTCACCGGAGGGCTGGGTGCGCACTACGGCGCCGAGCGCCTGGGCTGCACGGTCATCCCCGTCTCCGGCGGCATGACACCCCGCCAGGCGCAGCTGATCACCGACTTCACGCCGCGCGTGATCATGGTGACGCCGTCCTACATGCTCGCCGTCATCGACGAGCTCGAGAAGCAGGGCGTGGATCCCCGCGCGACCTCACTGCAGGTCGGCATCTTCGGGGCGGAGCCCTGGACCGAGCAGATGCGCCGGGAGATCGAAGAGCGCCTCGACATCGACGCCGTCGACATCTACGGGCTGTCCGAGGTCATGGGCCCCGGGGTCGCGCAGGAGTGCGCGGAGACCAAGGACGGCCTGCACGTCTGGGAGGACCACTTCCTCCCCGAGGTCGTCGACCCGCTCACCGGCGAGGTCCTGCCGGACGGCGAGGAGGGCGAGCTGCTGTTCACGACCCTCACCAAGGAGGGCATGCCGGTCATCCGCTACCGGACCCGCGACCTGACCCGGCTGCTGCCCGGCACCGCCCGGCCGGGCATGCGGCGGATGCAGAAGGTGACCGGACGGACCGACGACATGATCATCCTGCGCGGCGTGAACCTCTTCCCGACCCAGATCGAGGAGGCGGTTCTCCGCGCCGACGGGCTGTCCCCGCACTTCCGCCTGGTCCTGACCACCCAGGGCCGCCTGGACCGGCTCATCGTCGAGGTGGAGGCCCGACCGGACTGCCCGGCGGAACGCCGGGGGCCGGCGGCGGCCGAGGTGGCCGGTGCGGTCAAGGACACTGTCGGGGTGACCGTGGAGGTCATGGTGGTCGATCCGGAGACGCTGCCGCGCTCGGTCGGCAAGCTGCAACGGCTGCTGGACCAGCGGCAACGCGCATGACGGCTCCCGGACGGCGGGGGCGCCCGGGACACTCGCTCGACTCGCTGCTCGCCGTGGCGGTGGCCGTGTTCAACGAGCGTGGCTACGAGGCGACGAGCATGGACGAGATCGCCGGCCGGCTGGGGATCACGAAGTCCGCGATCTACCACCACGTGTCCGGCAAGGGCGAGCTGCTCCGGATCGCGGTGGACCGCGCGCTGGACGGCCTGTTCGCCGTCACCCGGGAGGCGGAGGCGGCCAGTGGTCCGGCGATCGACCGGCTCGAGCACGTCGTCCGCGGATCCGTGCGGGTACTCAGCGCCGAACTGCCCTTCGTCACCCTGCTGCTGCGGGTGCGGGGCAACTCCGACACCGAGCGCGCGGCCCTCGATCGGCGGCGCGAGTTCGACCGCATCGTCAGCGACCTGGTGCGGGCCGCGGCGGCCGAGGGCAGCGTTCGTGCCGACGTCGACCCGGCGGTCATCGGCCGGCTGCTGTTCGGGACGGTGAACTCCCTCGTCGAGTGGTACCGCCCGGACGGAGGGATGTCGGCGGACGCGCTCGCCGACGCGCTGGTCGCGATCACGTTCGGCGGCCTGCGCACCGGCTGAGCGCGAGGGCTGGTCTCGACTCCCGTGCGCGGGCATCCTGGACCCGGAGATCCACGATCCCCACTCCGAGCAGGAGAGTGGACCACCTGGAAACACCACTGCAGGAGGAGAGGGCTATGTCCCTTCCTGTCCCGTCCCGTGTGCGCTGGGATCCCTTCCGCGAGCTCGACGAGCTCTACGACCGGATGAACCACCTCTGGGAGAACAACGTCACCACGGACGGTGTCGAACGCTGGGTTCCGGCCGCCGACATCGTGGAGAGCGACGACAGCTACCTGATCGAGATGGACCTGCCCGGCGTCGACCAGGACGACGTCGACATCGAGATCAACGGCCGCGAACTGACCGTCTCGGGCGAGGTCAAGGAGAAGGAACGCGCGGGGATCCTTCGCCGGAGGACCCGGAAGGTAGGAGAGTTCAGCTACTCGGTCACCCTGCCCATGGAGATCGACGCCGACGCCGTCACCGCGCATCTCGACAACGGGGTGCTCTCCATCACCGTGCCGAAGTCGCAGCGCGCGAAGTCGCGGCGGGTAGCCATCGGCAGCTGAGGGCGCGTCCGGGTGTCGACTTGTCGCCGCCTCCGGAGGTCGAGACGACGACAAGTCGACAGTGCCGCGGCATCTGCGCGAGGGTGAGCCGTGGACAGCTTCCGCCGAGACGGCCTGACCTTCGACGTCCGGGACGCCGGGCCGCCCGACGGCGACCCCGTCGTCCTCCTGCACGGCTTTCCCCAGGACTCGACTGCCTGGGCCCGCGTCGAGCCCCTTCTGCACCGGACCGGACTGCGGACCCTGGCGCCCGACCAGCGCGGCTACTCCCCCATGGCGCGGCCGCGCGGGCGCGCCCACTACCGGCTCCGCGAGCTGACCGACGACGTCCTGGCGCTGCTCGACACCGCCGGGCTGGACGGCGCGCACGTCGTGGGGCACGACTGGGGCGCCATGGTGGCCTGGGCGCTCGCGGCATGGCACCCCGACCGCGTGCGCACGCTCACCGCGCTCTCGGTTCCGCACCCGGCCGCGATGGCGAAGGCGATGGTGAGCAGCACTCAGGTGCTGCGCTCGTACTACATGGTCCTGTTCCAGTTGCCCGTGCTGCCCGAGCGTGCGCTGCTCGCCCGCGACGGGGCGGCGCTGCGGCGGGCGCTATCGGCCGGCGGGCTGCCCGACGACGTCGTCGACCGGTACGTGCGCCGCATGCGTGAGCCGGGCGCACTGACCGCGGCGTTGGCGTGGTACCGGGCACTCCCCTTGGACGTGCGCCAGCCCGTGGGCAAGGTCCGGGTGCCCACGCTGCACATCTGGAGCACCGGTGACGCGTTCCTCAGCCGCGCCGGCATCGATGCCACGGCGGGCTTCGTCGACGCCCCGTACCGGCTCGAGGTCCTGGAGGGTGTGAGCCACTGGATCCCCGAACTCGCCCCTGACGTGGTGGCCGACCTGATCACCGCACACGTCCGTACGGCCTGAGCGGGATTTCGGTACCGAAAGTCCCGCTCAGGCCCGTCCCGGAAGTCGTTGAGGGAGCGGCGCTGCTCCGGCAGGCTGCACCGCCATGAGCCTCGACCCCGTGCAGACCAACCCGGCCCACTACAAGGTCGTCTTCGAGAACGATCGTGTGCGGGTCCTCGAGTACACCGACCAGCCGGGTGAGCGGACCACGCCGCACGAACACCCGGACAGCGTCATGCACACCCTGAGCTCGTTCAGCAGGCGGCTGCACTCCGGCGAGACGCACCGCGACGTGGCGATGGCGGCAGGGATGACCGGCTGGTTGCCGGCCCAGACGCACGCCGGCGAGAACATCGGCGACACCCCCACGCACGTCCTCTTCGTGGAGCTCAAGGACGGGACCGGCGTGACGTCGGACGCCGGCGCCCTCGGGCCGGCCTGACAGTCCGGGGTGCAAAGGTTTCTTTGCAAAGTATTGTTTGCATCGATAGCCTCGGCATGTGACGGACAGGCCACAGCCGGAATCGCCTCCTGAGGACGCCATCGACGTGCGCGATCCGCGCGCTCTGCGGGCCCTCGCCCATCCCCTGCGCGGCGCGCTCCTGGCGGCGCTCCGGATGGACGGGCCGTCCACCGCCACCCGCCTCGGCGAGCGGCTCGGCGAGAGCAGCGGCTCGACCAGCTACCACCTGCGGCAACTGGCCGCCTTCGGCTTCGTCGAGGAGGTGCCCGGCGAGAGCACCGGCCGGGAGCGCTGGTGGCAGGCCCGGCACCGCAGCACGCGGTGGGAGACCGAGGACCTCCTCGACGAGCCCTCCGGGCGTGAGGTCGTGGAGGAGATGAACCACCGCCTGCTGGCCCAGCAGCGCCGGATGCTGGCCGCGCACGCAGCGGAGCGCGAGGACCTCGACGGCGCCTGGCGGACGGCGGTCTCGCTGAACGACTGGTCGCTGCACCTCTCCCCCACCGGCGTCCGCGAGCTCACGGCCGAACTCAACGGCGTGCTCGCCCGCTGGCGGAACGGCCGGGAAGAGGCGGGGCAGCCGCTGGTGCACGTCCTGCTCGACGCCTTCCCGCTGAAGGAGTACCCGCTGTGACCAGAGCCGGCAGCACGCTGACGCCGGCCGCGATCCGCCGCCGGTACGTCGTCCTGACGGCGCTGCGCTGGCTGCCCACCGGCATCACGGTGCCGGTCACGGTGCTGCTCGCCTCCGCACGGGGGCTCAGCGCCGCCGAGATCGGCCTCGTGTTCGCCGTCCACTCGGTCGTGGCCATCCTGCTGGAGCTCCCGACCGGCGGACTCGCCGACGCCATCGGGCACCGGCCCGTGCTCGCGCTCTCGGTGCTCCTGGGCGGCGCCGGCCTGCTCACGATGGCCTCGGCGCACAGCGTCGCGGCGTTCGCGCTGGCCTTCGGCCTGCTCGGCGCCGGCAGGGCCCTGGACTCCGGCCCCCTGGAGTCGTGGTTCGTGGACGCCACGCACCGTGCCGACCCGGACGCCGACGTCACTCACGGCCTGTCCCGGGCCGCCGCGGCCAACGGCGGGGGCCTCGCGATCGGGGCGGTGCTGGGCGGGGTGGCGCCCATGGTCACGGCCGGTGCCGGCTCCGCCGTCCTCGCCGTGCCGTTCCTGCTCGCCGCCGCCCTCGACGTGGTCTACCTGGTCGCTCTGATGGCGCTCGCCGTCCCGCTCGGGGACACCGCGGCGGCCAGGTCGTCCCGCGCCGCCCTGCTCGCGGGGAGCCGCGACGTAGCGCGCCTGGTCCGCGAGACCGTCGGTGCGGTGCGGGGGGACGACGTCCTTCGCCGGCTGCTCGGCATCGGCTTCCTCGTCGGCGTCGTGCTCTCGACGCTGGAGCTGCTGGGGCCGCTCCGGTTCGCCCGGCTCGCCAGTAGCGACACCGAGGGAACGGCGGTCTTCGGGGTCGTGATGGCCGTGTCGTTCGGCGCCGCCGCGCTGGGCTCGGTGCTCGCCGGACCCACGCGCCGGGCCGCCCGGGGTTCCACGGCGGCGGCCACGGCGGCGCTGGCCATGCTCGCCGCCGCAGCCGTTCTGTCCACGGCACTGAGCGTGTCGGTCATCCCGGCGGCCGCGGCGTATGCGCTGTTCTATCTCGCCAACTCGGCCGGCTGGCCGCTGCGGCAGCGCGTGATGCACTCGCGGGTGACCGCCGCCCGTCGCAACACGACGGTGTCCGCGGCGTCCTTCGCGATGCAGATCGGCGGGGTCACCGGCAGCCTGCTGGTCACCCGGCTCGCCGATGCGACGAACACGACGGTGGGCCTGGGCGCCGCGGTGGCCGCGCTGCTGCTGGTCGGGGTGATCTCGCTCCGGCTGCCCTCAGACGGGGAGCCCTCCGAGGTCGAACCGTCAGGGGTCGAACGCGGTGGGGTGACGGGCCTCGTAGCGGCTGAGCTCTCCGCCGCCGGGCAGGGCGTGGACCGCATCTGAGGTCCGGCCCGGCGCCCTGGAAACGGCGCGCCAGTCAGCTGGTCTGCAGGTTGACGACTTCGGCCGTGCGCTCCTCTGGCTTGCCGTCGAAGCCGCCCTCAACCGGCATCCGGGCCATCAGCGCGCCCTGGACGAAGCGTTCACAGCTCTCTTTCGAATCCCACACCGCGGTAATGAGGAAGCCACCGTCGGCGGGCCCGGCGACGTGGTAGATCTGCCCCTCCGGCAGTCCGGTCGACGGGTGCACCGCCGCCAACTGCGCCCGGTACTGGTCCTCGGTGCCACCAGGCCAGAAGTGCTGCAGCAGATAGGTCATGACTTCGTCCGCCCGGTGCTCCGCGACGCGGAGGCTCCCAGCCCGAAGGCCTGACCTGAACCGCCCATCGCACAACCGCCCGCCGCGACCGGCAGCCCGGCGATGTGCTGCAGGTCAGCACCGACGGCCTCATCATCCGCGCCGAGGGCTACTGGGACCAGAATGGTTTCCGCAGAGCCTTGAGCGGTTCCTGACGCCGCCCACCGGCCTTACTTCCACACATGGGACGTCTCGGACGTGGAAGGTTTCCCTGGACGGCCGCTATGAGTGAAGTGCCGCGGCCGTACATGTCCCCGGACATGTACCCACCCACTCATCGTGCTGCCGTACTCGACTGCTCCTGAGTACGGCTAATGAGACTGATGCCGTGGGTCCATCTCGGGTACGCGGCGCTGCCGCGAATCTGACGCGTCATCGGCTTTTCGCTGTCTGCCTACCGGGTCCGTTCGTGCACCATCTTCGGCGTGGTGTGGATTCGGCGGTGGCTGCTGCTGTGGCGAGTGGACCGCATCGAGTTGACCTCACCGCTGTCCCTCGACGAGGTCGGGGCCACGCTGGCTGCGTCGGTGGAGACGCGGCGCTACGGGGCCTGGCGAGCGGGACCCTCTGCCGGCACGCATGTCATCGTCGGCAGGGTCCGTCACCGCAGAGTGCGGTTGTCCGCCAACCCGCCCGGCACCGCCAACGCCTGGAACGCCGTGCTCAGGGCTGAACTGCTAGCGGGCACTGCTGGCTGTCGGCTCGTAGGCCGGCTGGGTTGGCTTCCCCGGGTACAGATCTTCTGCGCGTTCTGGCTGGTGTGTGTGCTCGCGTTCTTCGTGAGCGGCGTTGTGCTGCTGGCCAGCTCCGCGGTGCACGGTCACGGCACGGGCGGCTACCTGCCCATGTGCCTCGGGCCGCTCGCGCTGGCGGCCTTCTTCGTCGGCCTCGTGGCGTTCTTCGGGCTCACCGGCCGGGAGAACGCGAGCTTCCTCAGAGAGTGGCTCCGCCAGAAACTCCGCGTCCCCGAGGAGACAAGCCCTGGCCACGACGGACCCATCCATCAGTCTCATTAGCCGAACTCAGCTGCTCCTGATCTCGGCAGGGGCTGTTGTGGGTGCCCAAGTCGGCGGGTCGCCCGCCCCGAATGCAGCGGTCACCGTGATGATCACCATGCCGGGCGATAAGGGTCAGTGAGGGCCCCAGCAGACAGGAGTGCGATGACCCACCCCGTGACCGAGGGCCTGGCCCTCGCCGCCTGCGGCCTACTGCTCCTCGGAGCCGCCTTCCAGCTGACGCTCAGCGCCGGGGCCCCGTGGGCGTCCGCCGCCTACGGCGGCCGTGCCGCGCTGGCCGACGGACGACTGCCGAGCAGGTACCGGGTCGCCAGCCTGATCACCGCGGTGGTGCTGGTCGCGATCGGCTGGCTTCTCCTTCTTCGCGGTGGGGTGGTCGGCTCCGCGTCGGAGAGCTCGGGGCTGACCGCGGCGTGCTGGGGGTTCGCCGTGATCTTCGGGCTGAACACCGTGGGAAACCTGGCCGGCCGGCACCCCGTGGAACGGTGGGGCATGGGAGCGCTGACCGCGTGCCTCACTGTGCTGTGCGTTGTCCTCGCTCTTGGCTGAGCCCGCAGGCTGAACTGCGCCATCGGCGTCTGATTTGGGCACCGTCCACCAACACCCCCTGCCGAGGTCAGCTGCTCACGGGCTCGGCAGGGAGTGTTGTTCTGGGTTGCTAAATCAGCACGGCCGTCGGGGCACTGACCTGCGTCTTTGGTCTTCGATTTGCCAACCGGTCATCAACACCGCCTGCCGAGGTCAGCTGCTCCTGAGTTCGGCAGCAAGGTGGTGAACGGATGGGGAAATGGCAACGAACGGCGAACCGCAAACGCCCCCATGCCGCTGCCCTTCGTCCACTGCGTCACAGCGCGTCCGGCAGGTCCTCGATTCCGTGACGACGGGCGCGCGCCCTCGCACCGTAGGGCGTGTCCTCGGGAGGAGCGGTCACCCTCGTATTGCCCCGAGGTCGCCGGCGGGAAGACCCTGCTGTCCCAGGCGACCGAGGAGGGGCGGA
>JAODNN010000061.1 GCA_025465355.1 Blastococcus sp. | reverse complement strand
GTCCAGGCGAGGAGATCCTCGGCGGACCTCGTGTTGATCACGCGCTCGACCGGAACACCGGTCTCGACCGCCCGCTCGGCGCCGTTCCCCTGCCAGTCGAGCTGACCGGGCGCGTGCGCGTCGGTGTCGATGGCGAACTCGCAGCCCAGCTCGACGGCCAGGCGGAGCAGCCGCAGCGGAGGGTCCAGCCGCTCGGGCCGGGAGTTGATCTCCACCGCGGTGCCGTGCTCGAGGCACGCCCGGAACACCGCCTCGGCGTCGAACTGGCTCTCCGGGCGCGGCCGCTGCGTGCCGTTGCGCTGCTGCCGCCCGATGACCAGCCGGCCGGTGCAGTGCCCGAGGACGTCGGTGTGCGGGTTCGCGACCGCGGCCAGCATCCGGGCGGTCATCGCCTTCGAGTCGGCCCGCAGGTCGGAGTGCACGCTGGCGACGACGACGTCGAGCCGGCCGAGCAGCTCGTCGGTCTGGTCGAGGCTGCCGTCGACGTTGATGTCGCACTCGATGCCGGTGAGGATCCGGAACGGCGCGAGCTCCTCGTTGAGCGCGGCGACCTCGTCCAGCTGCTGCTCCAGCCGCTCGGCCGTCAGCCCGTTGGCGACGGTCAGCCGCGGCGAGTGGTCGGTCAGCGCCAGGTAATCGTGGCCCAGCCCGATCGCGGCGTGGGCCATCTCCCGGATGGGGCTGCCGCCGTCGGACCAGTCGGAGTGGGTGTGCAGGTCGCCGCGGAGGGCCGCACGGAACTCGGCGACGTCGTCGGCCAGCGGCACCAGTTCGGCGTGCGCCTCCTCGAGCTTCGCCAGGTACTCGGGGACGCCGCCCCTGTGCGCCTCGACGATCGCCGTCGCCGTCTTCGGGCCGATGCCCTTGAGGTCCTTCAGCGTGTTGGTGCGGATGCGGCGGTCGAGCTCGGCGGCGTCGAGGGTGTCGACGACGGCTGCGGCGGTGCGGAACGCGCCCACCCGGTAGCTGGGCTCGCGGGCACGCTCCAGGAGGAAGGCGATCCTCCGGAGCGCGGCCGCGGGCGGCAGTGGTGCGGTCAGCTCTTGGCCTTCTTGGCTGCCTGCCTGGCTGCCTGCTTGGCGCGCTTCTGCGCCTCTGCCGCCTGCTTGGCGGCCTTCTTCTGCGCCTTGGCCGCCCGCTTCTGGGCCTTCTCGAGGCCCTTCTCGGTGACCTCGGCGGCGGTGTGCGCGGCCTTGCGGGCCCGCCAGCCGACCGACGGCCTGCCCTCGGTGTCGACGGCGGCGAGCAGCAGCCCCCCGAGCAGGCCCAGGTTCTTCAGGAAATGGATCTGGTGAGCGGAGCGCTCCGCCGGATCGGTCGTCTCCCAGAAGCGGTGGCCGGCCAGCGTCGTCGGCACGGTCGAGGCGGCAAGCAGCAGCGCCGACAGCCGTGGGAGCTTGCCGAGCGCGAACAGCAGCCCGGCGCCGACCTTCACGCCGGCGTCGATCTTCACCCACGTCTCGGGGTCCCGGGGCAGTGTGATCGGCAGCTGCTTGTCGGCCTGCTCGGCGATCGTCTCGATGACGGGCTTCGCCCCCGCCACCCGCGACTGTGGGTGGCGCAGGGTGTCGATGCCGCCGACGATGTACGACGAGGCGAGCAGGGGCCGGGCGATCCGGCGGACCAACATGGTGACCTCTTTCCCTCGGGTGCCGCTGTGGCCTGGGCCGCGATGCGACTGTGCTGAGCCGCTGTGCGACATCAGGCATGCCTTGCCCGGAATTCCGCGAGGCAATCCCTGGTCAGGACCGTAGCCGGGTGAGATCGAACGCACACCGGTGATCGGCCGGTCTTCCGCACCGAACGCAGGGGAGGATCGGCGGATGCGTCCTGAGCCCAGCCCGTGGCCCCGGCTCGCCGACGCCTGGTGGGTCTACGTCCTGGGCGGGGCCGCCCTGGTCCTCTACCCGATCGGCCTGATCACGCGGCTGCGCTGCGGATCGGGCGGTTGCGCCGGCTCGGCGCTGCGCCTGTTCGACCCCGACTCCGTCGGCGGCCTCCCCCGGCTGTTCATCAGCTGCCTTTTCCTGGGGGTCTGCGCCCTCGGCTGGGTCGGCCGTCTCCGGAGCGAGGGGCGGGCGCGCGCCTGGTGGACGGGAATCGCCGCGATCGGTGCCGCGCTGGCGCTGGCCAAGCTGGTGAGCGCCCACTCGGTGGCCAAGAGATCGGAGCCGGGGCCGACCCTCGTCGTCGGGATCCTGCTGACCGGGCTGGTGCTGGCGGCGCTCATGCTCGGCGGCCGGCGCTGGGGCGTCGGCGGCGCGCGGCCGATCGTGGTGGCGCTGGGCGCCTACGCCGCGGCTGCCCTGGGTCTGGACGCCGTCACGACGGCGATCGAGGCTGCTCAGGCGCACGCCGGGGAACTGTCGGCGGCGGCGGCGACCTTCGTGGAGGAGCTGGGAGAGGCGCTGGCGGCACTGTTCGTCGTCGTCTCGGTGCGCTGGAACCTGCCGGCGCCGGCGGGCTCTCGGGGTGTTGTGCACGCATCAGGGGTCCTGCAGGACGCCAGGAGCGTGCACAACACCCCCGAAGCCGGGGTCGAACCGGGTGGTGGGGACGGCGGTCAGGCGTCCCGGCAGCAGTAGACGGTGAGCGCCCGGCGCTTGGCGAACCGGAAATCGGTGGCCTTCTCGCCCATCTCGCCGTCGTAGGCCACCTGCTGAGGACCCGACCGCGACTCCACCCGCACCTCCTCGGCCGTGAAGTGCCCGTAGCTGCGGCTGTGCTCGCTGACCCCGAGGAGCGTGGCCAGCACCGCGCGGGTGCGCCCGAACCGCAGGTCCGCCCGCAGGTACTGGACGTCGAGCCGGCCGTCCTCCAGTCGCGGGCGCCAGGCGGGCGAGAGACCGCGCGGGGTGTACACGCAGTTGCCGACGAACAGGATCCACACCCGCAGCGGCCGCCCGTTGACCACGAGCTCCACCGGCGTCCCCGTGCGCAGCACCTGAGCCGCGGCCACGGTCAGCGCCAGCCACTTGCCCAGCCGCCCGGACATCCGGTCGCGGCGGCGCACCATTTCCGGGTAGGCGCCGATGCTCGAGGTGTTGAGGAACGGCGTCCCGTTCACCTCGGCGACGTCGACGAGCACGGCTTCCCCGGAGACGACGGCGTCGACCACCGCGGAAGGGGTGTCGAGGCCGACGTCCCGGGCGAAGTGGTTGAGCGTCCCCGCCGGGACGACGGCGAGCGGCAGCCCGTGCTCGAGGGCGACGGCCGCCGCCGCGGCGACGCTCCCATCACCGCCGGCCACACCCAATGCCCTCGCGCGGCCCGAGCGGGCGGCCTCACCCAGCAGTTCGGTGACGCCGGCGTCCTCGCTCATCGTGAGCACCTCGGCGCGGGGGAGCAGTCGCTGGATGTCCTCGGCCGGGTCGTAGTCGTCGGTACCCGAGCGCGGGTTCACCGCGATCACCAGGCCCTCGCCGTCCGGCAACGCCGGTGCGGAGGAGGCCGGGCGCACCCGCGCGGGCTCGGTCGGGCGCACCCGCCACCAGTGCTGGCTGGCCGCCGCGATCGCGCTGCCCACGGCGAAGCCCGCGACGACGTCCCCCGGGTAGTGGACGCCGACGTGCACCCGCGAGTAGCCGACCCCGAGCGCCAGCGGTGCGAGCGCGGCCCCGGCCGGGGTGCTCTCCAGCGCGACGCCGGTGACGAACGCGGCCGCCGACGCCGAGTGGCCGCTGGGGAACGACAGCGACACCGGCGAACGGCGCAGGCGGCGCTCGGTGCGCAGGTTGGCCATGTCGGGCCGCACCCGGCCGAAGATCCGCTTGAGGACGATGTTGACCACCGCGCTCGACACCGCCATCGACCCGAGCCCGCGGATCGCGCCGCGGCGCAGCGGCCCCTTGCGCAGCCCGAGCAGGGTTCCGATCACCAGCCAGAGCAGGCCGTGATTGGCGAAGGTGGAGATCCGGCGCAGCCAGCGATCGGCCGGGGTGGTGGGCAGGCGGCCGATGCGCGCGTGCAACCGCGCATCCCAGCGCCGGGGTGAGGACACGCCGCGACGCTAGTCGAAGGACCCCGTCCTCCCCGACCCTCGTACAAGGACCTCCTGCCCCCCACCGCTCGCAGGCTCGCGGTGGGACCCTGCAGGAGGCCGGGGCCCGGGACGGGGCCTCAGGTCTTCTGGCGCGCGCGGTAGGCCGCGACGGTGGAGCGGCTCGCGCAGGTGTTGGAGCAGTACCGGCGGCTGGCGTTGCGCGAGGTGTCCACGTAGACGTTGTCGCACCCCTCGGCCGAGCAGACGCCCAGCCGCTCCCAGCCGTGCTGGACCACCACCTGGGACAGCCCCATCGCCACCGTCGTCGTCAGCTGCTCGAGCGCGGAGGCATCGGGGCGGGCGTAGTGCAGATGCAGCTCGCCGTCGTGGTCGGTGGCGTAGGGCCGCGGCCTGGCGAGCGTCAGCAGCTCGTTGAGCCGGGTCAGGACGTCGTCCTGTGTCTCGGCCAGCGCGACGTCGCGGACCAGGGCCGAGGTGCGCGCAACCGAGGCGGCGTCCCGGTCGGAGAGCTTCAGGGTGGTGCCCGCGGTGAACCACTCACCGTGCGACGTGAGAAACGTCTCCACCCCGGCTGGGGGATCAAGCTCGGCGTTGGCCAGGTCGATAGCCAACTCGACCGCGCTCGACCCGTAGGTGTCGTAGTTCATATCGCTCCCTACGTCTGGGTGCTAGCCTCACGGAATGCCGTAGGTGGTCAACGTCGTTTGATCCCCTACCGTTCCATCCCTGCAGTGTGAAACGAGCTCAACCGTGCGTGCGTACCTCTCCGTCTGGCGGCTGCCGTCCGCCCCCGTCCTCCTGATCGCCGGGTTCGCCGGCCGGCTGCCCTCCGCCATGGTGCCGCTGGCGTTGTTGCTCATGGTGCAGCAGCAGACCGGTTCGTACGCGGCCGCCGGCCTCGCGTCGGCCACTCTGGGCATCGCCTCCGCGCTCATGGCGCCGATCCTCGGGCGGCTGGTCGACCGCAGGGGGCCGCGTCCGGTGCTGCTCACCCAGGCGGGGCTCTACCCGCTGCTGATCTCGCTGCTGGTCGCCGTCGTCCTCGGTGGCGGGCCGCTGGAGGCGATCGTCGCAGCGTCGGCCGCCGCTGGTGCCGCGACCCCGCTCGTCTCGGGCACGGTGCGGGCGCTGTGGTCGCGGGTCGACCCCCGGGTGCGGCCGACCGCGTATGCGCTGGACGCGACCGCGACCGAACTGGTCTTCGTCGTCGGCCCCAGCCTGGTCGCCGCTCTCGCCGTCGTCGCGACGCCGGCCGTTGCCATCGGCGTCGCCGGAGTGCTGGCCATGGCCGGTGCCCTCGGTATCGCCACGTCCACCGAGACCCGGGCATGGGTACCCGCGTCCGTCGAGCGCACGGGCATGTTCAGCACGGTCGTGGCGCCGGGGATGCCGCGCGTGCTGCTCAGCGGTGCCGCCGTGATGCTCGGCTTCGGTGCTCTGGAGGTCGCGATCCCCGCGTACGCCACCGCCGTGGGCGCCCCCGGGATGTCCGGCGCGCTGCTGTCGCTCTGGGCGATGGGCTCGGTCATGGGCGGGCTGTGGTTCGGCGCCCGCGTGGTGAGCTGGTCGCTGCCGCGGCAGTACCGGTGGGGCCTGCTGGGCGTGACCATCGGGCTCGCCCCGCTGGCCTGGGTGTCCAGCCCGTGGGCGCTCGGTGCCCTGCTCTTCCTCGGCGGGACGGCGATCGCCCCGACGCTGACCGTGCAGAACTCGCTGGTCGGTGCGATCGCCCCTGTGCACGCCACGACCGAGGCCTTCACCTGGCTGTCGACGATCACCGTCGGCGCCTCGGCGATCGGTGCCGCTGTAGGTGGCGGGCTGATCGAGGGGCCGTTCGGGGTGCCCGGGAGCCTCGCGCTCGCGACCCTCGGTGCCGCCGTCGCCGTCGTGGTGACGTTGGTCCCGGGGCGTCGTCCCGAGGTGGGTCGTCGTCCGGAGCCCGTGGTGGAGGCCGCCCGCGCGCGGATCGCCGCCTGACCTCACGCGACACCCGGCGACGACGGAGATGGGACTCCACCCGGGCGCTGAGGCGCCCCGAGGGCGCTGGTAGTCTCGCTCCTCGGTGGTTACGAGGCGACTCGGACCCCGGGAGGCTTCGCCTAGTCCGGTCTATGGCGCCGCACTGCTAATGCGGTTTGGGTTAATCCCCATCCCGGGTTCAAATCCCGGAGCCTCCGCGCACGACAACTGAACAGCAGGACCATGCGCCCGTAGCTCAACGGATAGAGCATCTGACTACGGATCAGAAGGTT
>JAODNN010000052.1 GCA_025465355.1 Blastococcus sp. | reverse complement strand
TCGGCCGGGATTCCCCTGCTCGGTGCTTACAGCGGGTAGAAGGGCGCCGTTCCCGGGAGTGGCTCCGCGCCCCGGACCAGGGTCACCCAGGTGCCGCCGGCCAGCTGCCAGATCGTGCCGCCCGCGCTGACCAGCGGCAGCCGGTTGGGGGCGGCGCCGATCGTGGTGGGCTGGCTGGGCAGCCCGGACGTAGCCAACGACGTCAGGCCCCACCCGTCGATGCCGACCTGGTAGGGCACGATCCGGTTCTGTCCCGCATCGCCGGCCAGGACCAGCAGCTGCCCGCTGTTCTGCCACGCGACGTCGACCACCCGGGAGAGCGACGGCGCCACCTGCCGCAGGTCGCGCAACGCCACCCCGCCGTCCTCGGCCCGCACCACCGTGCCGACATAGAGCGTGGGCCCCTCCGGGCCGTCCACCACCACCGCGGCGCGCACCCCGTCGGGCGAGAGCTCCAAGGCCATCGCGCGCCCGAGCCCGGGCAGGGTCGGCGCGGTCACCGTCTGCGCGCTGCCCCCGGACGGCACCCGCACCACCGACGTACCGTCCCGCACCACCCAGGCCTCGGCCCGCGTCGCCGCCACGCTGGGCGGAGTCAGGGTCGTCCCGTTGAGCGACGGCTCGAGCGCGCCCCCGTAGGGGCCGGCGAACAGGGTGGCGTGGCCGGCGGCGACGCTGACGCCGGTCAGGTAGGAGAGCGCACCGGTGCGGGAGTCGGCCCAGACCGCGGCGCTGGAGAGCCCGTAGGTGCCCTTCCCGGCCGGCCCGGGCGCGGCCGAGCCCTTGCCCACCGTCCGCAGGCTCCCGTGGTTCACGTAGTGACCGACGGCGTCCACCGGCATCGCCTCGGGGTCGAAGGACGCCCAGTCGTCCACGGTCTGATCCAGCGGCACCCGGTTGATGTGCACCGGCTCGCCGTCGATCAGCACCCGCACGTACCGGATCTGCAGCTGGGCGAGCGACCAGACCAGCTGGGCGCAGACGTCGGAGAGCATCGGCGCCGGATCAGTGGCCAGGCCCGTGAGGTCGACGGTGGCCGTCTGCCCGCTCACCGTGACCGTTCGGCGCAGCTGGACGCCGTTCAGCGGGTTGCGCACGCCCGCCGCCAGACCAGCCGAGGGCCCGTTCAGCAGCCGCTCGACCATCACGGTCGGCTGCGCCTCACCGCTGATCAGGTAGCGCGGGTCGGGGACGACGCGCTGGCCGGTGGGATCGAGGAAGTAGGCGGCGCGGGCGTCGTAGAGCCGCTCGAAGTCCGGCTCCAGGATGACCAGCCCGTCGTGCGGGTCGGTGATCCGCCACTCGCCGTCCACCTGTTTCAGCGTGAACGAGCGGGTGAACACGCCGGGCGAGGCGACCGCGAAGACGCCGCGCGAATCGACGGTCCCGATCAGGTTTCCCGTCACCTGGACCGTCTCCGCGTCCGTGGTGACGATGGCGTAGTCCGGGCTGATCACCGTGATGCCGGCCTCGTCGGACCAGCTGCCGGCCGGCCCGGGCGCGAGGTGCTGGCGGGCCACCGGGTGGCCGGGCACGGAACTGGCCGCGGCTTCGATGAACCCCCGGACGATCTCCTCCGGCGTCGCCCCCTTCTCCGGCGGCAGGGGCTCGATGCCGACGTGCTCGGAGGGCCGCACCGCCGCCTGGGTGATCCGCACGGTCGCGGAGCTGGTGGGCACCGTGGAGCAGCCCGACACCGCGAGCAGGAGCACCACCGTCCAGGCGACGAGGCGCGCGGGGCGCGGGCCGCTCATCGCGGGTCCCTCATCGCGGGTCCACGGCGCGACGGACGACCACCGGGCGCAGCGGCAGCGGCGAGCTGGTGAGCTCGGCTCCGGCGGTCAGGGGAAGGGTCAGCCGGAACTGCGCACCCGCCCCGGGCTGGCCCCACACCTGCAGCCAGCCGCCGTGCAGCCGTGCGTCTTCCAGGCTGATCGACAGGCCCAGCCCGCTGCCGCCGACGGTCCGCACGCGGGACGGGTCGGCGCGCCAGAACCGGTCGAAGACGTGCTGGGCCTCCGCGGACGTGAGGCCGACGCCGAGGTCGCGGACCGTCACGGCGGTTGCCGTCCGGTTGGCGGCCAGCGTGATCTCCACCGGCCGCCCGGCCCCGTGCTCGATGGCGTTGCCCACCAGGTTGCGCAGGATCCGCTCCACCCGGCGGGCGTCGACCTCTGCGATGACGTCGTCCTCGGGAGGGTTGACGGTGAGCTCGCACTCGTGCCGTTCGGCCAGGGCGTACATGCCGGCCACGACCCGGGCCAGGATGGCGCTGAGATCCGACGGCTGCGCGTCGAGGACGGCGGCGCCGGCGTCGTACCGGCTGATCTCCAGCAGGTCGGTGAGCAGCCCCTCGAAGCGGTCCAGCTCGGCGCGCAGAAGTTCCGCGGAGCGGGCGACGGGCGGCGCGAAGTCGGCCCGGGCCTCGTGCAGCACGTCGGCGGCCATCTGCACCGTCGTCAGTGGGGTGCGGAGCTCGTGCGAGACGTCGGAGGTGAAGCGCTGCTGCAGCTGCGACAGCCCCTCCAGCTGGGTGATCTGCCGCTGGAGGCTGTCGGCCATCGCGTTGAAGCTGGTCGCCAGCCGGGCCAGGTCGTCCTCCCCGCGCACGGTCATCCGCTCCTCGAGCTCCCCCTCCGCCAGGCGCTGCGCGGTACCCGCCGCCCGGCGCACCGGGTCGACCACCAGCCGGGTCACCAGGACCCCGATGCCGACGACGAACAGGGTGAGCGCGATCCCGCTGATCACCACCGTGCTGCGGATCAGCGACAGGCTCTCGGCCTCCTGCGCGAGGGGGAAGGCGTAGTACAGCTCGATCCGCTGGCTGGGCGAGGCGTCGCTGGGCACCGGGGCGCCGACCAGCAGGGTGGGTTGCGGGTGGCCGGTCGCGTCCGGCACGAGGGCGTAGCGGTAGGACTGCCCGCCCGAGTCGACGTCGGCCCGCAGATCCGGGGGCAGCGCCTGGAGCACGTACCGGCGGCTGGTCGCGGTTCGCTCGACGCCCCCGGTGCGGTAGAGCATGACGACGTCGAACTCACCGGCCGTGCTGCCGCGGCTGAGCAGCTGCCGCACGGTCCGATCCAGCGTGGAGCGCACGCTCGCCGCGTCGCCGGTGGCGATGCCGGCCACCTGGGTCTGCGCGTAGAAGACGCCGGACTGCGCCTGGTCGATCGCCGCCAGACGCTTGACGCGCAGCAGCTGGTCGCGGATCTGGCTGAACAGCACGAGGCTGACGATGACGACGACGGTGCCGGCGACGAGCATCGTGATGGCGCCGATGCGCACCTGGAGCGACGAGCGCCAGGCGTGCAGCGCCCGGGCGGCTCCCCGACGGATGGCCAGCCGGAGCCGGCGGCGGAGCAACCCGGACCGGTGCCGCAGCCCGGCGGAGGTCCGCGGGGGGCGCCCGCCGCCGCGGGGATGCGGCTCGGGAGCCGGCGCGGCCGGGGACGCGGCCACCTCGGGGAGGTCGGTACGGGTCACGGCCGGCGGACGACCCCCGTCACGGTGGGCCGGCCTTGTAGCCGACCCCGCGCACGGTCAGCACCACCTCGGGCGTCTCCGGATCGCGCTCGACCTTGGCGCGCAGCCGCTGCACGTGCACGTTGACCAGGCGGGTGTCGGCCGCGTGCCGGTAGCCCCAGACCTGCTCGAGCAGCAGCTCGCGGGTGAACACCTGACGCGGCTTGCGCGCCAGCGCCACCAGCAGGTCGAACTCCAGCGGCGTCAGGGCGATCGGGACGCCGTCCCTGGTCACCTGGTGCGCCGGGACGTCGATCTGCAGCTCACCGATGCTGAGGTTCTCCGCCTGCCCGGTCTCGCCGCGGCGCAGCTGTGCCCGGACCCGGGCGACCAGCTCCACGGGCTTGAACGGCTTGGTGACGTAGTCGTCAGCGCCGGCCTCCAGCCCCTGGACGACGTCGATCGTGTCGCCCTTGGCCGTGAGCATGACGATCGGCACCGTCGACTGGGTACGGATGTCCTGGCAGATCTGCAGACCGTTGCGACCGGGCAGCATCAGGTCCAGGAGCACCAGGTCGGGCCGGGTCTGCTGGAAGACCCCGACCGCACGGTTGCCGTCGGAGACGAACGCCGGTTCGTACCCCTCGCGCCGCAGCACGATGCCGAGCATCTCGGCGAGGGCGGCGTCGTCATCGACGACCAGGACACGGCCGCGACTGGGCCCGTTCTGCGGAGCGGTGGGTGGCACGGCGCCCATTCTGCGCTGGTCGGGGCGAAAGTTGGCCCACCCGCCCGGGTGAGATGCCCGGGCGGGTGAGCCGTACTCGTTCCGGATCAGATCAGTACCGGTAGTGGTCGCTCTTGAACGGCCCTTCGACGGGGACGCCGATGTAATCGGCCTGAGCCTTGGTCAGCTCGGTCAGCTTCACGCCGAGCGCGTCGAGGTGCAGCCGCGCCACGTGCTCGTCGAGCTTCTTCGGGAGCACCGTGACGCCGGGGGTCTTGCCCTCGTAGGCCGATCGGTTGGTCCACAGCTCGATCTGGGCGAGCGTCTGGTTGGAGAAGGACGCGCTCATGACGAAGCTGGGGTGCCCGGTGGCGTTGCCCAGGTTCAGCAGACGGCCCTCGGAGAGCACGATGATCGTGTGGCCGTCCTCGAACCGCCACTCGTCGACCTGCGGCTTGATGTTCGTCTTCGTGACGCCCGGGGTGCGGGCAAGTCCGGCCATGTCGATCTCGTTGTCGAAGTGGCCGATGTTCCCGATGATCGCCTGGTGCTTCGTCGAGGCCAGCTGCTCGGCGCTGATGATGTCCTTGTTGCCGGTCGTCGTGATGATGATGTCGGCCTTGCCGATCACCTCGTCGAGGGTGGTCACCTCGTAGCCGTGCATCGCCGCCTGGAGGGCGCAGATCGGGTCGATCTCGGTCACGATCACGCGGGCGCCCTGGCCGCGGAGGGACTCCGCAGAGCCCTTGCCGACGTCGCCGTAGCCGCAGACGACCGCCACCTTGCCGCCGATCATCACGTCCGTCGCCCGGTTGATGCCGTCGACGAGCGAGTGGCGGACCCCGTAGAGGTTGTCGAACTTGCTCTTGGTCACCGAGTCGTTGACGTTGATCGCGGGGAAGAGGAGGCGGCCGTCGCGGGCGAGCTCGTAGAGCCGCATGACGCCGGTGGTCGTCTCCTCGGTGACGCCCTTGATGTTCTGGCCGATGCGGGTCCAGTACTGGCCGTCCTCGGCCAGCGTGCTGCGCAGCGTGTCGAGGATGACGCCGTACTCCTCGGAGTCGGCCTCGGTGGTGTCGGGGACGACGCCGTCGGCCTCGAAGCGGGTGCCGAGGTGCACGAGCAGCGTGGCGTCGCCGCCGTCGTCGAGCAGCATGTTGGGGCCGACGACTGCGCCGGACTCGTCACGGAACTCGAAAAGACGCTGGGTGCACCACCAGTACTCAGGCAGCGTCTCGCCCTTCCAGGCGAAGACCGGAACGCCGGCGGGCTCCTCGGGCGTGCCGTCACCGACGACGATCGCCGCGGCGGCGTGATCCTGGGTGGAGAAGATGTTGCAGCTGACCCAGCGCACGTCGGCGCCGAGGGCGGTCAGGGTCTCGATGAGGACCGCGGTCTGCACGGTCATGTGCAGTGAGCCGGCGACGCGGGCGCCGGCCAGCGGCTGCGCGTCGCCGTACTCGGCCCGCAGCGCCATGAGGCCGGGCATCTCGTGCTCGGCGAGCTGGATCTCCTTGCGGCCGAAGCCGGCCAGGGAGAGGTCGGCGACCTTGAAGTCACCGTCGGTCAGTACGCGGGTTTTCGTGCTGGCGGTCATGTCGCTCCAGGGGGCGGGGCCGGCCGGCTGCGCAGGGCGCGGCGGGGCCGACTCTCGGCGGTCTGCGGATTGAGCGAGCATGCCGAGGCTTCGGCGGGGCTCGTACCGCCCGACACTCTAC
>JAODNN010000034.1 GCA_025465355.1 Blastococcus sp. | reverse complement strand
CAGACGTAATTCCGACCGGCCGCGAGCGTGACGATCCGGGTGATAGCGCGGAGGGTCTGATCCTGGGACTTGACCCGGTAACCCCATCCACGGGTAGTCCACCTCGGGTCGGCCTGCATCGCCACGGCTTTGGCGCACCTCCTGCGTCGGCGAGTCTTCTGACGGCGGTCCAGTGTGCCCGCCGCTCATCGACTGGTACCGACTGACGGTGTCCGGGCCATCGCGGCTACGTGCCTGGGCTTCCAGTCGGGATGGCCTGATTCACCAGCCCCGGACTCGCCACTCGCCGAGGTGTGGCCGCTCCTCGCCGATCGTCGAGTCGTTTCCGTGCCCTGGGTAGAACCAGGTCGAGTCATCGAGAGGACCGAAGATGCGCTCCTCCAAGTCGTTCATCAACGACGTGAAGTTCTCCGGAGTTGTTGTCCTCCCAGGACCCCCCGGGAACAGGCTGTCGCCGGTGAAGAGGTGCACGCCCGCGTCCCCCCGACCGCGCCAGACGAGCGCGATGCTGCCGGGCGTGTGACCGCGCAGGTGGATCACCTCGAGGCTCTGTTCCCCGACGGTCACCGTGTCGCCGTGCGTGACGGTCCGCTGAACCGGCACGGGCAGGTCGGCGGCGTCCGCCGCGTGGGCGACCGTGACCGCACCCGTGTCAGCGACGATCTCGGGCAGTGCCCGATGGTGGTCCCAGTGTCCGTGTGTGGTGACGACCGTGCGCACGTCGGCGTCCCCGATGAGCGAGCGCAGCGCCTCCGGGTCGGCCGCCGCGTCGACGAGCAAGGCCTCACCGGTCGCCTTGTCGCGCAGCAGGTAGGCGTTGTTGGCCATGTCGCTGACCGCGAGCTTCGAGATGGTCAGTCCGGGCAGTTCCCGGACCTGCGCCGGGCCGCCCACCTCGACGTCACCGGTGTAGGGAGAGGCGGTCATCGGGACTCCGATCGGAAAGTGTCGGCGACTGTCGTTACGGTCCAGGTATGGACGCTAGCGGAGCTCCGAGCACAGGTCCGGGCACAGCTCAGAGCACAGCTCAGGGCGCCGACCGGACGGTCGGCCTCCCGGCCACGGAGATCGTGCGGCTGGTGCACTCGGGCGAGGTGTCGGCCGTGGACGTCGTCCGGGCGCATCTGGCCCACATCGACGCCGTCGACGGCCGGATCGGCGCCTTCCGGGTCCTGCGCCGGGAGGCCGCACTCGCCGAGGCGCACGCCGTGGACACCGCACTCACCCGCTTCGCGCTGCCGCTGGCCGGCGTCCCGATCGCGGTGAAAGACAACGTGGCCGTGGCGGGGGAGGTGTGCACGGACGGCTCCGTGGCCCGGAACTCCGGCCCGGAGCCGCGTGACCACCCGGTGGTCGCCCGGCTGCGCAAGGCCGGCGCGATCATCGTGGGCATCACCCGGGTACCGGAGCTGTGCCTCTACGGCACGACCGACGGCCCGGGCACGGTGAGCCGCAACCCCTGGGACACCGCGCGCTCTCCCGCCGGCAGCTCGGGCGGCAGTGCCGCGGCGGTCGCCGCGGGCTGCGTCCCGGTGGCGCACGGCAACGACGGCATGGGGTCGCTGCGGCTCCCTGCCGCGGCGTGCGGGCTGGTCACCCTGAAGCCGGGCCGTGGGGTCGTCCCGGCCGAGATCGGCCTGGACAGCTGGTCGGGTATGGCGGAGAACGGCGCCCTGGCGACGACGGTGGCCGATCTCGCCCTGGTGCAGGCGGTGTTGGCCGGCCAGGCGCCCGCCCCGCTGGAGGCCCCGGCCCGCCCCCTACGGATCGCGGTGTCCACCCGGTCGCCGGTGCCGGGCCTCCGCGCCGACGGCCCGACGAGGGGCGCCGTCGATGCGGTCGTGTCGCTGCTCACCGCGGCGGGGCACACGGTCGTGCAGCGCAACCCGCCGGTCAGCACCGGTGCCGCGGTCGGGGCGCTCGCCCGCTGGATGGCCGGGGCCGAGGACGACGCGGAGCAACTCGGTATCCTGCGCAACGAGCTGCAGCCGCGCAGCCGCACCCACGCGCGGATCGGGCGCGCCCTCCGCAGTGCCGGTCTCGTGCGCCCCCGTACCGCTGAACGGTTCCGCGAGCGGATGGCCGGCTTCTTCGAGGACGTCGACCTGCTGCTCACCCCCGTCACGACCGGGCCGCCGCTGGCCGCCCGTCCGTGGCACGAGCGGTCCTTCCTGGCGAATGTGACGGCCAACGCACGGTGGGCTCCGTGGACGGCGGCGTGGAATCTCGCGGGTCTCCCGGCGCTTGTTCTCCCTGCGGGTAACCGGCCCGAGGGGCTGCCCTTGGCGGTCCAGTTCGTCGGCCCCCCGGGAGCCGAAGGACGACTACTCTGGGTGGCCGAAGAGCTGGAGCGCCGGAAGCCGTGGCGCCGGTACGCACCGGTCTTCGACCCCACCGTGGCCTCCACCGCGGCCCCCGTCTGACCGCGGCCGGACGACGCCGTCCGGCGCGTCCGGGGGTGGCGTCCGGCCGACCCGGTAGCGCCGCCACAGCAGGAGACAGCGCAGAACCAATGGCGCGGCAACGCCGCGTCACCGCCACAGCGACCGACAGGGATTACATGGACCGGCTCGTCGTCCGCGGCGCCCGAGAGCACAACCTCAAGGACGTCCACCTCGACCTTCCCCGTGATGCACTGATCGTCTTCACGGGGCTGTCGGGCTCCGGCAAGTCGAGCCTCGCCTTCGACACCATCTTCGCCGAGGGGCAGCGTCGCTACGTCGAGTCGCTGTCGGCGTACGCCCGGCAGTTCCTCGGCCAGATGGACAAGCCGGACGTCGACTTCATCGAGGGTCTGTCGCCGGCCGTCTCGATCGACCAGAAGTCCACCAACCGCAACCCGCGGTCGACCGTCGGCACCATCACCGAGGTCTACGACTACCTTCGCCTGCTCTACGCGCGGGCGGGCCAGCCGCACTGCCCGAACTGCGGCAAGCCGATCTCCCGGCAGACGCCACAGCAGATCGTCGACCAGGTGCTCGCCATGGAGGAGGGCACCCGGTTCCAGGTGCTCGCTCCGGTCGTGCGCGCCCGCAAGGGCGAGTACGCCGACCTGTTCAGCTCGCTGCAGACCCAGGGCTTCTCCCGTGTCCGGGTCGACGGCGTCGTGCACCCGCTCACCGAGCCGCCGAAGCTGAAGAAGCAGGAGAAGCACACGATCGAGGTGATCGTGGACCGGCTGACGGTCAAGGAGAGCGCCAAGCGCCGGCTGACCGACTCGGTGGAGACCGCCCTGGGCCTGGCCGGCGGCCTCGTCGTCCTCGACTTCGTCGACCTGGTAGAGGACGACCCCGGGCGCGAGCGCACCTTCTCCGAGCACCTGGCCTGCGTGGACGACGGGCTGTCGTTCGAGGCTCTGGAGCCGCGGTCGTTCTCGTTCAACTCTCCGTTCGGCGCCTGCCCGGAGTGCACGGGCATCGGCACCCGCAAGGAGGTCGACCCCGAGCTCGTCATCCCCGACCCCGAGAAGAGCCTCGGCGAAGGTGCCGTCGCGCCGTGGGCCGGCTCGATGAGCAACGAGTACTTCACCCGGCTGCTCACCGGTCTGTCCCAGCAGATCGGCTTCTCGATGGACACCCCGTGGGAGCGGCTGCCCGCCAAGGTGCAGAAGGCCGTGCTGCACGGCTCGCCGGACCAGGTGCACGTCCGCTACAAGAACCGGTACGGCCGGGAACGCAGCTACTACGCCGCCTTCGAGGGCGTGCTGCCGTTCCTCGAGCGCCGGCACGAGGACACCGACAGCGACTACATGCGGGACAAGTACGAGGGCTACATGCGCGACGTGCCCTGTCCCGTCTGCCACGGCACCCGGCTCAAGCCGGAGATTCTGGCGGTCAAGCTCTCCGGCCGGTCGATCGCCGAGGTCACCAACCTGTCGATCGGCGAAGCGTCCCAGTGGCTGGGTGCGCTCGAGCTCGCGGAGCGGGAGAAGGCGATCGCCGACCGCGTGCTCCGCGAGATCCAGGCCCGGCTGTCCTTCCTCGTGGACGTCGGCCTGGACTACCTGTCGCTCGACCGGCCGGCGGCGACCCTCGCCGGCGGTGAGGCGCAGCGGATCCGGCTGGCCACCCAGATCGGCTCCGGCCTCGTCGGTGTCCTCTATGTCCTGGACGAGCCGTCGATCGGCCTGCACCAGCGGGACAACTCCCGGCTGATCGAGACCCTCCTGCGGCTGCGCGACATGGGCAACACGCTGATCGTCGTCGAGCACGACGAGGACACGATCAAGATCGCTGACTGGGTGGTCGACATCGGCCCGGGCGCCGGGGAACACGGCGGCGAAGTGGTCGTCAGCGGTACCGTCGCCGACCTGCTGGCCAGCGAGACGTCGCTCACCGGGCAGTACCTGTCCGGTCGGAGAGAGATCGCCGTCCCGAAGGAGCGGCGGGTGCCCGAGCCGGGCCGCGAGCTCGTCGTCAAGGGCGCCCGCGAGCACAACCTGCGCGGCGTCGACGTCACGTTCCCGCTCGGCTGCTTCGTCGCGGTCACCGGTGTCTCCGGCTCGGGGAAGTCGACCCTGGTCAACGACATCCTGTACACGACGCTGGCCAACCAGCTGAACCGCGCCCGGATGGTGGCCGGTCGGCACCGCACGATCACCGGGCTCGACCAGCTCGACAAGGTCGTCCACGTCGACCAGTCGCCGATCGGTCGCACGCCCCGGTCCAACCCCGCCACCTACACCGGCGTCTACGACCACGTCCGCAAGCTCTTCGCGCAGACGCCCGAGGCCAAGATGCGGGGCTACCTGCCCGGCCGGTTCTCCTTCAACGTCAAGGGCGGCCGCTGCGAGGCGTGCTCGGGCGACGGCACCATCAAGATCGAGATGAACTTCCTGCCGGACGTCTACGTCCCGTGCGAGGTCTGCAAGGGCGCCCGGTACAACCGGGAGACCCTCGAGGTGCACTACAAGGGCAGGACGATCGCCGAGGTCCTCGACATGCCCATCGAGGAGGCCGCCGAGTTCTTCGCGGCCATCCCGCCGATCGCCCGGCACCTGAAGACCCTCACCGACGTCGGCCTCGGCTATGTGCGGCTCGGTCAGCCCGCTCCCACCCTCTCCGGCGGCGAGGCGCAGCGGGTCAAGCTGGCCAGCGAGCTGCAGAAGCGGTCCACCGGACGCACGATCTACGTGCTCGACGAGCCGACGACGGGCCTGCACTTCGAGGACATCCGCAAGCTCCTCCTGGTGCTCCAGGGCCTGGTCGACAAGGGCAACTCGGTCGTCGTGATCGAGCACAACCTGGACGTGATCAAGAGCGCCGACTGGATCATCGACATGGGTCCCGAGGGCGGATTCCGTGGCGGAACGGTCGTCGTCGAAGGGCCGCCGGAGTTCGTGGCCACCGTGCCCGAGAGCCACACCGGTCGTTACCTCGCGATGCACCTGGACCCGGACGCCGTCGCGGCAGCGGCCGCGCCGAAGAAGCGGGCCCGCAAGAAGGCCAGCTGACCCGAGAGGAGCGTTCGATGACGTCGTCGTCCGGAGACGTGCGGTTGCTGAAGGCGGTCGACGGGGTCTCGGTGGCCTATCGGCGATGGGAACCGGACGGTGACGTCCGGGGCGTGGTCCAGATCGTCCACGGCGCCTCGGAGCACTCCGGCAGGTACGGGCGGCTGGCGGCGGCGCTCACCGCACGTGGCCTGGCCGTCTACGCCATGGACCTGCGCGGGCACGGCCGGACCGCGGAGAGCACCGGCATCGGGCGATTCGGCGGCCCCAGCGTCGACCGGATCCTGGACGACGTCCACGCCGTGCAACTGCTGATGGCGGAGCAGCACCCCGGGGTTCCGCGGGTGCTGCTGGGCCATTCGATGGGTTCCATGATCGCACTGGCCGGGGCCGAGCGGGACGGGTCCGAGCTGGCGGGCCTCGTGCTCTCCGGGCCGATCGGCGTGTCCCCGCAGCTCGCCGACATGGTGACGGCGCTGGAAGAGGCGGTGGCCGCCGGTGCGGGAGACAACGCACTGGACGCGCTGAGCGCCTTCAATCAGCCGTTCGAGCCCGCCCGGACGCCCTTCGACTGGCTCTCCCGTGACCCGTCGGAGGTCGACGCCTACGTGGCCGACCCGCTGACCGGTGACGCGATGCCGTTGACCGCTGCCTACGCGGCCGGGGTCTTCGGGCTGGGGCTGGGTGCGGCGACCCCGAAGGCGGTGGCGAACCTGCCCGAGGGGCTGCCTGTGCTGCTGCTGTCCGGTCAGCGGGACCCCGTCGGCGGGGAGAACGCCGGCCAGGTCACCGCGCTCGCCGCGCTGCTCCGTGACCGGGGGCTGCCGGTGGACCAGCACGTGTACCCCGAGGCGCGGCACGAGGTGTTCAACGAGACCAACCGCGACGAGGTCGTCGACGACCTCGTCGAGTGGCTGGACGAGCGGCTCGACGGACCCACGGGCTGAATTGCCCTGGACGTTGCCGGGGCGCGACCATCCCCGGCGGCCTGCCCGCCCCCGGATCTTGACGGAATCTTTGCGCCCGCAGAACCGCTCCGAGCCGAGGTCGCGCTCGGTGCGGCCGTAGCGTCGAAGGCCGGAGTCGGAAGCCGGTTCGGCGGACAGAGGCACAGGTGAGCGCAGGTGGTCGCCCCCACGGATACACGGGTGCCCGGCCGGGCGGCAGCCCCCTTCCGTGACTGGCTGCTCCAGGGCCGGCCGCGCAAGAATCAGATCTTCCCCGGCGCCCACGCGCGCCCGGAGACGTTGCACCGCCGGCATCCCTGGTGGCAGGTCATGTGCCTCACCGGGGTCGACTACTTCTCCACCCTCGGCTACCAACCCGGCATCGCTGCGCTGGCGGCCGGGCTGCTGTCGCCGATCGCGACCCTGGTGCTCGTCGCGCTGACGCTGTTCGGCGCCCTGCCGGTCTACCGGAGGGTGGCCGAGGAGAGCCCGCGCGGCGAGGGCTCGATCGCCATGCTGGAGCGGCTGCTGCCGTTCTGGAAGGGCAAGATCTTCGTCCTCGTCCTGCTCGGATTCGCGGCCACCGACTTCATCATCACGATGACGTTGTCGGCGGCGGACGCCACGGCCCACGTCGTGGAGAACCCGAACGTGCCCACCCTGCTGCACGGCCACCAGGTCGCCGTCACGCTGTTCCTGCTGGCCCTGCTCGGCGCGGTCTTCCTGAAGGGCTTCACCGAGGCCATCGGTGTGGCCGTCGCCCTGGTGGCCGTGTACCTGTCGTTGAACGTGGTCGTGGTCGTGGTCGGTCTGTGGCACGTGGTCACGGCCCATGGCCTCGTCGCCCACTGGGGTGCGGCCCTGGTCGCGGAGCACGGCAACCCACTGGCCATGATCGGGGTGGCGCTGCTCGTCTTCCCGAAGTTGGCGCTCGGTCTGTCGGGCTTCGAGACCGGTGTGGCCGTCATGCCGCACGTGGAGGGCGACCCCAGCGACACCGAGGAACGGCCGGTGGGGCGCATCCGGGGCGCCAAGCGCCTGCTGACCACCGCCGCGCTGATCATGAGCGTCTTCCTGATCACGACCAGCTTCATCACCACGCTGTTGATCCCCCCGGCGCAGTTCCAGCCCGGCGGCCAGGCCAACGGTCGTGCGCTGGCCTACCTCGCGCACATCTACCTGGGCAATGGCTTCGGAACGGCGTACGACGCGTCCACGATCGCGATCCTGTGGTTCGCCGGCGCCTCGGCGATGGCCGGGCTCCTCAACCTCATCCCGCGATACCTGCCCCGGTACGGCATGGCTCCCGACTGGGCCGCGGCGGTGCGGCCGCTCGTCCTGGTGCTGACCGCGATCGCATTCCTCATCACGTGGATCTTCCGGGCCGACGTCAACGCCCAGGGTGGGGCCTACGCCACCGGCGTCCTGGTGTTGATCACCTCCGCCGCCGTCGCCGTCACCCTCGCGGCTCGACGGGCACACCAGCGCCGCCTGGCCGTCGCGTTCGGCGTCATCGCGACGATCTTCCTGTACACCACCGGCGCCAACGTGGTCGAACGTCCCGACGGCGTGAAGATCGCCGCGTGCTTCATCGCGGCCATCCTCGTGCTGTCGCTGGTGTCCCGGCTGTCCCGCTCCCTGGAGCTCCGGGTGACCGAGGTGCATCTGGACCCCCTGGCGCAGCTGTTCGTCCGGGACTGTTCACGCCGCAAGCTCCGTCTGGTGGCCAACGAGCCCGACAGCCGGGACGAGGCCGAGTACCGCGAGAAGCTCTGGCAGATCAAGAACGACCACGACCTGCCCGACGAGGACATCGTCTTCGCCGAGGTCACTGTCGGGGACCCCTCGGATTTCGAGTCCACGCTGAACGTGCACGGGGAGGTCGTCCACGGGCGGTACCGGGTGGTCACGATGCACAGCAACAGCGTGCCCAACGCTCTGGCCGCGCTCCTGCTCGACGTCCGGGACGAGACCGGCAAGGTGCCGCACATCTACTTCGAATGGACGGAGGGCAACCCGCTGGCCAACGTCCTGAGGTTCCTGTTCACCGGCTCCGGGGAGGTCGCGCCGGTGACCCGGGAGGTGCTGAGGGAGGCCGAGCCGGACCGCAACCGTCGTCCCCGGGTGCACGTGGGCTGACCCGGGTCAGGGCCTGAAGCGGTAGCCCATTCCGGGCTCGGTGAGCAGGTATCGCGGATGGGCGGCGTCGGGCTCCAGCTTGCGGCGCAGTTGGGCCATGTAGACCCGCAGGTAGTGCGTCTCCCGCTCGTAGGCCGGGCCCCAGACCGACTGCAGCAGCTGCCGCTGGCCCACGAGACGACCGGGCGCGCGCACGAGGATCGACAGCAGCCCCCACTCGGTCGGGGTGAGCCGCACGACGGCGCCGTCCACCGTCACCTGCCTGGCGGCCAGATCGACGGTGAAGTGGTCGGTGCGCACGACCGGGTCGTCAGGCTCCGGCCCCCCGCGGCGGAGCAGGGCGCGCAGGCGGGCCAACAGCTCGCCCATGTCGAAGGGCTTCGACACGTAATCGTCGGCCCCCGCGTCCAGCGCACCGACCTTGTCCTGGCTGTCGGCACGCGCCGAGAGGACCAGCACGGGACCGGTGAACCACGGCCGGAGCCCGGCGAGCACGTCCGTGCCGTCCAGGTCGGGAAGTCCGAGGTCCAGGACGACGAGGTCCGGGTGGTCCTCTGCGGTCTTCGCCAGCGCTGTTCGGCCGTCAGCTGCCGACGATACGTCGTAGCCGGCCGCGTGCAGGGTGATCCGGAGAGCCCGGGTCAGCTGCGGGTCGTCGTCGACCACCAGCACGCGGCTCACGGCGTGCGGAGCGGGGCCGGCGGAACCACAGGTACGACCGCGGCCTCCAGGGACACGACCATGGTGAGACCTCCGCCGGGCGTGTCCTCTGCCGTCAGCGTGCCGCCCATGGCCTCGGTCAGCCCGCGCGCCACGGCGAGGCCGAGACCGACCCCTTGCCCGGAAGGGGAGTCCCCGAGCCGCTGAAAGGGCGCGAACAGAACATCCCGATCGACGGAGGCGACGCCCGGGCCGTGGTCGATCACCCGGAGCTCCACGTGGTCGTCCACCGCGCCGGCCGTCAGGGCTACCGGGCCGGCCGGCGCGTGGCGCACGGCGTTGCTCACGAGATTGGCCACGACGCGCTCCAGAAGGCCGGGATCGGCGAGTGCGGCGGGCACGTCAGCCGGCCAATCCAGCTCGATCCGCGCGCGCTCCTGGACGTCCAGCCAGGTCAGGGCAGCGTATGCGACCGCGGGAAGGTCACACGGGGTGAGTCGGGGACTCACCACTCCCGCCTGCAGCCGGCTCATGTCGAGCAGGTTGTCCACCAGCCCGGACAGTCTGTCCGCCGACTCGTCGATCGTGGTCACCAACTCGGCGCGGTCGGTCTCGTCGAGCTGCAGGTCCACGGAGCGGAGTGCCGACGAGGCGGCCTTGATGCCCGCCAGTGGGGTTCTCAAGTCGTGGCTGACGGCGGCGAGCAGGGCGGAGCGCATGCTGTTGCCGGCGGCCAGCCGGTCGGCCTCGGCGGCCTGGGCCGCCAGCCGGCCCTGCTGCAGGGCGACGGCCGCCTGCTCGGCGAAGGCGACCAGCACCCGCCGCTCGCCGACCGGCAGCGTCCGCCCCGTCAGCCGGAGCGCGAGCGTGTCGGTCACCGCGACCTCGTCGAGGGTCTCGTCGGGTCCGGGGTCGTCCGGCTGGCCGCACGTGCCCACGACACGGTTGCCCTCCGGCGTGTGTTCGACCATCGACACGGCGCGCAGGCCGAAGGCCTCGCGAATCTGCTCGAGCAGGCTGGCCAACCCACGGTCACCGGCCAGCACGGACCGCGACAGGGACGCGAGCATGGCGGTCTCCGCCTGCGACCTGGCCGCCACGGTGGCCCGCGCCGCGGAGCGGTCGACGACGGTTGCGACGGTGACCGCCACCACGAGCCCGCCGAGGAGGGACACGATGTCGTCCACCTTGTTCACGGTCAGGCGCCCGGTCGGATCGACGAAGAACCAGTTCTCCGCCAGGCCGCCGAGAACCGCCGCGGCCAGCGCCGGCCAGAGGCCGCCGAGCAGGGCCACGGCGAGCACCAGGAGCAGGAACGCCATCAGCACGACCGACAGCGACACACCGGCGCCCCCGGCCTTCAGCAGCACGATGAGCACCGGGACGCCGACGACCGCAAGAAGCATCCCCAGCCAGCGGCGGCGGGCTGTGAGCGCACTCGTCAGCGGGGGCAGCCGCCAGCCCCGGGAACCGGCTGCCGAATGCGTGACGATGTGCACGTCGATGTCGCCGGAGTCGGCGATGACCTGGCCGCCGAAGCCGCGGCGGACGGCTCGCGCCCAGCGGGACCGGCGACTCGTGCCGATGACCAGCTGCGTCGCGTCGACGCTCCTCGCGAACTCGAGCAGGGCCGCCGCGACGTCGTCGCCGACGACCTGGTGATAGCTGCCGCCGAGGCTCTCGACCAGCGTTCGCAGGCTGCGCAGCCCGGTGGGTGAGGCGCCCGCCAGCCCGTCCGACGACAGCACGTGCACGGCGAGCAGGGCGCCCCCGGAGCGCTGTGCCACCCGTGACGCCCGGCGGATCAGCGTCTCCCCTTCGGGGCCGCCGGTGAGGGCCACGACCACCCGTTCCCGGGCTTCCCACACGTGGTCGATGTGGTGCTCTGCCTTGTACCGACGCAATCCCTCGTCCACCCGGTCGGCGAGCCACAGCAGGGCCAGTTCTCGCAGGGCCGTGAGGTTGCCGACCCGGAAGTAGTTGCCCAGCGCCGCATCCGCCTGTTCCAGCGGATAGACGTTGCCGTGCGCCATGCGGCGGCGCAGCGCCTCCGGCGACATGTCGACGAGCTCGATCTGGTCGGCGCGGCGGACCACCGCATCCGGCACCGTCTCCTGCTGCTCGACGCCGGTGATCTGCTGGACGACGTCGTTGAGGCTCTCGAGGTGCTGGATGTTGACCGTGGTCAGCACGTCGATCCCGGCGTCGAGGATCTCGTCGACGTCCTGCCATCGTTTCGGATTCCTGGAACCCGGCACGTTCGTGTGCGCCAGCTCGTCGATGGCGACGACCTCCGGGTGCCGGGCCAGCACGCCCTCGACGTCGAGCTCTGTCAGCGTGATGCCGCGGTACTCGACCTGCCGCCGGGGGAGGACCTCGAGATCCTCGAGCTGTTCGGCTGTGCGCCGCCGGCCGTGTGTCTCGACAAGACCGACGACGAGATCAGTGCCCCGGGACGAGCGGCGGTGCGCCTCGCCGAGCATGGCGAACGTCTTCCCCACGCCTGGCGCGGCGCCGAGATAGATACGCAGCGTCCCGCGGGCCATGCCACACATGATCGTCCACGATCGGGCGCCTGATCGGTGTTTCCGGCGTCAAGAGCGCCTCAGGGGCGGCCGGCCCTGCACTGCCCGGGTTGTCCGGTCGGCCCTGACCCCGCCGATAGATCCAGTCCGTGAACCGGAACAGTGCCCAGCCACCCAGCAGGAAACCGGCGAGTTGGATGCTATCGGAGATCGCTGCGCTCGACATCCCTCCATGGAGCCCCGGCACTGCGTTCGGCCGCCATGGACTTGACGCGATCCCGACGCCGGCGGATCCATTCTTGACGCGATCCTGATCGCCGTCCTCGGGCCCGAGTCTGCGTACCCTCGACGGCATGGGGAACATCGGCAAGGAACGGCGTCGCATCGACGTACTGCCGCTGGCGGAGCCTGCCCCCGCCCCGGCTGAGCCGGCTCGACCCGCGCCACGGCGGGAACCTGCTCCGGCTCGGTAGCCGCCGGGGGAGAGGCCATGGAATCCTGGGGCGGTTACGAGCCGCAGGTCGGTGAGATCCGCGCCCTCCGTACCTTCCGCATCGGACCGGGCGGGGGGCTGCACCCCCTGTTCAGCGACCCCCCGTGGTGCGACGGCCTCAACACCGCGCGCTGCCTGCGCGCCGAGGGGCCGGGCGGGGCTCCGCGAGGACACGCTGCCCCCGACCCGGACTGCACCTGCGGCTTCTACGCGTACGGCAGCGAGGGGGCGGCCGAGGAGCAGCAGCACGCCCGGCACGTCCTCGCCACGGTCGCGTGCTGGGGCCATGTCATCGCCGGGACCCGGGGGATCCGGGCGGAGCAGGCCCGGATCGAGGCGCTCTGGCTCTCCGGCGCCGTTCCCGAACCCCTGGTCCGACTGGTGAGGGCGCGCTACCCGTCCGTGGCGGTGTACCGGGACCGGGCGGCGATGGTCGCCGACCACCCGCCGACGGAACTCGACTGCTACGAGCTCTCGCCGACGGAACGCCCGTCCAGGACGCGGCTCTGGCTGTGGCCCGTCGCCGCAGCAGCGGTCGTTCTGGGCGTCCTCCCGACCCGCTGGCTCGGCGCAGCCGGTGGCGCAGGCACGGTGTGGCTGGCCGCCATCGGGTTCTTCCTGGTCGCCGCGATGGTCATCGGGCGGCGCCGGTCCTCCGGCCGCGCTGCCCAGCGGGACGTCTTCGTCTGCCTCGCCGTGGTGATGTGGCTCGTCGCGCCGTTCGCCGGCCCGCCTGGCCTGATCCTTCTCCGGCTGCCGTTGGTGGAGGTCGCCTTCCTGGGGCTCGTGCACTGGGCGCGCACCGCCCGTGCCGCGCGTCAATTCCCGGCCGACATCGCCTGACTCAGGAGCACGTCAACAGGGCGCAATGATCGCGCAATGATGCTCACCGGCGCGTGACATCTTCCTGCTGGCCGGAATTCACTGGTGACGCCCCGCCTGCGAACGTCGGGGAGCGAGGGGAACGCGCCGCGGTCCCCCTGTCGTTGGGAGTCCGCCATGGGCGACTTCTGGGCCGTCTTGGTGATCCTCGCGGTCTTCACCGTGCTCGCCCTCGCCGCCCTGGGGGCCGAGAAGCTATGAGCGCCGCAAACGCCGTCGGGCTCCTGCTCTCGATCCTGGTGACGATCTACCTGGTGGTGGCTCTGGTCTCTGCCGAGAAGTTCTGATGAGCAGCACCTGGGCCGGGGTCGTCTTTCTCGGGACCCTGGCAGCGGCGCTGGCGGCGGTGCACGTGCCGTTCGGGGACTACATGGCCCGGGTGCTGACGGGCACCCGGCACCTCGCCGTCGAGCGGGTGATCTACCGCCTCGGCGGGGTCGCACCGGACGCCGACCAGACCTGGAAGCGCTATCTGCGGTCGGTGCTGGCGTTCAGCGTCGTCTCGGTTCTGTTCCTGTACGGCCTGCTGCGCGTGCAGCACCTGATCTGGCCGCCGTACACGGTGCCGCAGATGACTGCGGACCAGTCGTTCAACACGGCGGCGAGCTTCGTCACCAACACCAACTGGCAGTCCTACTCCGGTGAGAGCGCCCTCGGCTACGTCGTCCAGATGACCGGGCTGGCGGTACAGAACTTCGCCTCTGCGGCCGTGGGCATCGCCGTGGCGATCGCGCTCGTGCGCGGTTTCGCCCGCACGCGCACCGACCGGCTGGGCAACTTCTGGGTGGACCTCACCCGCGTCTGCCTACGGATCCTGCTGCCCCTCTCGGTCGTCGCCGCCGTCGTCTTCGTCGGCGCCGGAATGATCGAGAACTTCCACCACTACGCCACGGTCCACACCCTCGCCGGCGGCCAGCAGACGATCACCGGGGGACCGGTGGCCAGCCAGGAGGCCATCAAGGAGATCGGCACCAACGGCGGCGGCTTCTACAACGTGAACTCCGCGCACCCGTTCGAGAACCCCACCACCTGGACCAACTGGATCGAGATCTTCCTCCTGTTGTGCATCGGGTTCTCGCTGCCGCGCACCTTCGGCCGGATGATCGGCGACAAGCGCCAGGGCTACGCGATCGTGGCGGTCATGGGCGTGCTCGCCGTCGGCAGCGTCGTCCTGATGCTCGTCTTCCAGGGCACCCACCACGGGACCGTCCCGACGGCGGTCGGGGCCTCGACGGAAGGGACCGAGACGAGGTTCGGGATACCCGACTCGGCGATCTTCGCCACGGGGACCACCCTCACCTCCACGGGCTCGGTGGACAGCTTCCATGACTCCTACACCAGCCTCGGCGGCGCCATGACGCTGCTGAACATGATGCTGGGGGAGGTAGCTCCCGGCGGTACCGGTTCGGGCCTGTACGGCATCCTGATCCTGGCCGTGATCACGGTGTTCGTCGCCGGCCTCATGGTGGGGCGGACCCCGGAGTACCTCGGTAAGAAGCTCGGTGCGCGGGAGCTGAAGTTCGCCTCGCTGTACCTGCTCACCACGCCGGCGCTCGTACTGACCGGCACGGGGATCGCGATGGCGCTCCCGATCGCCCGCGCCGGCATGCTCAACAGCGGGCCGCACGGCCTGTCCGAGGTGCTCTATGCGTTCACCTCGGCGGCGAACAACAACGGCAGCGCATTCGCCGGCCTCAGCGCGAACACGGTCTTCTACAACTACGCGCTCGGGACGGTGATGCTGCTGGGGCGGTTCCTGCCGATGATCTTCGTTCTCGGCCTGGCGGGGTCGCTGGCGTCTCAGCAGCCGGTGCCGGCGTCCGACGGCACGCTGCCGACGCACCGGCTCCTGTTCGTCGGGCTGCTCACCGGCGTCGCCCTCATCGTCGTCGCACTGACGTACTTCCCGGCGCTCGCCCTCGGGCCACTCGCGGAGGGGCTGCACTGATGTCTGCCACCACCACCCTCTGGCCGTCACCGGGCGGGCCGGCCGAGCCGCGCCCCGCCTCCTCGGCCGCGCAGCGGCGCGTCGAGGGCGGCCTGCTCGACCCGAAGATGCTGTGGACCTCCACGCCGGACGCGCTCCGCAAGCTGAACCCGGGCACGCTGTGGCGCAACCCGGTCATGTTCATCGTCGAGATCGGGGCTGCGTTCACCACGGTGATCGCCGTCCTCCAGCCCTCGGTCTTCGCGTGGCTGATCGTCGTCTGGCTGTGGCTCACCGTGCTGTTCGCCAACCTCGCCGAGGCGGTCGCCGAAGGACGCGGCAAGGCGCAGGCCGATGCGTTGCGCCGAGCCAAGACCGACACGGTCGCTCGGCGCCTGGTCGACCGCGACGACTGGTCCGGGCCTGAGGAGGCGGTGCCCGCGCCGCAACTGCGGCAGGGCGACGTCATCGTCTGCGAGGCCGGCGACGTGATCCCCGGGGACGGTGACGTCATCGATGGCATCGCCAGCGTCGACGAGTCGGCCATCACCGGCGAGAGCGCGCCGGTGATCCGGGAGAGCGGCGGTGACCGCAGCTCCGTCACGGGCGGCACGCGGGTGCTGTCCGACCGGATCGTCGTCCAGATCACGCAGAAGCCGGGCCAGAGCTTCATCGACCGGATGATCGCTCTGGTCGAGGGGGCCAGCCGGCAGAAGACGCCGAACGAGATAGCGCTGAACATCCTGCTCGCGTCGCTGACGATCATCTTCCTGCTGGCGACGGTGACCCTGCAGCCGCTGGCGATCTTCTCCAAGGCGCAGCAGCCCGGAATCCCCGATACCGCGGCGCTGGACCGGAACGGCATCACGGGCATCGTGCTCGTCTCCCTGCTGGTCTGCCTCATCCCGACGACGATCGGTGCCCTGCTCTCCGCGATCGGCATCGCCGGCATGGACCGACTGGTGCAGCGCAACGTGCTGGCGATGAGCGGCCGCGCTGTCGAGGCGGCCGGCGACGTCGACACCCTGCTGCTCGACAAGACCGGCACGGTCACCCTCGGCAACCGGCAGGCCACCGACCTGCTGCCCGTCGGCCAGGTCGCGGTTCCGGAGCTGGCCGACGCCGCACAGTTGTCCTCGCTGGCCGACGAGACGCCGGAGGGGCGGTCGGTCGTCGTGCTCGCCAAGCAGCGCTACGGGCTTCGGGAGCGTGCGCGGGGCGAGCTGACGCATGCGACGTTCGTGCACTTCTCGGCCCAGACCCGCATGAGCGGCGTGGACCTCACGGCAGAGGGGGACGACGCGGAGCGCCAGATCCGCAAGGGGGCGGCGGGCGCCGTGATGACCTGGGTCAGGAGCGGCGGCGGAGAGGTCCCGCCGCTGACCGGGGAGATCGTCGACGGCATCAGCGGGGCGGGCGGCACGCCGCTGCTCGTCGCCGAGCGGCGGGGCACGGCGGCACCCCGGGTCCTTGGCGTCATCCAGCTCAAGGACGTCGTCAAGCGGGGCATGCGGGAACGGTTCGACGCGCTGCGACGGATGGGCATCCGGACGGTGATGATCACCGGCGACAACCCGCTCACCGCGAAGGCGATCGCGGACGAGGCGGGCGTCGATGACTTCCTCGCCGAGGCGAAGCCCGAGGACAAGATGGCTCTCATCAGGCGCGAGCAGGAGGGCGGCAAGCTCGTCGCGATGACCGGCGACGGCACCAACGATGCGCCGGCCCTCGCTCAGGCCGACGTCGGGGTGGCCATGAACACCGGCACCTCGGCGGCCAAGGAAGCGGGCAACATGGTCGACCTCGACTCCGATCCGACCAAGCTGATCGAGATCGTGGAGATCGGCAAGCAGCTGCTGATCACCCGCGGCGCCCTGACCACCTTCTCCATCGCCAACGACGTGGCCAAGTACTTCGCGATCATCCCGGCCATGTTCGCCGCGGTGTATCCCGGGCTGAACAAGCTGAACATCATGCGGCTGCACTCGCCGGAGTCGGCCATCCTGTCCGCGGTGATCTTCAACGCGATCATCATCGTCGCGCTGATCCCGCTCGCCCTGCGTGGCATCCGCTACACACCCTCCAGCGCCAGCGCGATGCTGCGCCGCAACCTCCTGATCTACGGCGTGGGCGGCCTCGTCCTGCCCTTCCTCGGCATCAAGGTCATCGACCTCGTCATCCAGTTCGTCCCGGGAATCGGCTGAACCCCATGAATGCTGTCGCCAGCTACCTGCGCAACGCCGTGGCGGCGCTGCGGATCCTGCTGCTGCTCACCGTGATCGTCGGCATCGGCTACCCGCTCGTCGTCTTCGGCATCGCGCAGCTGCCCGGCCTGCAGACCCGCGCGAACGGCTCGCTGCTCACGCTGCACGGCCAGGTGGTCGGTTCACGGCTCATCGGGCAGGGCTTCACCGACGCCGACGGCAAGCCGCTGCCGCAGTACTTCCAGTCGCGGCCGTCGGCCGCCGGCGCCGGCTACGACCCGACCGCCACGAGCGCCAGCAACCTGGGGCCGGAGTCGATCGTGGACACGTTGCCCGACCCGGCGGACAAGGCCAGCACGGGCAAGCAGAGCCTGCTGACGCAGGTGTGCGCCCGGAGCCTGGCGGTCGGCCGGCTCGACGGGGTCGACGGCGCCCGGCCGTTCTGCACGCCGGACGGCGTCGGCGCGGTGCTCGCGGTGTTCTGGTCCGGCCCGGGCTACTCGGGCACGGTCACCCGCGTCGTCAGCCTCGATCAGGCGTGCCCGGCGCACCCGTTCCTCGCCACCTACCGGGGCGTTGCCGTCGAATGCGCCCGCTTCGGCGCGGACTACTCGAAGGGACAGGTCGTGCCCATCCAGGGCAGTGCGCCGGCGCGCCCGGCCGTCCCCGCGGACGCCGTGACCGCGTCCGCCTCGGGGCTCGACCCGGAGATCAGCCCCGCCTACGCCACGATCCAGGAGGCACGCGTCGCGAAGACCCGCGGCATCCCCGTCGCGCAGCTCGAGGCGCTGGTCGCGAGATACCGGACGGGGCGTGATCTCGGATTCTTGGGGGAGCCGCGGGTGAACGTCCTGCGGCTCAACCTGGCGCTCGACCAGCAGTACCCCTACACGGCGACCCGGTAGACGGCGGCGCCGTGCCTCGCCGACCAGGCAGGGGAGGCGCCGGCTGCGTACGAGGCCCGCCAACCGGACATGACGTCCGGAGCCGCCTCCGGTCTGTCGCACCACCCACCTAACCTGGACCCATGGCCGACCCGTCGACGTACCGCCCGGCGGTCGGCAGCATCCCGGAATCGCCCGGGGTCTACCGTTTCCGCGACCCTTCGGGCCGGGTCATCTACGTCGGCAAGGCCAAGAGTCTCCGGCAACGGCTGAACAGCTACTTCGCCGACGTCGCGGGCCTGCACCCCCGCACCCGGCAGATGGTGACGACGGCGTCGAGCGTCGACTGGACCGTCGTCGGCACCGAGGTCGAGGCCCTCCAGCTCGAGTACAACTGGATCAAGGAGTTCGACCCGCGGTTCAACGTCCGCTACCGCGACGACAAGAGCTACCCGTCGCTGGCCGTGACGCTGAACGAGGAGTACCCCCGGCTGCAGGTGATGCGCGGGCCCAAGCGCAAGGGCGTCCGCTACTTCGGCCCGTACGCGCACGCGTGGGCGATCCGCGAGACCCTCGACACCCTGACCCGCGTCTTCCCGGCGCGCACCTGTTCGAACGGGGTGTTCAAGCGGGCCGGGCAGATCGGCCGCCCCTGCCTGCTCGGCTACATCGGCAAGTGCTCCGCACCGTGCGTGGGCCGGGTGAGCGCCGATGAGCACCGTGAGATCGTCGACGACTTCTGCGACTTCATGGCCGGCAGGACGGAGTCGATGATCAAGCGCCTCGAGCGCGAGATGGCTGCGGCCGCCGAGAACCTGGAGTACGAGAAGGCGGCCCGCCTCCGCGACGACCTCGGCGCCCTCCGCCGGGCCCTGGAGAAGCAGGCCGTCGTCCTCGGCGACGGCACGGACGCCGACGTCGTCGCGTTCGCGCAGGACGAGCTGGAGGCGGCCGTCCAGGTCTTCCACGTGCGCGGCGGTCGCGTCCGCGGCCAGCGGGGCTGGATCGTGGACAAGGTCGAGGCCGTCACCACCGGGGAGCTGGTCGAGCAGTTCCTGCTGCAGGTCTACGGCGGCGTGGACGAGCAGACCGGCGTCGGCGAGGCGGGGGAGGCGGTGCCCCGGGAGGTGCTCGTCCCCGAGCTGCCGGACGACGCCGACGTCTACACCGAGCTGCTCGAAGAGCTGCGCGGCGGGAAGGTCTCGCTGCGGGTCCCGCAGCGCGGCGACAAGCGCAGCCTGCTCGAGACCGTCGAGCGGAACGCCAAGGAGGCCTTCGCCCGGCACCGGGTGAAGCGCGCCAGCGATCTGACCGCTCGCTCGCTCGCGCTGTCCGAGCTGCAGGAGGCCCTCGATCTCCAGGACGCCCCGCTGCGGATCGAGTGCATCGACATCTCGCACGTCCAGGGCACCAACGTGGTGGCCAGCATGGTCGTCTTCGAGGACGGTCTGGCGAAGAAGTCCGACTACCGCCGGTTCTCCGTCACGAACGGAACCGACGACACCGCCGCGATGGCCGAGGTGGTGCGGCGCCGGTTCGCGCGGCACCTCAAGGAGGAGTCCGACCGCAAGGACGAGCAGGGGGTCGCGGCCGAGGAAGGCCGCCCGCGCCGGTTCGCCTATCCGCCGAATCTGCTCGTGGTCGACGGCGGCGCCCCGCAGGTGGCCGCGGCCAGCCGCTCGCTGGCCGAGCTCGGGATCGTGGACGTCGCCGTCTGCGGCCTGGCCAAGCGGATGGAGGAGGTGTGGCTGCCCGGCGAGAGCGACCCGGTGATCCTCCCGCGCACCTCCGAGGCGCTGTACCTGCTCCAGCGGGTGCGCGACGAGGCCCACCGCTTCGCGATCACCTATCACCGGCAGAAGCGGTCCACCGGCATGCTGGTCTCCCTGTTGGACGATGTCCCCGGTCTCGGGGAGACGCGGCGGAAGGCACTGATGAAGCAGTTCGGGTCGCTCAAGCGCCTTCGGGCGGCGAACGTCGAGGAGCTGATGGCCGTGCCCGGCATCGGCCGGCGCACGGCGGAGGCGGTGCAGCTCGCGATCGCCGAGCCGGGCGACGGCGCTGACTCCGTGAAGGACGACGTGGTGGAGTCGACGTTGGCGCCGGAGGGTCCCGCCGAGCGGGGCGGGCCAGGCGCCGCCGCCGGGGACATCCCTGAGGTCGGGCGGGTCGCCTCGTGACGATCGAGGCCCACCTCGGCCGGGACGGCGGACCGCACGGTGACGGCGTCCCCGGCCTCGATCCGGCGACGACGGAGACCCAGCCCCTCGACGTCGTCGTCGTCACCGGGCTCTCCGGCGCGGGCAAGAACAGCGCGGGACGGGTGCTGGAGGACCTCGGCTGGTTCGTCGTCGACAACCTGCCGCCTGCGCTCCTGCTGCCGATGGTCGAGCTCGGCGCCCGCGGTGATCTGCGCCGCTTCGCGGCCGTCGTCGACGTCCGGAGCCGCGCCTTCTCCAGCGACCTGCAGGAGGCCATCCGGGTGCTCTCCGAAGCCGGCCACCGACCGCGGGTGATCTATGTGCACGCCCGCGAGGACGTGCTCGTCCGCCGGTACGAATCGGTGCGGCGCGAGCACCCCCTCCAGGGCTCCGGGACGCTCATCGACGGCATCTCCGAGGAGCGCGCCCTGCTGACCGGCATCGCCGGCGAGGCCGACCTCTGGGTCGACACCAGCGACCTCAACGTGCACCAGTTGCGAGCCACCCTCGAGAACGCCTTCGCGCGGGAGGGCCAGACGCCGCCACTGACCGCGACGGTCATGAGCTTCGGCTTCAAGTACGGCCTCCCGCTGGACGCCGACCTCGTCGTGGACGCCCGCTTCCTGCCCAATCCGCACTGGATCCCGGAGCTGCGCCCCCGGACCGGGCAGGACGCCGAGGTGCGCGACTACGTCCTCGGGCAGGACGACGCCGCCGAGTTCCTGGACCGCTACACCGATGTGCTCCGGCTGCTGATCCCCGGCTACCGGCGGGAGGGGAAGCGATACCTGACCCTGGCGGTGGGCTGCACCGGCGGGAAACACCGCAGCGTCGCCATCGCCGAGGAGTTCGCCCGCAGGCTCACCGCCGACGGCATCGCCGCGGCGGCCCGCCACCGCGACCTGGGCCGCGAGTAGTGGGCACGGACCAGGGCCCGGGAGTGGGCCCGGGAGTGGGCCCGGCGCGCCCGCCGCGGGTGGTCGCGTTCGGCGGCGGACATGGCCTGGCTGCCGCGCTGGGCGCCTGGCGGCAGATCACGCCGGACGTCACCGCGGTGGTCACCGTCGCCGATGACGGCGGGTCCTCCGGCCGGATCCGCCGGGAGATGCCGGTGCTGCCGCCGGGTGACCTCCGGATGGCGCTGATCGCCCTCGCGGGCCAGGACGAGCGCACCCAGGAGATCGCCAAGCTGCTGCACCACCGGTTCGGCGGCACCGGCGTGCTCGCCGGGCACCCGGTGGGCAACCTGATGCTCACCGCGCTGGTCGAGATGCACGACGGCGACACCGTCCGGGCACTCGACGAGCTGGCCGAGCTTCTCGGAGCGTGCGGGCGGGTGCTCCCGATGGCCGACGTCCCACTCGACCTCCTCGCCCGCGTCGAGAGCACCGACCCCGACGACCCGGCCCGCACCCGCACCATCCGCGGCCAAGTGGCGATCGCGACCACGCCCGGGCGGGTGCGCGAAATCCTGCTCTCACCGCCGGACCCTCCGGTCAACCCGGCGGTCCTCGAGGCCATCGCGGCGGCCGACGTCGTCTCCCTCGGCCCCGGCTCCTGGTTCACGTCCGTCCTGCCGCACCTCCTGGTGCCGCAACTGCGGGCGGCACTGACCGCGGCGCAGGCCAAGGTGGTCGTGGTGCTTAATCTGGAGCCGCAACCCGGCGAGACGGACGGGTTCTCACCGGAGGAGCATTTGAGTGTCCTTCAGGCACACTTAGGCGGAGTGGCGTTGCACACCGTGATCGCCGATGCTGAATCGGTTGTTGACCGCCGTGGTCTCCTGTCTGCGGTACGTGAGTGCGGCGCCGAGCTCGTTCTGGCTCCGGTGGCCGAGCTCGACGGGGCACCACGGCACGATCCCGTGCGTCTCGCCGCCGCCCTGTCCGCTGTGGTCGGGGTGCGGTGAGCCCGTTGCGGGTGTCCGATCGGGAATCGGAACTGACGGCGACTGACGGCGGCGCTGTCGGTTCCAGGGGGAAGGGGACGCCGTAGATGGCGATGACCGCGATGGTCAAGGACGAGCTCTCCAGGGTGGAGTGCACGAAGACCTCCGAGCGCAAGGCGGAGGTCACCGCGCTGCTGCGCTTCTCCGGCGGCCTGCACATCGTGGGCGGCCGGGTGGTCATCGAGGCGGAGCTCGACACCGGCTCGGTTGCGCGCAGGCTGCGTCGCGACATCAGCGAGGTCTACGGGTACACGAGCGGCGTCAGCGTGCTCGCCGGCGGCAACATCCGGCGGGGTGTGCGCTACCTGGTCCGGATCGCCAAGCACGGCGAGGGCCTGGCACGGCAGACCGGTCTGGTCGACCAGCGCGGCCGTCCCGTGCGGGGTCTGCCACCGTCGGTGGTCTCCGGTGGCATCAGCGACGCCGAGGCCGCCTGGCGCGGGGCGTTCCTCGCCCACGGCTCGCTCACCGAGCCGGGTCGGTCCTCGTCGCTCGAGGTCACCTGCCCCGGGCCGGAGGCCGCGATGGCGCTCGTCGGAGCAGCCCGCCGGCTGGGCATCGCCGCGAAGGCACGTGAGGTCCGCGGCGCCGACCGCGTCGTGGTGCGGGACGGCGACGCGATCAGCGCGCTGCTCACCCGGATGGGCGCGCACGACGCCGTCCTGGCGTGGGAGGAGCGGCGCATGCGCCGCGAGGTCCGGGCCACGGCCAACCGGCTGGCCAACTTCGACGATGCCAACCTGCGCCGCTCCGCGCGCGCGGCCGTGGCCGCCAGCGCCCGTGTCGAGCGGGCCCTGGAGATCCTGGCTGGCGACGCTCCCGAGCACCTTCTGGTGGCCGGCCGGCTGCGGCTGGAGTTCGGGCAGGCTTCCCTGGAGGAGCTCGGTCAGCGGGCCGATCCGGCGATGACCAAGGACGCCGTCGCGGGCCGGATCCGCCGGCTGCTGGCCATGGCCGACAAGCGGGCCAAGGATCTCGGCATCCCGGACACGGAATCCGTCGTCACCGACGACATGCTCGCGCAGTAGGCCCTCCGCCAGGAGGCGACCCCACGCCGGGTCTCGTGGGGACCGATAGGGTTTCGGCGAGCGTGGCCGCCCGCCGACGTGCGGCCACCGTGGACAGCTTCATCGGGTCAATGGGAGGTCTTCAGTGACGGTCCGGGTAGGTATCAACGGGTTCGGGCGCATCGGGCGGAACTTCTGGCGGGCGGCCGCGGCGAGCGGTCAGGACATCGAGATCGTGGCGGTGAACGACCTCACCAGCCCCGAGGTCCTGGCGCACCTGCTGAAGTACGACAGCATCCTCGGCAAGCTGCCCGAGGACATCGCCGCCGACGGCGAGGGCATCAAGATCGCCGGCAACACGATGAAGGTCCTCTCCGAGCGCGACCCGGCAGCGCTGCCCTGGGGCGACCTCGGGGTCGACGTCGTCATCGAGTCCACCGGCTTCTTCACCAAGGCCGCCGACGCGCGCAAGCACGTCGACGCCGGCGGGGCGAAGAAGGTCATCATCTCGGCGCCCGCCACCGACGACGACATCACCATCGTCATGGGCGTCAACGACGGCCAGTACGACGGTTCGCAGACGATCATCAGCAACGCCTCGTGCACCACGAACTGCCTGGCCCCCCTGGCCAAGGTGCTCAACGACGCCTTCGGCATCGAGCGCGGCCTGATGACGACCATCCACGCCTACACCGCCGACCAGAACCTGCAGGACGGGCCGCACAAGGACCTCCGCCGGGCCCGGGCCGCCGCGCTGAACATCGTCCCGACCTCCACGGGTGCCGCGAAGGCGATCGGCCTGGTGCTGCCCGAGCTCAAGGGCAAGCTCGACGGCTACGCCCTCCGGGTGCCGGTGCCGACCGGCTCGGCCACCGACCTCACCGTGCAGCTGACCCGTGAGGCGTCGGCCGACGAGATCGACGCCGCCTACCGCGAGGCCGCGTCCTCCGGCCCGCTGGCGCGCTACCTCACGTACACCGACGACCCGATCGTCTCCACCGACATCGTCACCGACCCGTCCTCGTGCATCTACGACGCGAAGCTGACCAAGGTGTTCGGTCCGATGGCCAAGGTCCTCGGCTGGTACGACAACGAGTGGGGCTACTCCAACCGCCTCGTCGACCTCACGTCGCTGGTGGGTAAGTCGCTCTGATGCGCTCTGTCGACGACCTCCTCGGCGAGGGCGTCTCAGGTCGGCGCGTGCTGCTGCGCGCCGACCTGAACGTCCCCCTCGACAAGAGCACCGGAGCCATCACCGACGACGGCCGGATCCGGGCCAGCCTGCCGACCCTGCAGGCCCTCCGGGACGCCGGCGCACGGGTGATCGTCGCCGCCCACCTCGGCCGTCCGAAGGGCGCACCGGATCCGCAGTACTCCCTCGCACCGGTGGCGGCGCGCCTGGGCGAGCTGCTGGGTACGCCGGTCCCGCTGGCGGCCGACGTCGCGGGGGACGACGCACGTGCGAAGGCGGCGGCGCTGGGGGACGGTGACGTCCTGCTGCTGGAGAACGTCCGCTTCGAGGCGGCGGAGACCGCCAAGGACGACGCGCAGCGCGGCGAGCTCGCGGACCGCCTCGCCGCCCTGGCCGACCTCTACGTCGACGACGCGTTCGGGGCGGTGCACCGCAAGCACGCCTCGGTCTACGACGTCGCCCTGCGGCTGCCGCACGCCGCCGGCCGGCTCGTCGCGCGCGAGCTGGAGGTGCTCACCCGGCTGACCACCGACCCGGAGCGGCCCTACGTCGTGGTCCTCGGGGGCTCGAAGGTCAGCGACAAGCTCGCCGTCATCGAGGCGCTGCTGCCGAAGGTGGACCGGCTCCTGATCGGTGGCGGCATGTGCTTCACCTTCCTCGCCGCTCAGGGGCACCGCGTCGGAGGTTCGCTGCTGGAGACCGATCAGGTCGACACCTGCCGCCGGCTGCTCGCCGAGGCGGGCGACAAGATCGTGCTCCCGGTCGACGTGGTGTGTGCCCCCAAGTTCAGTGCCGACGTCGAGACGACCATCGTCGCGGCGGAGTCCATCCCGGATGACCAGATGGGCCTGGACGTCGGGCCGCGCACGGTCGAGCTGTTCGCCCGCGAGCTGGGCGATGCGCGCACCGTGTTCTGGAACGGACCCATGGGCGTGTTCGAGCTGGCCCCCTTCCAGGAGGGGACCCGGGGCGTGGCCGCCGCGGTCGGCGCCGTCGACGGGCTGTCCGTCGTCGGTGGCGGTGACTCGGCGGCCGCCGTCCGGCAGCTCGGCCTGGACGAGGACGCCTACGGCCACATCAGCACCGGCGGCGGCGCGTCGCTGGAGTACCTCGAGGGCCGGGAACTGCCGGGCCTCGCGGTGCTGGCGAACTGAGCGGGAGAGCAGGCATGGCACGACGGGACCGCACGCCGCCGGCACGTCGCGAGGGGCGGCGGCCGCTCATCGCCGGCAACTGGAAGATGAACCTGACGCACCTCGAGGCCATCGGCCACGTGCAGAAGATCGTGTTCTCCCTCAAGGAGCCCGAGCTCGAGGCCGCCGAGGTCGTGGTGTTGCCGCCGTTCACCGCGTTGCGCAGCGTGCAGACGCTGGTGCTCGGCGACAAGCTCGAGGTGGGCTACGGCGCGCAGGACCTCTCGCCGTACGACTCCGGCGCCTACACCGGAGACATCAGCGGAGCGATGCTCGCCGCGCTGGCCTGCGAGTACGTCGTCGTCGGGCACTCCGAGCGGCGGGCCATCCACGGTGAGGACGACGCGCTGGTGGCCCGCAAGGTGCAGGCGGCCCTGCGGCACGAGCTGGTCCCGATCCTCTGCGTGGGGGAGGGGCTGGAGGTCCGGCGTGCGGGGGAGCACGTCGCGTACTGCGTCACCCAGCTCGACGCGGCGCTGGACGGCCTGACCGCCGAGCAGCTCGTCGGGGCGGGCGACGGCAACGGGATCGTGATCGCGTACGAGCCGGTCTGGGCGATCGGCACCGGTGAGGTGGCGACCCCGGAGGACGCGCAGGAGGTCTGTGGGGCACTCCGGGCGCGGCTCGCCGAGCGGTTCGGCCCGGAGACGGCTGCCACCGTCCGTATCCTCTACGGAGGGTCGGTCAAGGCCGCAAGTACGGCCGGGATCCTGGCCGGGCCGGACATCGACGGTGCGCTCGTCGGCGGGGCCAGCCTGGACGCCGATGAATTCGCACAGATCTGTCGGATCGCCGCCGACGGCAGCTGACCGCCGCTGACCGCCGGCCGCACCTGGGTAGAGGCGGAGCAGCAGGCAGTGGAGAAGACCCTCGAGCGGTTGACGGGCCGGCTACCCGCGTGGGCGCGGGACTGGCCCCGCCGTCGGATCGTCGCGGCCGCAGCGATCGTCGTCCTGGTGGTGGTTCTGGCGGTCAGCTGCGGTGGCGGGTCCGGCGGCGGGGCCGACGTCCCCGTCCTGGGCGGCGGGGCCGACGCCGGGGTCACCGGTGTCCGGGCGCCGTCCGGGACACGCGGTGGCACGCTGCGGGTGGTGTCCGCCGAGATCGACAACCTCGATCCGCAGCGCTCCTACCTGCCCGGTGTGTGGAACCTGATGCGGCTCTACACCCGCACCCTGGTCACCTACGCGACGGCGCCGGGCCGGACCGGCGAGCTCGTCCCGGACCTCGCGACCGACCTGGGCAGGCCCTCCAAGGACGGGCGCACCTGGACCTTCACCCTCCGCAAGGGCCTGCGCTTCGAGAACGGCAAGCCGATCACGTCGCGGGACGTGAAGTACGGCATCGAGCGGTCCTTCGCCTCCGACGTCGTCGTCGGTGGCCCTACCTACGTCGTGGACCTGCTCGACGATCCCGCGAACCCGTACGCCGGGCCGTATCGGGACCCGGCGAAGGACAAGCTCGGGCTGAGCACGATCCAGACCCCCGACGACCTCACGATCGTGTTCAAGCTGCGCTCGCCGCGCCCGGACCTGCCGTTCGTGATGGCGCTGCCGTCGAGCAGCCCGGTGCCGGTCGCCTCGGACACCGGTGGGAAGTACGGGCGTGACCCGGTCTCCTCCGGGCCGTACGCGATCACGTCGGTGGATCCCGTCGCGGGGATCGTGCTCGACCGCAACAAGCAGTGGGATCCGGCGACGGACAAGGTCCGGACCGCGCTGCCCGACCACATCGTCGTCCGCACCGGGCTGTCCGGGCTGGAACGCGACCAGGCGGTGCTTGCCGGCTCGGCGGACATCGACATCTCCGGCACCGGGGTGCAGACCCCCACCACCGCGCGACTCGGGGACCAGTCCGATCCCCTCCGCGAGCGGATCGACGACGTCACGACCGGCGCCGTCCGGATGATCGCGCTCCCGACGAACGTCGCGCCGATGAACAACGCCCGCTGCCGGGCAGCGGTCGCGTCCGTGCTCGACCGGCGGGCGTTGCAACGCCAGCTCGGCGGTGCGTCCGGTGCGGTGCGCAGCTCGCAGCTGTGGCCCCGCGGATTGCGTGGTGGCCCCGCGGAGCCCGACCCGCAGCCCGACCTCGCGGCCGCGCGGGCGAATCTGAAGGCGTGTGGCCGGCCCGATGGCTTCTCCACCGTGCTCGCCGTCGCCGACGCGCCGGCCAGCGTCGACCTCGCCCGCGGGATCGCCGGTCAGCTCGGCAAGGTCGGGATCAAGGTCAGGGTGCAGCCCCTGGACGCCACCACCTTCTACGCGACCGACGTCGGCAACCCCGCGAACGTGGTGGCCCACGGCTACGGGATCGTGGTCACTACCTGGACGGCGGACTTCCCGACGCCCGGGTCCTTCCTGGGGCCGCTGGTCGACGGGCGGAACATCCGGCCCGTCGGCAACACGAACTACGCACGGCTGAACGACCGAGACATCAACGCGCTGATCGACAAGGCGCGCGCGGCCACCGATGCCGACACCGCCCGGGCCAAGTGGCGGAACGTGGCCGAGGCTGCCCGCAAGACCTGGGCCTATCTGCCGCTGGCCGAGACCCGGGTCCAGCTGGTCGCCGGCGAGCGGCTCCGCAACGGGCTGGTGATGCAGCCCTACAGTGGCTACGACCTCGCCACCGCCGGGGTCGCCTGACAGCCGCGGGAGCATCGGAGCGAGCGCCGGCCGACGACGACTGGACCGGGCTCGGAGCGGACCGACAGCATGGTCTGCTGACCTTCGGTTAGGCTCGTCCTGACACTCGGCGTGCGTCGCCGCGCCACCCGATGCAGGAGAAGTGATGATCGAGCTGGTCCTCAACATCGTGCTGGTGCTCACCAGCGCGCTCCTCGTGGTGCTGATCCTGCTGCACCGGGGCAAGGGCGGCGGTCTGTCCTCCATGTTCGGGGGCGCCGTGTCGTCGTCCCTTGCCGGTTCGTCGGTCGTGGAGAAGAACCTGAACCGGCTGACCGTGTTCTGCGCGGTGATCTGGTCGGTCTGCATCGTCGGGATCGGGATCCTCACCAAGCTGAAGTGAGCAGTCCCGCTTCGAGCGGGAACCAGGCGTGAATCTGTGCGTAATCGTGACGGAAATCGCTGCTCCAGGCCCTAGACTGCCGTCGCGGCCTCATCTGCCGCACGACCGGGACGGACATGCAGGGGGCGCGCTCGTGGCTGGTGGTAATGCAATCCGGGGCACCCGGGTCGGTGCAGGTCCGATCGGTGAGGCGGAGCGCGGTGAGGCCGCCCCGCGGCGCCGCATTCCTTTCTGGTGTGCCAACGGGCACGACACCCGGGTGGCCTTCGCCTCGGAGGCGGACGTGCCGGAGTTGTGGGACTGCCCGCGGTGTGGACTGCCCGCCGGCCAGGACCAGCAGAACCCGCCGCCGGCGCCGCGCACGGAGCCGTACAAGACCCACCTCGCCTACGTGCGCGAGCGGCGCAGCGACGCCGACGGCGATGCGCTGCTCGAGGAGGCACTCACCCGGTTGCACCGGCGCCGCGGGGCCTGACCCCGGGGCAGCTCAGTCCACTCGAGGCTCAGGGTACGGACCGCGCGAGTGCCAGCTGGCCGTCGTCACGTCCCAGAACTCCGAACGGGGGCGGGCGGCGCGGGAGAAGTGCCACGGTTCGGGCCACGGGAACTCCCCGACGGGGAGAATCGGCTTCGGAGCGGGCACGGGAGCGGTGACCTCGTCCGCCGTGCGGGGCGCGGGAATCACCGGGGTGTCGTAAAGCGTGCTCATCGGAGGTCTCCTGCCGGAATCGGTAGCCCGTTACTCCAGCTGGCACGCGGACGGCCCGCTGGCGCTCGACCTCAGAAGAGGCGCCGGCGGCCGCCGCAGATACAGTCCCGTCCCTCGGTTCAGGGGAAAGGGGCAGAAGTCCCCTCAGGCTGCGCGACCCGGTAGCTCGCCCGCGGCGGCCGTGTCCAGCAGCCACCGCGTGGCCCGGGTGCCGTGCACACCGGCCGCCGGGAGCTCGTCGGGATCGGCGCCGGCCAGCGCCTGCGCGACGGCGGACGCCTTGGCGGCGCCGGCGACGAGCAGCCACACCTCCTCGGCGGAATTGATGGCGGAGAAGCCCAGGCTCACCCGTATCGGCGGCGGCTTGGGGCAGTCGCGAACGGCGAACGCCGGCCGGGGGTCATGTACCGCCGGCGACCGCGGAAAGATCGAGGCGACGTGCCCCTCCGGCCCCATCCCCAGCAGCAGGACGTCGAACCGGGGGAGCGACGTTCCGTCGGGGGACGCCGCGGCGAGCTGCCCGGCGTACCAGGCAGCTGCATCCTCCGGCTCCCGGAACTCCCCGTCCGACGGCGGCATGGCGTGCACCCGCTCCGCCGGCACGCCGACCGGGTCGAGCAGCACCCGGCGCGCTGCCTTCTCATTGCGCTCGTCGTCGTCCGCTGGGACGAAGCGTTCGTCACCCCACCAGACGTCCACCGCGGTCCAGTCCACCCGCTCACGCGGCGGATCGGCGGCCAGCGCGGCCACCTGTTCGAGGACGGCGATGCCGATCCCTCCACCGGTGAGCACGACCGACGCCGTGCCGTGCACCGCCTGGGCGGCCGCGACCCGGGCCACGAACGCCTCGGCGACCGCGCGGGCCAGTCGCTCGGCGTCCGGCTCGACGACGACGTCCGGCGTCGGTGGATCGAGGGCCCGTCCGGTCACGACCGGCCCGACCGACGCCCGCGGGGAGCCGGTTCGGCGGGCTCGTCGGCTTCTTCACTCGCCGACGTCGCGGCGGGAGCGGCCTTGGCGGCGGCCTTCTTCTGCGCGGTCTTGTCGGCGGCCACCCTGCCGTCCGCGGGCTCGCGCTTCGGCGGGCCGCTCTGATCCGGCTCGGCGGGGTCGTACCAGACGTACTCGCGCTCGGCGGGGCGATCCGACAGCCCGGTCATCCCGGTCGCTGCCTCCAGCGAGTCGCTGTAGGGCTCGTCGGGGTCGAGCCGGCGCAACTCCTCGCTGAGCAGGTCGCCCAGGACGCGGTCGGGCACCGCGACCACGGCGTCGGGCCGGTTGGGCTGGGAGATGACGGCACCGCGGTGGTCGGCCACGATCCGCACCTCTTCGTTCTGGTCCAGTTGCAGCACGACGGTGTGCACGCCGCTCGGCCCGACCGAGCGCGTGGTCTCCGTGAGCTGGATCCGGCACCCGCACCGCGACGAGAGCCAGCCGGCCAGCAGCTGCGCCGTCGCGTTGTGGGGGTCGCCCTCGAGCCGGCCGCCTACTACGCGCACCGGGTCTCCGCGCCGGCCGGAAACGGAATCCAGCGTCGAGGCCAGCGTGGACCGCCACTTCGTCGTGCGCGTCCAGGTCAGATCCGTGTCGCCGGGCGCGTAGTCCTGGGCACGCAGGCGGAGGGCATCGACCGGGTGCACGGCGATCGAGCTGTCGGTGACGCGCCGCTCGGCCAGGATGGCCAGCGCGTCGGTGGCCAGCTTCTCCGGGGGTGCCGCGTGCCACCAGGCCACGACCGGAGCGTCCGCGGCGAGCAGCGGCAGCACCACGGACTCGGCGTGCAGCGCGAGTCGGCCGTACATGCGCATCACCACGGCCTCGCCGGGGCCGAGCCGCCCGCCGATGAGCACCTCGGCGTCCAGGCGGGGGACCGGAGCGTCGATCTGCCGCCGCACCACGACGAGCAACCGGCACGGGTGCTCCTCGGCGGCGTGCGTCGCCGCCTCCTCGGCCTCGGCGACCCGGCTCTCGTCGGCGACGACGATCAACGTGAGCGCGACCCCGGAGAGCACCGCGCCGCCGGTGCGGCGCTGGGCGGCCAGCTCCTTGACGACGGCGGAGCCGGTGGTGTCCCAGAGTGTCGTCACGACGTCTCCTCTGTTCGGAGCGGGAAGCGGGGGAGCGGGCCGGCCGACGACACGGCGACACCAGTTCCGATGTCGGTCACGGCCGCCGCCACCGGCGGCCCTCGGCGGCGAGCATCTCGTCGGCCGCGCGGGGGCCCCACTCGCCGGCTCGGTACGGATACGGCGTGGTGCCCGCCCAGAACTCCTCGAGCGGATCGATGACCGCCCAGGACGCCTCCACCTCGGCGTTGCGGGGGAAGAGCGTCGCGTCGCCGAGCAGGACGTCGAGCAGCAGTCGCTCGTAGGCCTCGGGGCTGTCCTCGGTGAACTGCTCTCCGTAGAGGAAGTCCATCGCCACGTCGCGGACCTCCATCACGCTGCCCGGAACCTTCGACCCAAACTTGAGGGTCACCCCTTCGTCGGGCTGGACCCGCACCACGAGCTGGTTGTTGCCGAGCTCCTCCGTGTCGGTGTCGGCGAAGGGCAGGTGCGGCGCGCGCTTGAAGATCAGGCCGATCTCGGTGACCCGACGGGGCAGGCGCTTGCCGGTGCGCAGGTAGAACGGCACGCCGGCCCACCGGCGGGTCTCCACGCCCAGCCGCACGGCGGCGAAGGTCTCGGTCGTGGAGTTCGGGTCCACCCCTTCCTCCTGCCGGTAGCCGATGACCCGCTCGCCCGCCAGCCAGCCCTGTTCGTACTGCCCGCGGACGGCGAAGGTCTTGAGGTCATGGGGGAGCGAGATCGCCCGCAGGACCTTGAGCTTCTCCGTGCGGATCTCGTCGGCGGAGAACTCGACCGGTTCCTCCATCGCGGTGAGCGCGAGCAGTTGCAGCAGGTGGTTCTGGAGCACGTCCCGGGCGGCACCGGTCTTGTCGTAGAACTGGGCCCGCCCCCCGATCCCGACGTCCTCGGCCATGGTGATCTGTACCGAGTCGACGTGGTTACCGTTCCAGATGGGCTCGAACAGGGTGTTGGCGAACCGCAGCGCCATCAGGTTCTGGACGGTCTCCTTGCCCAGATAGTGGTCGATGCGGAAGACGTCGTCAGCGCTGAAGACCGAGTCGACCAACTCGTTGAGCTCGCGGCTGGAGGCCAGGTCGTAGCCGAAGGGCTTCTCCACCACCACCCGCCGCCAGCGGCCCGGCGTGCTCTCGGCCATGCCGGTGCGCTGCATCTGCTTGAGCACCACCGGGAACATCGACGGCGGGATCGACAGGTAGAACGCCGCGTTACCGCCGATGCCATGGCTGCCCTCGAGCTCGTCGAGCGCGTTGGCCAGCTCGTCGAAGGCGTTGTCGTCGTCGAAGGACCCCGGCACGAAGCGGATGTTCGCGCTGAGTCGTTCCCAGACGTCCTCCCGCCATGGCGTGCGGGCGTGCTCCCGCGCGGCCGATCGGGCCAGGTCCGCGAACTCCTCGTCACCCCAGTCGCGCCGGGCGAAGCCCAGCAGCGCGAAGTTCGTCGGCAGGAGCCCCCGGTTGGCCAGGTCGTAGACCGCGGGGAGCAGCTTCTTGCGGGCCAGGTCGCCGGTGATGCCGAAGACCACGAGGGCGCACGGCTCGGGGACCCGGGGGAGCCGCCGGTCCCGGGGATCCCGCAACGGGTTGGCAATCATGTCCGTCCTCGATTTTCGGAGGGGGGTTCGCCGTCCGGCCCGGCGGGGGACCGGACGGCGAGCGGGGTGCGCCGGCTGGTCAGGCCGGTGCGTCCCAGAGCTGATCGAGGCCGGCGGCCCGATCGGTCACTTCTTGTCCTCGAGTTGGGTGCGCACGGACTCGGTGAGCTCGTCCCAGGAGTCGACGAACTTCTGCACGCCTTCTTCCTCGAGGACGCGGAACACGTCGTCGAGGTCGACGCCCGCGTCGTGCACCGCCGCCATCACGGCGGCGGCGTCGTCATAACTCTTCTGGATCGGCGTGCCCGGTTCGCCGTGGTCGGCGTAGGCCATGAGGGTCTTCTCCGGCATGGTGTTGACCGTGTCGGGGGCGATCAGCTCGCTGACGTACATCGTGTCCGGGTACTGCGGGTTCTTCACGCCGGTCGAGGCCCACAGCGGCCGCTGCGCGGTCGCGCCCTTGGCGGCCAGTGCGCGCCACCGGTCGGAGGAGACGACCTCCTCGTACGCCTGGTACGCCAGCCGGGCGTTGGCGATGCCCGCCTTGCCCTTGAGCGAGGGGTCCGCGCCCGCGGCATCCAGCCGCTTGTCGATCTCGGTGTCCACCCGGGACACGAAGAACGAGGCGACCGATTCGATGCCGGCGAGGCTTGCTCCCGGGTCCTCCGCCAGCCGCTGCTCGAGGCCGCTCATGTAGGCGTCCATGACCGCCCGGTAGCGCTCGAGGCTGAAGATCAAGGTGACGTTGACGCTGATCCCCCGGGCGATCGTGGTGGTGATCGCCGGAAGACCGGCCGCCGTCGCGGGGATCTTGATGAACAGGTTCGGCCGGTCGACCAGCCACCACAGGTGCGCGGCCTCGGCGGCCGTGGCGTCCGTGTCGTGGGCCAGGCCCGGGGCGACCTCGAGGGAGAC
>JAODNN010000027.1 GCA_025465355.1 Blastococcus sp. | reverse complement strand
AGCTGGCCGAGCCGCTGGAGGAGATCCTCGGCCAGACCTACGGCCTGATCGTCTACCAGGAGCAGGTCATGGCGATCGCGCAGAAGGTCGCCGGGTACTCCCTCGGCAAGGCCGACCTGCTGCGCCGCGCGATGGGCAAGAAGAAGAAGTCGGTCCTGGACGCCGAGTACGTCGGGTTCGAGGCCGGCATGAAGGAGAACGGGTTCTCGGCCGCGGCGGTCAAGACGCTGTGGGACATCCTGGTCCCGTTCGCCGACTACGCCTTCAACAAGGCGCACTCGGCGGCCTACGGGCTGATCTCCTACTGGACCGCGTTCCTCAAGGCCAACTACCCGGCCGAGTACATGGCCGGCCTGCTGACCAGCGTCCAGGACGACAAGGACCGCCGTCCGATCTACCTGGCCGAGTGCCGCCGGATGGGCATCAAGGTGCTGCCGCCGGACGTCAACGAGTCGTCGTGGGACTTCACCGCCGTCGGCACCGACATCCGCTTCGGTCTCGCCTCGGTGCGCAACGTCGGGCACAACGTCGTCGACTCGATCGTCCGGGCGCGCGAGGAGAAGGGTGCCTTCAAGGACTTCGCCGACTTCATGCGCAAGATCGACACGGTGGCCTGCAACAAGAAGGTCATCGAATCCCTGGCCAAGGCCGGGGCGTTCGATTCGCTCGGGCATTCGCGGCAGGGCATCGCGGCGGTCCACGCCCAGGCCGTCGACTCGGCCATGGCGCTCAAGCGCAAGGAGGCCGAGGGGCAGTTCGACCTCTTCGGCAGCTTCGGCGACGGCCCAGCAGAGGACGACCCGTTCAGCGGGGCCCTGGACATCGTCATCCCCACCGCCGACTGGTCGAAGGCCGAGCGCCTGGTCTACGAGCGCGACATGCTCGGCCTCTACGTCTCCGACCACCCGCTGCACGGGGTCGAGCACGTGCTCACCTCGCACGCCGACACCCCGATCGCCGAGATCAACGCCGGCGGCGTGGAGGACGGCGCGAACGTGACGATCGCCGGCATCCTCACGTCGGTCTCCCCGCGGACGAACAAGCAGGGCGCGCCCTGGGCGATCGCGACGCTCGAGGACCTCGAGTCGGGCATCGAGGTGCTGTTCTTCCCGAAGACCTGGGCGGAGGTCTCGGAGAAGATCGTCCGCGACCAGATCGTCGTGGTGAAGGGCAGGATCAGCCGGCGCGACGACCAGCCCTCGCTGTTCGGCTCGGAGGTGACGGTCCCCGAGCTCACGGAGGGCCCGCGCGGGCCGGTCCTCGTCTCCATGCCCGCCGCGCGCTGCACCCCCCCGGTCGTGGAGCGTCTGCGCGAGGTGCTCGGCAGCCACCCCGGCACCACGGAGGTGCAGCTCAAGCTGGTCAACGGCAGCCGGGAAACCGTCCTGCGACTCGACCAAGGCCTTCGGGTCCGCCCCAGCACCGCGCTGATGGGCGACATCAAGGCCCTGCTCGGCCCGACCAGCGTGGCGATCCTCTGAGAAAGGACCCCCTGCCCCCCACCGCTCGCAGGCTCGCGGCGGGACCCTGCAGGGGGCCAGGGCTGAAACGGGGTTCACTGGAGGCGTGAGCAGCCCACAGCCCGTGCCGACGACCGACCTCCCGTCCGCCGCGCCGGCCGAGGAGCCGGTGCCTCGCCGGCGTACCGGCTCGGCGGCGGCCGCCTACTGGCCGGGATGGTCGGAGATCCGCGCGGACCTGCGCAGCTCCGTCCTCCTCGTCTCCGCACTCGGGCTCACCGGCCTCCCGGCCGGCGTCCTGTGGTGGGCGCTGGCCCCCCGGCTGGACTTCCGCATCACCTCGAGCGGACCGGTTCCCGTCGACGCCGCCCCGACCAGCGAGCTCCTGATCGCCGACGACGGCGTGTTCGCCCTGCTGCTCGCGGGTGTCGGGCTGCTCTGCGGCATCGTCGCCTGGCGGATCCGCCGCCGCCGTGGCGTGGCGACGCTCGTCGCCCTCGCCCTCGGCACGTCGGTCGGTGCGGCGCTCGCCTGGCAGGTCGGCGAGTACCTCGGTGCCGGGCCCACCCGTGCCCAGCTGGCCGACGTCGGCGCCCGCGTGACCACCTCGCTGACCCTCGGTTCGCTCCCGGCCCTGGCCCTCGCGCCGTTCGCCGCGGTCCTGGCCTACCTGATCGCCGTGCTCTGCACCCACTCCGACGACCTCGGGCGGACCAGCGGGGAAACCCCGGTGGCCGACGGCCCCATGGCCGGAGGGCCCGATGCCGTCCCGGCCGGAGACATTCCCAGCCGGGTCAGTTGACGGTCATCGGCGCGGCGAACTGCCGTAGCGGCGCCGGGACCGCACCGAGCGTCTCCAGCAGCGTCAGCTCGCGTCGCAGCACGCGGGCCTCCGCGGCCAGTCGCCGGCGGGTGGCCGACTCGGCCAGGAGCGCCTGCCTGTCCTCCGTGGTCAGCAGCGCCGCCGAAGCCACCAGCCAGGACAGGGCCGTGGGATCGTCGGCCGCCTGCAGCAGCTCGGCGACCTCGGCGTCTTCTCCGGCGGCCCCGAGCGTCGCCACCTCGGCGACGTAGCGGGCGAACAGTCCGGCGACCCCGGTGGCGAGGACGTCCATCGAGCCACGTGCCACCGCAGCGACGAGCTCGTCGGCGGGTCCGGCCGCGGTCACGATCCCGTCGGAGTGGCCGGCGGCCTCCTCGGCGGCCTCCTCGTCGGCCAGCCACTCGACCTCGGCCTGCAGGTAGGGCGGGTCGTCGCCGACGATGACGTCGAGCAGGCGGAAGCGTTCACCGCCGACAGTGACGATCGCGAAGCCGCCGTCGGGCTGGGGCGCCACCCGCCGCACGTGCGCCGTGCAGCCGATGTCGTAGAGCGCCTCCGCCGGGGCGATCCGCTCCACCTCCCAGCCCTGGCGGATCGCGGCGACGCCGAAGAACCGGCGTTCGCCGTCCTCCGGAAGGCTCAGCAGGTCACGCATGAGGCGGCGGTACCGCGGCTCGAAGATGTGCAAGGGCAGGACCACGCCCGGGAACAGGGGTGTCCCGAGCGGAAACAGCGGGATCAGCTCACCCATGCCCAGAGGTTACGGGCGGGGTGGGGGCCGCGCGCCGCCGCTGACTACCCTGAGAGTTCCGTCCGACCACCCGGAGGCTGCCGTGCTCGCCCGCATCGACCTGCGTGGGTCGGCGCTGCCGCCCACCCGTGAGCTCGCCGGCCTTCTCCCGCGAGCCGCGACGGACATCGACTCCGTGATGGCCACCGTCCGGCCGCTGTGCCAGGACGTGCGCATCCGTGGTGCGCAGGCTGTCCGGGAGATCACCGCCCGCCTCGACGGCGTGGACAGCGAGGACTTCGCCGTGCCGCAGGCCGAACTCGACCGGGCGCTGGCCGAGTGCGACCCGGCCCTGCGTGCCGCGCTCGAGGAGGCCATCGCGCGGGTGCGCCGCGTCCACGGCGACCAGCGGCGCACCGACGTCACCACCCAGGTTGCCCCCGGCGGCACCGTGACGGAGCGCTGGCTGCCGGTCCGGCGCGTGGGTCTCTACGTCCCCGGTGGCCTGGCTCCGCTGCTCTCCAGCGTGGTCATGAACGTCGTGCCGGCCCAGATCGCGGGCGTGGAGTCGATCGCGGTTGCCTCGCCGCCGCAGCGCGACCACGGTGGCCTGCCCGACCCCGGCGTCCTGGCTGCCTGCGCCCTCCTCGGGATCACCGAGGTCTACGCCGTCGGCGGTGCGCAGGCCATTGCGGTCTTCGGTTACGGAGCCGGGTCCTGTGAGCCGGTGGACATGGTCACCGGCCCCGGGAACGTCTACGTGACCGCGGCCAAGCGGCTGCTCCGGGGCCTGATCGGGATCGACTCGGAGGCCGGCCCGACCGAGGTCGCGATCCTTGCCGATGACACCGCCGACCCCGCGCACGTCGCGGCCGACCTGATCAGCCAGGCCGAGCACGACCCGCTGGCCGGCGCGGTGCTGGTCACGCCGAGCGAGGCGCTCGCCGACGCCGTCCTCGACCTGGTGCCCGGGCAGGTGGCCGCCACCAAGCACAGCGACCGGATCAGCACGGCCCTGGACGGCACGCAGTCCGGCGTCGTGCTGGTGGACGACCTCGACGCCGGCCTGCGGGTCGTCGACGCGTACGCGGCCGAGCACCTCGAGATCCAGACCCGCGACGCGCACGAGGTCGCGATGCGGGTGCGCAACGCCGGCGCAATCTTCGTCGGCGCGTGGTCCCCGGTCTCGCTCGGCGACTACGCCGCCGGCTCCAACCACGTGCTGCCTACCGGCGGGTGCGCCCGGCACTCCAGCGGCCTGTCGGTGCAGTCGTTCCTGCGCGGCGTCCATGTCATCGAGTACGACCGGGAGGCCCTCGCCGAGGTCGCACCACACATCGACGCCCTCGCCGGCGCCGAGGACCTGCCGGCGCACGCGGCCGCCGTGCGCATCCGGCAGCGCTGATGACCTCGCTCGACCAGCTGCCCCTGCGGCCGGAGCTGCGGGGGCGCACCCCCTACGGGGCCCCCCAGGTGCCCGCCGCCCACCGGCTCAACACCAACGAGAACCCGTACCCGCTGCCCGCGGAGCTGCTCGCCGACCTCGGCGCAGCGCTCGGGCACGCGGCGGTGGAGCTCAACCGCTATCCCGACCGGGACGCGGTGGCGCTGCGCAGCGACCTCGCGGCGTACCTCAGCCGCGACGACGTGGCGATCGCCCCGGAGCAGGTGTGGGCCGCCAACGGCTCCAACGAGGTCCTCCAGCAGATCCTGCAGGCCTTCGGCGGGGCGGGCCGGACGGCGCTGGGCTTCACGCCGTCCTACTCCATGCACCCGATCATCTCCGCGGGCACCGGCACCGCCTGGGTCGACGGCCACCGCCGGGCCGACTTCACCATCGACGCCGCCGCGGCCGCGGCGCAGGTGGCCGAGCTGCGTCCCGCCGTCGTCTTCGTGACCAGCCCGAACAACCCGACGGGCACGGCCGTGGCCCTGGAGACGATCGAGGTGCTCTACCGGGCGACGGACGGCGTCCTGGTCGTCGACGAGGCGTACGAGGAGTTCGCGCGTGCCGGGACACCGTCGGCGCTGACCCTGCTGCCCGGGCGGCCCCGGCTCGTCGTCAGCCGCACGATGAGCAAGGCGTTCGGCATGGCAGGGCTCCGGCTGGGCTACCTGGCTGCCGATCCGGCGGTCGTCGATGCGCTGCAGCTGGTGCGGTTGCCGTACCACCTGAGCTCGCTCACCCAGGCCGCCGCCCGCACGGCGCTCGCGCACACCGACGCCCTGCTGGCCACCGTCGACGCGGTCAAGGCGCAGCGCGACCGGATCGTGGCTGCGCTGCCCGGCATGGGGCTCACCAGCGTGCCGAGCGACGCCAACTTCGTGCTCTTCGGGCACTTCGCCGATGCCCGCGCCGCCTGGCAGGCGCTGCTCGACCGAGGGGTCCTGGTCCGCGACGTCGGCCTGCCCGGCTGGCTCCGGGTGACGGCGGGGACGGCGGAGGAGACCGACGCCTTCCTCACCGCGCTGGGTGAGGTCGCGCCGGATCACCGCGTCGCTGAGGGAGAATGACCGCCATGAGTCGCACCGCACGGGTCGAACGGGCCACCAGCGAGACCAAGCTGGTGGTCGAGCTCGACCTCGACGGCACCGGGGCCAGCTCCATCAGCACCGGAGTCGGCTTCTACGACCACATGCTCACCGCGCTGTCCAAGCACAGCGGCATCGACCTGACAGTGCGGGCGGACGGCGACCTGCACATCGACGCCCACCACACGGTCGAGGACGTCGCGATCGCCCTCGGGCAGGCCTTCGCCGAGGCGCTGGGCGACAAGCGGGGGATCACTCGCTACGGCGACGCCACGATCCCGATGGACGAGGTGCTGGTGCAGGCGGCGGTCGACCTCTCGGGGCGGCCGTACTTCGTGCACTCCGAGCCGGAGAACATGACGCCGATGATCGGGCCGGACTACCCGACCAGCCTGACCGCGCACGTGCTCGAGTCCTTCGCGTTCAACGCGCGGATCAGCCTGCACGTGCGGGTGCTCTACGCCGGCCGCGACGCCCACCACATCGTCGAGGGCCAGTTCAAGGCGCTGGCGCGTGCGCTGCGGGCCGCCGTCGCGATCGACCCCCGGATCACCGACGTCCCGTCCACCAAGGGCGCCCTGTAGTCCCGTGAGCTTCCCCGTCCTGCTGCTCGTGCTCGGTGGGTTCCTCCTCGGCGGCTCCTGGAGCATCTGGCGCGCTGACTCCGACACGAAAGGGCGCACCGGGCCGCAGGTCGCCTTCGCGGTGATCCTGCTGGCCGCAGCCCTGCTCGCGACCGCGTCGGGCATCCTCCGCCTGGTGTGACCGCATCGGAGGACCAGGCGCGTTTCCTCGAGACCGTGCTGGCCGATCCGACGGTGCGGGCCGTGCTCGACCGCGCCCCCGCGCTCGGGGCAGGGGACTGGTGGCTCACCGCCGGCGTGCTGTTCCAGACGGTATGGAACGAGCTGACCGGCCGCCCGGCGGGCACCGGCATCCGTGACGCCGACCTCTTCTACTTCGACGAGGACACCTCATGGGAGGCCGAGGATGCGGTGATCCGGGCGGGTGCGGCGCTGTTCGCCGACCTCCGCGTCCCCGTCGAGATCCGAAACGAAGCGCGGGTCCACCTCTGGTACGCAGACAAGTTCGGGACGCCGGCTCCGCCGTTCCGGGACTGCGCCGACGCGATCGACTCGTTCGCCGCCGTGTGCTGCTGCTACGGGATCACCGTCGACGGCCGGGGACACCCGCGCATCTACGCCCCGCACGGCTACGACGACCTGTTCGGCATGGTGGTCCGCCCGAACGGCAGGCTCGCGCCGCGGCACGTCTACGAGAGCAAGGCCGCTCGCTGGAAGGAACACTGGCCCGAGCTGACGGTGCTGCCCTGGGATCACGCAGACGCGCGGCGCTGACTGCCACAGGTCAGCCGGCGCGGGGCAGGAGTGACCGGTCCGCCCACGGGCGGGGGATGAGGATCTCGGTGCCGTCGGGGCGGTAGGTGTGCCATCGGCCGGCGGTATCTCG
>JAODNN010000019.1 GCA_025465355.1 Blastococcus sp. | reverse complement strand
GGCACCACCCACCCGGACCACCGTGGATGACGGGCAGGGCGACCTCTCTGTCGCACCCTCGGGTGCTGACCTCACTGCAGCGAGACTGCCGCGAGGCGCCCTGCCCCCTTATTCAGCAGGCTCCTAGGTGTAGTGCCCATGAGCGTTGTTGAGGGCGTCGAGGACTGAGAGACCGGATCACCGGGCCGGCGTCTGCCAGCCGCCGGGGCGCCGTCCGAACACCCACGCCCCCGCGCACACCAGGGCCACGAGCAGCAGGGCCAGCGTCAGTGCCCAGCTCGCGCTTGCTCGCAGCACCAGAGCGGCGCCGGCCAACGCGCCGACGAGCATCGCCCCGACGGCGAGCAGCCGCCGCAGCAGAACCTGCCCGTTCCGTTGCCGCAGATCCGCCGCAAACCCGGTGAGTGTCATCGTGAGCACGGTCGTGGTGGCGTCCGGGACGGCGAGCTCGCGGGCGGCCGCGTTCTGCAGGCCGAGGGCGGTCGCCGCGACCAGGACGATCAGGTCCCGCGGCGGCGCCGCGAACGGCTCGCCCGAGACCGCGGCGATGACCACGGCAACGGCCAGCAACACCAGCTCCGTCGTCGTCACCACGGCCAGCAACCGCCCCCTGGACTGCCGGAACCGCGTGACGACCGGACCGCCGACGGCCGCGCCGAGCAGGAACCCGGCCAGCGCGAGCAGTGAGGCGATCAGCGAGAACCCCGGCGCCCCGGCCAGCGCGAAACCGATGAAGACGACGTTGCCGGTCATGTTCGCGATGAACACCCGCCCCAGGGCGAGGATGCTCACCGCGTCGACGACTCCGGTCGCCACGGTGAGGACGAGCAACAGCGCCGGCAGCGGACCGTGCCGGGGATGGTTGAACCACTGGTCGCGCCAAGAAGAACCCATGCGCTCCGCCCGCGCTGTAGACCGCTTCCGCCGCTGACCACTGTCCCGCCCATGGTCGGTCCTTTCCATGCTGTGATGCCCCCAGATCGCAGGGCTTGCGAGCGATCGGCAGGTTCTCGACCGCGGGCCCCTTCTTCGGCCATCGCATCGGGCCGGGCGACGGTAGAACGCGACCCGACACCGCGTTCCGTCAGGCCCGCGCGGTCAGCTGGCGTGTGAGGGACGCCCTCGCCACCCCGGCGGACCCGCGAGGATCACCGGTGCACAGATGTGTCCTCGAGCAGTCGCCGCGCGGTGGCGGCTGCGTGCGCGGCGGCCCGGCGGACGTCGAGCCGACGGTGCTCGGTGGAGAGGATCTCGACGCCCCAGGGGCCGGTCCAGCCGACGGCCCGCAGCGCGGTGATGCTGCCGGCCAGGTCGAACGAGCCCTCGCCGCAGTAGCGGCGCCGGTCCACGGTGTCCTCGAACAGCGTGCCGACGACGTCGGCGTCGGCGTCGTTCAGCTCCACGCCGACGAGCCGGTGCGGTGGGAGCTCGGCGAGCTCGGCCGCCGGTGTGCTGGCGCGCTCGACGTGCCAGACGTCGACGACGATCCCGCCGGCGGCGTGGCCGGCATCCTCGACCAGCCGCAGCGCCTCCTGGGCGGTCGGGATGTTGGACCAGGGCAGGAACTCGATGCCGAGGCGTGCCCCCGCGTCAGCGGCCTGCGCGGCGAGCAGGGCGAACTCGAACGCCCAGTGCCCGGCGTCCCACGGCGCCCCACTGGTGTCGGGGGTGACCTTGAGGTGGCGGGCGCCGAGCGCCTCGGCTGCGGTCAGCATGAACCGCCGCAGCTCATCCGATCGCGCCCGCGCGGGGCCGGCACTCCACCAGTCGGGCAGTCCCTCCAGCTCCAGGTGGACGAGGCCGTTGTCCGCCAGCATCGCGCCGATGCCGGACAGGCCGTGCTCCCGTTCGGCGACGGCCAGGTCGACGGCGAGCACCCCGAAGCCGGTGAACCCCGCGGCGGCCGCCGCCTCGATCCGCTCTCGCAGCGGGACCGGGCTGCACTGGTCGGCGCGTGACGGCGCGGCGTCTCCGGCCGTGGTCCAGCACGTGGCCAGCAACTCGTCGGCGGCTGTCACGACGTCGTCCCTCGCTGCTCCTGAACGCCGGGGCTCGGCGTCAGAGCGGTGGTGTGCCGTCCGGTCTGGGCGGTGAGCTCGGCGTCCAGCGCCTCGGGCGTCCACTTCTCCTGCAGTGCCCGCCAGACAAGTTCGGCCTGGGTCTCCGGCGCGAGGCCGCCGGTGGGCTGGTCGCGGTCGAGGTTGGTCGGGAAGGCGTAGCCCTCGGCGGAGGCGGCGACGACGTTGCGCAGCGTCTGCTCGTCCGTGTCGGCGGTCTTCTGCGCCAGGAGGACCGGGAAGAGCGCGCGGCACATCGCGGTGCGGTCGACGGTCTCCATCGCGCGGCCGAAGGCGGAGGAGACCTGCAGCAGGTTGGCCATGCGGCGCACGTCGGCCGAGCGGTTGGTGCCCGCGCCGTGGAACAGGGCCGGGTTGAAGAACGCGGCATCGCCCTTCTGCAGCGGCAGTTGCACGAAGTGCTCGTCGAAGTAGGCGGTGAACTCCGGCTGGTGGAAGGCGACGTAGCCGGGCGCGTACTTCTGCGAGTGCGGCAGGTACATGGTCGGCCCGGTGTCGACGGGCATGTCACAGTGCGCGACCGCGCCCTGCAGGGTCATGACCGGGGACAGCCGGTGGACGTGGGCCGGGTAGGCGCGGCTCTGCTCCTCGGACATGAACCCGAGGTGGTAGTCGCGGTGGGCGACCTGGGCCTTCCCGCCGGGGTTGACGACGTTCACCTGGCTGGTGATCTGGTAGCCGCGGCCCAGCCACGCCTCGGAGACCAGGGCGAGCACGTCGTTGGCGTAGTACGCGGCGAAGGCCGTCGGGTCGCGGAGGGCGAACTTGTCCAGCGCGCCCCACACGCGGTCGTTGGCGCCGGGCGTGGCGAAGTGGTCGCCGCCGACGACCCCGGCGGCCTTCTGCTCCGCAATCGTCGCCTCGAAGGCGGCGGTGGCGCGGTCGACGACCTCGGTGTCGGGGAAGGCGCCGGCGAAGACGACGATGCCGGGGCCGTCGGCGAGGGCGCGGGCCAGCTCCGCCTGGACGTCGCGGCGGTCCTCCGCGGTGGCGGTGTGGTTGCGCAGCCGGGAGCCGTAGACCAGGACGTTCTGCCGCGCGTCGTCGGCGTAGGGGTAGTCGGCCAGGTCGGTGGAGGTCTCGACGACGGCGCGGAAGTCCTCGAGGCGGCAGTCGTCCGCGGTGAACCAGCCGGTGGTCCGGGTGGCGGCGAAGGCGGTCATGACGGCGTCCTTCCGGAGGGGTGGGTGCACTGAGCCTGACGAAGCCGGCGACGGCCCCACAACCTCGCCAAGCCATCATTTGTCCCTCAGACTGGCGGCGTGCCGCACCCGTATCCGGTCCGCGAGATCGCCCGCCAGGCCGGGCTGTCCGAGGCGACTGTCGACCGCGTCCTCAACGCCCGCGGCGGCGTGCGGCAGAGCACCGTGGACGAGGTCCACCGCGCGATCGCCGATCTGCACCGGCAGCGCTCCCAGCTGCGGCTCACCGGGCGGACATTCTTCCTGGACCTGGTCGTCGACGCCCCGGCCCGCTTCTCCTCGGCGGTGCGGGCGGCGCTGGAGTCGCAGCTGCCCCTGGTGCGCCCGGCGACCTTCCGGGCGCGGTTCCACCTCGCCGAGGCCCCGCCGATCCCGGAGCTGGTGGCCACCCTGGAGGGCATCGCCCGGCGCGGCTCGCAGGGCGTCGTCCTCAAGGCCCCGGACCACCCGCTGATCGTTGCCGCCGTCGAGGGGCTGGCCGAGGCCGGCGTCCCCGTCGTCACGCTGGTCACCGACCTGCCGACCAGCCGCCGGGCGGCCTACGTCGGGCTGGACAACCGGGCCGCCGGGGCGACCGCGGCCTACCTGATCGACCAGTGGCTACCCGACGACAGCGCGGTGCTGGTCACCCGGGGCACTGGCTCGTTCCGCGGCGAGGACGACCGGGAGATGGGCTTCCGCGCGACGATGCGCACGCTGCGGCCCGGCCGGCGGCAGGTCGAGCTGATCGATCCCAGTGGGGACGCCGAGGTGCTGCGCGGGCTGGTCCGTGACGCGCTGGCCGCGGATCCCGAGATCGCCGCCGTCTACTCGCTGTACGCCACCGGTGGCAACGCCGCGACCGTGGCCGCCTTCGCCGACGCCGGCCGGGCGTGCCGGGTGTTCGTGGCCCACGACCTGGACGCCGAGAACCTGGCGCTGCTGCAGCATGGCGGGTTGTCGGCGGTGCTGCACCACGACCTCGCCCTCGACCTGCGCCGCGCCTGCCACGTGATCATGCAGGCCCACGGCGCGCTGTCCGGCGCGCCACGCTCCTGGCATTCCGGGGTCCAGGTCGTCACACCGCACAACATCCCTGCTGAGGCCCTGTCGGCATCCTGATGATGGGGTTTTGAGGGACCTCTGATGTTGACCCGGTTGTGTCGTGCAGAACTCCTCTCCGCATGGAGGCGGAATCTCGGAACATCGTCGTCAACGTGAACAGAGCGTCTCAGGGGCGTCATCCCCCGACGCGCGGAGGCGCAGGCGCTTCCTGGTCAAGCTGACGGTCATCTCCTCGCTCGGGGGGCTGCTCTTCGGCTACGACACGGGTGTCATCTCAGGCGCCTTGCTCTACATGAGGGCCGACCTGCACTTGACTCCGATC
>JAODNN010000070.1 GCA_025465355.1 Blastococcus sp. | reverse complement strand
GTCCGCAGGGGGACCGGCCGCAGTGGCAGGACCGTCGTCCGCAGGGGGACCGCCCGCAGTGGCAGGACCGCCGCCCCCAGGGGGAGCGTCCGGCGCGCCCGCAGGGGGACCGGCCGCAGTGGCAGGACCGCCGCCCCCAGGGGGAGCGTCCGGGGCGCCCGCAGGGGGAGCGTCCGGCGCGCCCGCAGGGGGACCGCCCGCAGTGGCAGGACCGCCGCCCCCAGGGGGAGCGTCCGGCACGCCCGCAGGGGGACCGGCCGCAATGGCAGGACCGGCGTCCCCAGGGTGACCGGCCACAGGAGGAGCGTTCGCAGCGCCAGGCCCGCCGCGCCCCGGGGGACCGGCCGGACTGGCAGGACCGCCGGCCCCAGGGGGAGGGCCCGCAGCATTCGGGAGGTCCGCGGGGGGACCGGGGTGGCAACTGGCGAGAGCGGCGTCCTTCCGACGATCGTCGCCCCGACCGGTCCCGAGGCAGTGCCGGTCCCGGTGCCGACCGGCAGGACCGTCGTCCGCCGCTGCCGCCCGGCCCGGAGCTGCCCGAGTGGGTGGACACCCGCGAGCTGGACCCAGCGGTCCGCTCGGCCCTGATGGGCCTCGACCCGCGCAACGCCGAGCGCGTCGCGGGGCACCTCGTCGCCGCGGGAACGCTCGTCGACGACGACCCCGAGGCCGCCCTGGCCCACGCCCGTGCAGCCCGCGACAGGGCCTCCCGTGTCGCCGTCGTGCGGGAGGCCGTCGGGGTGGCCGCATACCACGCCGGCGACTATGCCGAAGCAGCGCGCGAGATCCGGGCCTACCGGCGGATGAGCGGTGAGCGCGGGTACCGCGCGGTGCTGGCCGACTGCGAGCGGGCGCTCGGGCGCCCCGAGGTCGCCCTCCGGCTCGTGGCCGAGGCACTGTCCGAGCGGCCGGACGCCGACGAGACGACCGAGCTGCGGCTGGTCGAGGCCGGTACCCGTCGTGACCTCGGCGAGGATGCGGCCGCGAGGCTCGTGCTCGAGGACGCTCTCGGTGGACGGCCCGATCCCGCGTCCCTGACCGCTGCCGATCCCGGTCTGCTGCGGATCGCCTCTGCGTATGCCGACCTGCTGGCCGACAACGGCGAGGAGTCGTTGGCTACCGCGTGGCTGACGGCGATCGCCGCGGCGGATCCGGAGGACCTCGTCGGCGCGGTCGACCGTCTCGGCATCGAGTTCACCGAGCTGGAGATCGACGAGACGGGCGACGAGACCGGGGGTGACGAGGTCGAGGAGGCCGAGGAGCGGGAGGAGGTCCCGAGTGAGGACACGCTCGACCTCGACTCCGAGGAGGACGCGCCCGGTTTCGAGGCGGACGTCGAGGCCGAGGTCGCCGAGCTCTTGGGCGAGATCGAGCCTCCGGCCGATGACGCTGCTGGTGCTCAGGACACCCCCGGGGACGGCGACCCGAAGCACTGAGGTCTGACGGACGGTCCCGGGTTCTCCACATGCCACGGGGCCGTCCACAGATTGCGCCCAGCTCTGGGCGGTGACCATCGTGGCCACGACGCTCGTGACATGAGCGTGGCTGTGATCGACCGGAACGACGTCGTCTTACGGGGCCGGGTCTCCGCACCTGCGGAGATCCGCACTCTGCCGAGCGGAGACACCCTGCTCAGCTTCCGATTGGTGGTTCGGCGGCCCGAGCCACGCGTGCGCGGGCAGTCGGTCGATGTGCTCACCTGCATCACCTACGACCGTTCGCTGCAGCGGCGGGCGGCCGCCTGGCAGCCCGGCGACGTCGTCGAGGTGGAGGGTGCTCTGCAGCGCCGGTTCTGGCGCACGGGAACAGGTACGGCGTCGGTCTGCGAGGTGAACTGCCGCAGGGGACGCAAAGTGCCCCGTTCAGCGGCCGGCACCACCGAACGGACGGCCTGAACCGCTGGGACGGGCGGGTCACTCTCCGAGCGGTCGCAGCACGAGCCCGGTCCGGGGCTTCGGGACGAAGAGCGTCGACTTGCGGGGCATCCGGGCTCCGGCGCGCGCCACGGCGGCGACGTCGGCCGGTGAAATCGCTCGGAGCAGCAGGGCAACCCCAGCACGCTCGACGGCCAGTGCGACGGCGTCGTTCACACGGTGCGCGACGAGCACGGAGTCCGGATCGTCGCTGCGGTGCCACAACCGGTCGAGAAGACCGTGGTGCGCCAGGACGACGTCCAGCTCACGCCAGGCCGCCGGCGCCTCGGGGGGCACGGCCGCGAGCATCTCCTCCGCGGGATCGGTCAGCTGGAGCAGCCGCCGTCCATCGGTCACTAGAAAGCCGGCCTCCTCGGGGCTGGCGAGCCACCGGTCGATCGCGTCCACCACCGCATCCGCTCCGCCGGAGACGGGTACCTCGGCGACCCGGAAACCCGTCGCCGCGGCGGTCAGTGCCCGGCCGAGATCGAGGTCCGGGACGACCCGGTGGATCGGGGCCACCCGGAGCCCGCCTGGCCCCATCGGCGTGACCAGCGCCAGGATCAGGCCGGTGCCGGGGGGAGGCGGCGTCATCCGCGCGTGGGCCCTGGCGGCGGCGAACCGGTGGTGACCGTCGGCGATGACAGCGCCGGTGCGCCGCAGGGCCTCTGTCAGCCGGTCCAGCACCTCCGGCTCGGTGACCCGCCACAGCCGGTGACGCACGCCGTCGGAGTCCCGCACCTCGAGAGTCGGGTCCGAGTTCCGTGCGGCCGCGGTCAACTCCGCCACCTGAGGGTCGGGATCGTGGGCGAGCACGATCGGCTCGAGGTCGGTGGCAGTCGCGGCGAGCAGCGCGCGGCGGCCCTCGACGGCGGCCGGGTACGTGTCCTCGTGCGGCAGCACGGCCGCCGATCCGGTGGGCGGAAGCGCCACCGCGCCGAGCCATCCGACGGTCGGCTCGGAACCGTCGGCCGGGCTCAGCTCGTACACCCAGAGGGACGGCTCGTCGTCGCGGACCAGCACGCCGTCCGCCTCCCAGGCCCGAAGCGTCGCGGCGGCCAGGTCGGCGGACTGCCGGTTCCTGTCCTCGGCCGCGAGGTCGACCAGGGGAAGGATGAGGCGGACGATGTTGTGCGGGTCCGCGTCGGCCAGCCGATCCCGGCCGGCCGGGGTCACCAGGTCGTATGCTGGCGAACTCACCCGGGCGAGCTGCTCGGGATCGCGCCGCCGGTAGGTCAGGGCCCGGAAGGGTCGGACCTCGAGTCCCGCGGTCGCTGCAGACAACGATGCTGTAGACGACTGGGCGTCCGCCGACGACGAGTGCACAACGGCGATCGTAGGAGCGTCCCTGTTCCGGCTCGCCGCCGCGATCGGTCCGCACCCGCGCACCGGCTGTGGCGCGGCCGGATGGTGGTGGGGCGCGGGAGCGGGGGAGGGGGCTGGAGTGGTCGAGCCGGGGTTCCCCGAGGGCGACGTCTACGAGTGGTACCAGCGCGGCCTGGAGTTGCTTGCCCACGGCGATCCGGCGGCCGCGGCGACCCTGCTGTCCCGGGCGGCAGGTGCCGAGCCCGGCTCGCGCAGCATCCGGGAAGCACTGGGCCGCGCGCAGTACGACGCCGGCCGTTACCAGGACGCTATGGCCACCTTTGCGGCCCTGATCGCGGCCAGCCCCACCGACGACTACGCGCAGTTCGCCCTGGGGCTGGCTGCCAGCCGCGCCGGCGAACTGCAGCTGGCCGCCGAGCACCTGGCACTGGCGGCGGCGATGCGCCCCGACCTCGGCCACTACGCCCGCGCGCTGCGCGGCGTCCGGGCACGACGAGCAGCGGAGTCGGCATGACCGCGCACATCCCACTGGCCGCCGGCAGCACCACGCCCCCCTGCAACGTCTACGACGTCGCGCTGCTCGACCTCGACGGGGTCGTCTACGTCGGTCCGGACGCCGTACCGGGAGTGCCCGAGGCCCTGACGGCGGCCCGTGCGGCCGGCATGCGCTTGGGGTTCGTCACCAACAACGCCGCCCGCACGCCCGAAGAGGTCGCCGAGCACCTGACCGCGCTCGGCGTCCCGGCGGGTGCCACGGATGTCATCACCAGCTCCCAGGCCGCCGCGACGGTGGTGGCCACGCGCTGGGCGCCAGGTGCGCCGGTGCTGCCGGTCGGAGGTCCCGGTGTCGCCGCAGCGCTCCGGGCCGCCGGACTCACCGTCGTCGAGCGGGCTGAGGACGGGCCGGTGGCGGTCGTGCAGGGTTTCGGTCCGGAGGTCGGCTGGCGCCACCTGGCGGAGGCCGTGGTCGCGGTCCGGCGCGGGGCCCGGCACGTCGCCACGAACACCGACGCCACCATCCCCTCGCCCCGAGGTCTGCTACCTGGAAACGGAGCCATGGTGGATGTGGTCAGCGCGATCACGGGGCAGGCCCCGCTGGTCACGGGCAAGCCCGATCCGGCCATGCATGCCGAATGTGTCCGCCGTACCGGCGCGCAGCGCCCCCTGGTGATCGGTGACCGGCTCGACACCGACATCGAGGGTGCCCGGCGGGCCGGTGCAGACAGTCTTCTCGTCCTGACCGGGGTGACCGATCCGGCCGCCCTGCTCGCCGCCGCTCCGCTGCACCGCCCCGACCTCGTCGCCCCGGATGCCGCCGGATTGCTCGTGGCACATCCGCCGGTCCTCGCCGACGGCGCCGGGCGCCGCTGCGGCGCCTGGTCGGTGCAGGCGGCCGAGGCCGAGGGCGTGCTGGCCCTCCGTGCCGATGACGCAGCCGCAGACCCGGCCGACGGCGACGAGCTCGACGGGTTGCGAGCGCTCTGCGTCGCGCACTGGACCCGGCACCCGGAGGACGGCGCCCCCGCCCGGGTCATCGCGACCGGCCACCGCGCCGCGGAGGCCCTGCGACGCTGGGGGTTGTCGCCGGACGAGTGAGCCGGCGGACGTCAGACGATCTTCCGCAGCCGGAGAAGGTCTCGCAGGCTCGCCTCCAGCTTGACCCGTCCCGTGGCCCAGGCCTTTCCGAAGTGCATGTCACCGTCGACGAGCGCGATCAGGTCGTCGCTGTCCATGGTCAGCCGCATGTCGGCCTTGGGTAGGTCCGGCCCGTGCGGCTGGACGTGCAGGTCCTTCACCGTCCCCGAGGTGAGGCGGCCAAGGACCACCTCGTCCAGATCGGTCAGCCGGCACGAGAGGGTGCGGTCCAGCCCGGCCGCGGCCGGATTGGACGCGAGGTCGCCCAGTATTCGCTGCAGAGCGGTCAGGCACTGATCCATCGTGGCCACGGGGGCTGGCCTCCAAGAGACTCGAACGGTTCCGGATCGGGCGGCCGGACGTTATCGCGCTGCTCGGCTGCTCCGTGCCCGACATCCCCGGCCGGTAACCTCGGGCGTATGACCGAGCCGAGTTCCGCGCGTCCCCTCCCGGGTCCGCCTCGTCCCGGCCCTCGTCCCGGCATCAGCCCTGCGGCGGGTGCGGCCCCGCGAGGTGGGGACGCCGGAAATCAGGAGCCGCAGGAGACAGGTCCCGCGGCCGGAGAAGGGTTCGCCGACCTCGAGCACCGGCCCGTCGCCGAGCACGTCGCCGTCTTCGAGGAAGAGCACTCCCGGCTCCAGCGCGAGCTCGGCACGATCGACCGGCTCTGATGGTCCGCCGCAGCCGACTCGACGCGGAACTCGTGCGGCGTGGCCTGGCCCGCTCCCGGGAGCACGCCGTCGCACTGATCGCCGAGGGCCGGGTCGCCGTCGGCGGCCAGGCCGCCACCAAGCCGGCCACCGGCGTCGAGCCGGGGACCCCGGTGGTCGTGCGCACCGATCCCGATCAGCCGAGCTGGGTCTCCCGCGGCGCACACAAGCTGCTCGGTGCGCTGGAGGCCTTCCAGGTCCCGGTCGACGGACGTCGTGCGCTGGACGCCGGCGCCTCCACCGGCGGCTTCACCGAGGTACTGCTCTCCCGCGGTGCCGCCGAGGTCGTCGCCGTGGACGTCGGCTACGGCGAGCTTGCCTGGTCGCTGCGCACCGATGAGCGCGTCAAGATCCACGAGCGCACCAACGTCCGCACACTGACGCCCGAGGCGATCGGCGGCCCGGTCGACCTGGTGGTCGCCGACCTGTCGTTCATCTCACTCGGCCTCGTCCTTCCGGCGCTGACCGAGTGCGCCGCCGGCGACGCGGACCTCCTCCCCATGGTCAAGCCCCAGTTCGAGGTGGGCCGGGAGCGGCTCGGCGCGGGGGGAGTGGTGCGCGACCCCGAACACCGGGTGCAGTCGGTCCTTCAGGTCGCCCGCTCCGCCGCGACACTCGGCTGGGGAACCGCCGGTGTGGTGGCCAGTCCGCTGCCGGGACCGGCCGGAAATGTGGAGTTCTTCCTGTGGCTGCGGCGCGACGCGGCGGCGCCTCAGGAGGACGACATCCGTCGAGCAGTCGAGGAGGGTCCCCAGTGACCGAGCACACGAGCGACGCCGGCGCGGGCAGTGCGGACGCGCAGCAGCATCGGCGCGTCCTGCTCACCGTGCACACCGGACGGCGGGACATCGTCGAGCTCGCGCGCACCTCGGCCGCACGGCTGATCAAGGGCGGCATCATCGTCCGGGTCCTCGACGAGGAGGCCGACGATCTGGCCATCCCGGATGCCGAGGTCGTTCAGGCCGATGCCGAAGCCGCCCAGGGCGTCGAGATCGTCATGGTGTTCGGGGGTGACGGCACGTTCCTGCGCGCCGCCGAACTGGCCCGCTACACCGACGCCGCCCTGATGGGCGTCAACCTGGGCCGGGTCGGGTTCCTCGCCGAGACCGAACCCGAGGCGGTCGAGGAGACGCTGCACGCCATCGAGCTCTGCAAGTACTCGGTCGAGGAGCGGCTGGCCATCGACGCCGCCGTCCTCGACAGCGAGGGCACGGTCGTCGGCGGCACCTGGGCGCTCAACGAGGTTTCGGTGGAGAAGGCCGAGCGCTCCCGCGTGCTCGACGTCGTCATCGCCATCGACGGCCGCCCGCTCACCAGCTTCGGCTGCGACGGCGTCCTGTGCGCGACCCCGACCGGCTCGACGGCCTACGCCTTCTCTGCCGGCGGCCCGGTGGTCTGGCCCGACGTCGAGGCGCTCCTGCTGGTCCCGAGCAACGCCCATGCCCTGTTCGCCCGGCCGCTGGTGACCTCCCCGCACTCGGTGCTCACCGTCGCCGTCCCCGCCGACGGGAACATGGCCCGGATCACCGCGGACGGTCGCCGGGCCATCGACATCCCCGAGGGTGGAAGGGTCGACGTCCGCCGGGCCGCCAGGCCGGTGCGCATCGCGCGTGTGCACGCGACGCCGTTCAGCGACCGGCTGGTAGCCAAGTTCGGGCTGCCCGTGCGCGGATTCCGTGACGCGCGGCACGCCGGGCCCGGCCACGAGCTGTTCAGCAGCCGGAACGTGCTGGCCCGCGACATCGTGCGCGGCGACGTCGAGGGCAACGGCTCGGCTCAGGCCGTCACGGAGGTGAGCGGTGCCGGCACGGACGACGACGCCTGACCGGCCCTCGGCCGTCGAGCGGCCGGCAGCAGCCGGGGCGGACCGCACGGACCTCGGTCGGCTCACCGAGCTGCGGATCCGCGGCCTCGGTGCCATCGACGACGTCACGCTGGAGTTCGGCCACGGCCTGACCGTGGTCACGGGCGAGACCGGAGCCGGCAAGACCATGGTCGTGAGCGGCCTGACCCTGCTCTTCGGCGGTCGCGCCGACCCGGGACGCGTCCGTGCCAACGGGAAGGCGGGTGTCGAGGGGCGGATGCTGCTGCCGCCGGACTCCCCGGCGTGGGAACGGGCCGCGGACGCCGGTGCCGACCCCGACGACGACGGGAGCCTCATCCTCGCCCGGACGGTCAGCGCCGAAGGCAGGTCCCGCGCCTTCCTCGGAGGTCGCAGCGTGCCGGTGGGCGTCGTCGCGGAGCTGGCCGAGGGGCTGCTCGCCGTCCATGGCCAGACCGACCAGTTGCGGCTGTCCCGCCCGGCCGAGCAGCGGCGCGCCCTGGACCGCTACGCCGGCCCGGAGCATCTGGCGCTGCTCGACCGCTACCGCGAGGTCCATCAGCGGTGGCGGGAGCTTGCCGCCGACCTCGAGCGCCGGCGTAGCCAGGCCCGTGAGCTGGCACAGAGCGCCGACGTGCTCCGGCACGGGCTGGAGGAGATCGCCGCCACCGCCCCCGAACCGGGCGAGGACGCCGCCCTCGACGCCCAGGTCAAGCGGCTCAGCGACGCGGACGCGCTCCGAGCCGCGGCCGACGAGGCGCGCATGGCCCTGATCGGTGACGTCACCGGCGACCTCGGCGGCAGCCTTGACGGGGGGATGGTCCCGCAGGACGCGACCGTCGCCCTGGCCACCGCCGAGCGCGCGCTCGCCGCCTCCGACGACCCCACCCTCGTCCTCCTGGCCCAGGACCTCGCCGACGCCGTTGCCGTGGTGTCCGACGTCGCCGGCCAGCTCGCCGGGTACGTCGCGGACCTGGAGGCCGACCCCGCCCGCCTCGCCGAGGTGATGGACCGCCGCGCGGCGATCACCTCTCTGGTGCGCAAGTACGCCGGACCGGGCGAGGGGCTCGCGGGAGTTCTCGCGTGGGCGGAGGACGCCGAACGCCGGCTCTCGGAGCTGGACGTCTCCGACGAGGTCCTGGAGGCGCTCGCCGCCGCTCGCGACGCCGCCCGTGCCGACGTCGACGGGCTGGGTGCGCAGGTCTCCGCGGGCCGCCGTGCGGCCGCGGACGGGTTCGCCGCCGACGTCGCCCAGGAGCTCGCCGGGCTGGCGATGAAGAGCGCCACGGTCTCCTTCTCGATCGACAGCCATCCCGAGGATCCCGGGGCCGAGGGCATCGACGAGGTGGCTCTGCTGCTCGCCGCGCACCCCGGCGCCCCGCCCCGGCCGGTCCACCGAGGCGCATCAGGCGGTGAGCTCAGCCGCGTCATGCTCGCCATCGAGGTCGTCTTCGTCGGCGCCGACCCGGTGCCGGTGTTGGTCTTCGACGAGGTCGACGCCGGCGTGGGCGGTCAGGCCGCGGGGGAGATCGGCCGGCGGCTGGCCCGGCTGGCGCGCGACCACCAGGTCGTCGTCGTCACCCACCTGGCCCAGGTCGCCGCATTCGCCGACACGCACCTCGTCGTCGACAAGTCCCCGGACGCGGGCGCGGGCGTCACGGCCACCGACATCCGGGCGGTGGAGGGGGAGGACCGCGTGCGGGAACTGGCGCGGATGCTCTCGGGCCTCACCGACAGCGACACCGGCCAGGCCCATGCGCGAGAGTTGATGGCCGTCGCAGCGGCCGGCCGCGGCTGACCGACGGCCCAGGAGGCCGGCGGTGTGGCACCCGCCACGGTCGGGTGACCGGAGCATGTACCGCCTGTCCCTGGGGTAGGTGGCGGCCGTGAGCTGCTTTTCCGCCGCCGACGAATCGGCCCACTACGGCTTCTCGGTCTGCGTGCTGCTGCAGCAGTACCGAGCCGCACTCGGGTGGGAACGGGACGGCGTGGTCGAACTCGGCACCGGGGACGCCACTGCCATCGCCGATGTCGTCGCCGGGATGCCGGCCCTGCGGGTGCGCGGCTACGACATCAGCCAGTCGTCGGTCGACGCGGCCAGGGCCAATATCGCCGCCCGCGGGGTAGCTGATCGCTACACCGTCGAGGTCGGTGACTTCTTCGACCAGGCCGACTCGACCGGCGGCGCCGGCACCCCCACGGTGATCTCCAATCCGCCCTACATCCCGGCACCGGACCGCGACATCCTGATGCCCGAGCTCTGGGGCGGTGTCCGCGGCAACGATCTGCTGCTCCAGCTGCTCAAGGCCGGCTACGACAACGTCATCGCCGCCGTCGCGAGCTACTCCGACCCCGTGACCACCATCCGCACCGCCGGCGATCTCGGCTATCGGGTGGCCAACTTCCTCGCCATGGGGCTGGACTACGGGCCCTACAGCAACGAGCCGAAGGTGCGGGAGCACATCCGAGGACTCTGCGCGGCGGGTCACGGGTGGGCCGGCGAGAGCGGCTACCTGGTCGCGGTCACCCTGATGACCAGGAACCCCGACGTCCCGGGCGACCGGGCGGACCAGCTGCTCCGCGCGCTGCAGTGTGATCCGTCATCCTCCGGATGGCAGCGCGGCCAGGCGCCGTCGCCCTGATGCCCATCCGACATGTCAGTGCGCTCTACCGGCGCTTCGCGTAACCCGCCAGGCCGAACTGCAGGAGGGCCAGCCCGCGCCGCCCCTGCCGGCGCAACTCGGCGGACAGCTCGGGTCCGCCGACGCCGGCGAGCACGCGGTCCCGGGCGAGTTCCAGCAGCGAGGCGTAGAGCCCCAGGACGGCGTGCGCCGCCAGCCACGGCTCGATCTGCCCCGGCTGTGACGAGGTCTCCGCGGCGATCAGCTCGGCGAGTGCGTCGGTCAGTTCACCGAGGATCTCCCGCTCGCGCACCTGAAGCGTGCGGCTGCCCCGGATGACCTTCGCCATCTGGGCCACGCCGTCCGCGGCCTCCGGGGACCCGAGCAGTGCCACCGCGGAGACGACGAAGCTCCCCGCCGCGGCGGAGACCGACTCGCCGGCCGGGCGGCGGCGGACCGCGTCGAGCAGCGCGGCGCGCATCGGCGGGTCGGCGTCGAAGACGAGGCCTTCCTTGACGGGGAAGTGGTTGAAGACCGTCTTCTCCACGACCCCGGCGCGCCGCGCGATCTCCATCACGCTGACCGCCTCGAAGCCCCGCTCGGCGAACAGCTCGGCCGCTGCATCGACGATGCGGCCCCGGGTCTGCTGACGGCGCCGCTCCCGCAGCCCCGGTCCCCGTCCGGCCTTGCGGCCGCGTCGACGGCCCTCGGCCGGTTCGGCCGCCGGTGGCTCGCTCGCCGGTTCGGCCACGACCGGGGTCGACGCCGCCTCAGCCGCCCCGTGGGGAGGTACCTCGACGGGCTGCTCGGGCCGCTCGGGCCGTGGCCGGATCGAGGGCATCGCCCGGACGACCGCACCCGAGGACGACGGCTCGGGCACCCTCACCATCTCGGCCGGAGCCCCTGGGATGTTGTCGGGTCGGGGTACGGCGCGAGCCACTCCAGTCACGCACGCAACGCTAGTCACGACTCGGTAACGGTCCAGCACGAGCGGCGGAGACGGCGATGGCGGCGTGTCGGTGCTCCCGTGGTGTCGCACACGCTGCGTAACTGAGAGATCGCCCATGCGCGTCGGAAGAACTCCCAGGAACAGCACCGTGGCAGCATCGGCTCATGCGCATCGGCACCCTTCGGCGCGGGCGGGCACTGGAGGCAGCCCCCGGTCAGGCCGGCACCGTCCGGCTCGACCGACGTACGAAGAACCTCACCAAGCGCCTGCGGCCGGGCGACATCGCCGTCATCGACCACGTCGACATCGACCGGGTCAGCGCCGACGCGTTGGTGAGCTGCCGCGTCGGCGCCGTGGTCAACGCCGCCCCGAGCATCTCCGGGCGCTACCCCAACCTCGGCCCCGAGATTCTCATCAACGCCGGGATCCCACTGCTCGATGACGTCGGCAGGGATGTGTTCGCCCGCCTCAAGGAAGGCGCGCAGGTCCGGCTCGAGGGCAACGAGCTGCTGGCCGCGGACGGGAGCGTGGTGGCCAAGGGCATCGCGCAGGACCCCGACACCATCGCCAGCTCGATGACCGAGGCGAAGGCGGGGTTGTCCACCCAGCTCGAGGCGTTCGCCGCCAACACGATGGAGTACATGAAGCGGGAGCGTGCGCTCCTGCTCGACGGTGTCGGCGTTCCCGACGTCACCACGAAGATCGACGGCCGGCACGCTCTCGTCGTCGTCCGCGGATACGACTACAAGGACGACCTGCACGCCCTCCGGCCCTACATCCGGGACTATCGCCCGGTGCTCATCGGCGTGGACGGCGGGGCCGATGCGCTGCGCGAGGCCGGCTACCAGCCGGACATGATCATCGGCGACATGGACTCGGTCAGCGACGACACGCTCCGCTGCGGAGCCGAGGTCGTCGTCCACGCCTACACCGACGGCCGAGCGCCGGGCCTGCAGCGCGTGCAGGACCTCGGCGTCGACGCCATCACCTTCCCGGCCGCGGCCACCAGCGAGGACATCGCGATGTTGCTGGCCGACGAGAAGGGCGCCAAGCTCATCGTCGCCGTCGGAACCCACGCCACCCTGGTCGAATTCCTCGACAAGGGCCGTGGCGGCATGGCCTCGACCTTCCTCACCCGGTTGCGACTCGGTGGCAAACTCGTCGACGCGAAGGGAGTCAGCCGGCTGTACCGCAGCCGCATCTCCACCGCGGCGCTGGTCCTGCTGGTGCTCGCTGCCCTGGTGTCGATCGGCTCTGCGCTGGCGGTGTCGACCGCCGGCCGGGTCTATCTCGACCTGCTCATCGACCAATGGGACAGCTACGTGTTCTGGCTGGAGAACCTCTTCACGTGATCGACTTCCGTTACCACCTGGTCTCCCTGATCGCGGTATTCCTCGCGGTCGCGCTGGGGATCGTCATCGGCACCACACAGCTCAACGGGCCGGTGCTGAGCAATCTGCAGTCCCAGGTGACCGCGCTGCAGGCGGACAAGCGCTCGCTGGAGAACCGCACCCAGGGACTGCAGGGACAGCTGGACACCTCCAGCGCCTTCGAGCAGGCTGTCGCGCCGGCGCTCGTCCAGGGCAGCTTGAAGGGCCACCGCGTCCTGCTGGTGCTCGCCAACGACCAGGTCGCGCGGGAAACCATCGACCAGGTCACCGCGCTCGTCGGCAAGGCGGGCGGCACGCTCGGCGGCACGATCACGCTGCAGCCGGCATTCAGCGACCCGGCCACGGACGCCAGCCTGCAGAACTACGTGACCGGCCCTGGCCTGCCCGCCGGCACCAAGCTCCCCGCGGGCGGCGACACCGGCAAGATGCTCGGCGCCCTGCTGGGCCAGGTTCTGATGGTGCCGCGCAGCGGTTCGACCCCCGGTTCGGCGAGCATCTCGTCGGTGCTGGCCGGGCTTTCGGCCCTCAAGGTGCTCACCCAGGAGAGCTCCTCGGTGGTGCCGTCGGACTACGCCGTCGTCCTGACTGCGGGTGCGTTCCAGGGCAGTGACGCCGCAACCCGCAACGCCGTGCTCTCCGACCTGGTGACCGGGCTGGACGCCGCCGGGTCGGGTGCGGTCGTTGCGGGCGACGCCACGTCGGCCGGCAAGGGCGGCCTCGTCGCGGTCATCCGGAACGCGCCGTCGCTGTCGGCCGCGGTGTCCACCGTCGACAACATCGGCACCGCAGCCGGCCAGATCAGCACCGTGCTGGCCCTCGGCCCCGAGACCAAGGGCACGTCGGGCAAGTACGGCACCGGCCAGGACACCCAGCCGGTCCCGCCGGTGCCCAGCTCGACACCGTGAGCAGCCGCCGGACCGCGGCACTGGCCCTCACCGGTGCTCTCACGGCACGCCTGGCCCTGGCCGGCGCCGAGGCCTTGACCGCACACCCGATCGGCGGCTCGTGGCAGCGGACCAACTACGCCGGCCGGCCGGTCAGCCTGCTCGGCGGTCCCGCGCTGGCCGCCACCGCGACGGCCACCGCGCTGCTCGGGGCTCCGGCGGGCACCTGTGCGGCCGCGGCCGTGGTCGGCGCCGTCTCCGGAGTGGTCGGCGGCTATGACGACCTCGCCGGCGCCCGCCCCGAGCAGGCCCGCGACAAGGGGCTGGCGGGTCATCTCGCGGCGCTGCGTGCCGGCCGCGTCTCTGCCGGCGCGGTGAAGGTGGCGGGCATCGGCGCGGCGGCCGCGGTCGCCGCCCTGCTCACCCGGCGCGGGCGCGGCGCCGGCGCGCTGGTCGACGGCGTGCTCACCACCGGGCTCATCGCAGGGACGGCGAACCTGCTGAACCTGCTCGACCTGCGCCCCGGCCGCGCCGGCAAGGTGGCCGCGATCTGCGCCGCGGCCGGGCTCGGTGGACCCGCCGGCGGCCTGATGGCCGGACCGCTCGGTGCCACGCTCGGGGTGCTCCCGTTCGACCTGGGGGAGCGGGTGATGCTCGGCGACTCCGGGGCCAACGCGATCGGCGCGCTGATCGGCCTTCGGATGGCCCAGTTGCCCCGGCGGGGGACTCGTGCCGGCCTGCTCGCCGGAATCGTCGCGTTGACGCTGGCCAGCGAGAAGGTCAGCTTCACGAAGGTCATCGAGGCCACCCCGGGACTACGTGAACTGGACCGCCTCGGCCGCCGGCCGTCGTGACCACCCGCTCGCTCGGCCGGGGCGTCGCCGGCGCGGCCGCGTTGATCGCCGTCCTGACCCTGCTCGCTCGGGTTGCCGGGTTCGGCCGCACGCTCGTCTTCACGAACGCCGTCGGCGCCGGCACCACGGGCGACACCTACACGACAGCCAACAACGTGCCGAACATCGTCTTCGAGGTGGTCGCCGGCGGTGCCCTGGCAAGCCTCGTGGTGCCGATGCTGGCCGGAGGCATCGCCACCGGGAACCGGGAGCAGGTGCGGGCGACGGCGTCGGCCCTGCTCACCTGGGCCGTGCTGGTCCTGACGCCGCTCGCGGCCGCCGTGGCGCTGTTCGCCGAGCCGATCGCGCGGCTGCTGCTCGGGTCCGAGGACCCCGACAGGATTGCCCTGGCGAGCCGGTTCCTTCTCGTCTTCGCACCGCAGGTGGTGCTCTACGGCATCGGCATCGTGCTGGCCGGAGTCCTGCAGGCGCACCGGCGGTTCTCCGCACCCGCCATCGCCCCGCTGCTGTCCAGCGTCGTCGTGGCCGTTGCCTACCTGACCTTCGCCCTCATCGGCGGCAGCCGCGACGTCGTGCACCTGTCCACCCCGGCCGAGCTCGTCCTCGGCGTGGGGACGACGTTGGGTGTCGTCGCGCTCAGCCTGAGTCTGCTCGTCCCGCTCCGCCGGTTGCGGCTGGGCCTGCGGCCGTCCCTGCGCTTCCCGGTCGGCGCCGGGCTCCGGGTGCGCCGGCTGGCGGTGGCCGGTGTCCTCACTCTCGCCGGCCAGCAGCTGGTGGCGGCGGTGGCGATCCGGCTGGCCAACGACGGCTCGCCCGTGGGCACGCAGGTCGTCTACTTCGCGGGCATGACCCTCTTCCTCGTGCCGTGGGCGGCCCTCGCGGTACCCCTGGCCACCTCGGCCTACCCCGGCCTGGCCGAACGCGCCGAGATCGGGGACGAGGACGGGTTCCGCCGGTCGCTCGCGCCGGTCGCGGCGCTGGTCGTCGTCGGGTGTGCCGGTGCGGCCGCCGTCCTGATGGCCGTGTCGGGACCGATGGCCCGGGTGTTCTTCCTGCACGACTCCCCGGAGAAGGTGGGCGCCTTGCGGGACACGATCCTGGCCTTCGCCCCCGGTCTGGTCGGCTACGGCCTGGTGGCCCTGCTCACCCGGGCCCTCTACGCGCGGGGGCTGTGGAAGGCGCCGACGGTCTGCGTCGCGGGCGGCTGGCTGCTCGCCGCGCTCGCCGATGTCGTTCTCTCGGGGATGCTGCCGGCGGTCGACCGCGGCGTCGCGCTGGGTGCAGGCCACAGCATCGGCGTCACGGTGGCCGGGCTCGCCCTCCTCGTCGTCGTCCTGCGGCTGGTGGGCCGCGAGTCGGTCACCGGCCTGGCGCGGACGGGCGGTCCGGCACTCGTCGGGGCCGCGCTCGCGGCGGCCTGTGGGCTGGCAGTGGCGCGCCTCCTCGGCGCCGACCCCGTGCCGGGCCCCCACGCGCTGGCCGCCGTCGGTACCGGTGTGGTGGCCGGAGCAACAGTGCTCGTGGTAGTGCTGGCCGTCATGATGGCAACGGCGCGCGGCCCGCTGATGGCCACGGTGCGGGCACTGCGCACCCCGGAGGGGACCCCGGATCGTCAGGAGGTGCACGGTGGCTGAGCGGTCGCCCCTGCACGGCCGCCGCATCGTCGAGGTGCTCGCCACCAGTGCCGGCGGGGTCGGGACGCACGTCCGGTCGATCCTGCCGGTGCTGCGGGACGCCGGGGCAACCGTGCGCGTGTCCGGCGCACCAGCCACCGAGGAGTTGTTCGGTTTCAGCTCGGCCGGCGCGGACTTCCAGCCGGTCGGCATCTCCGCCGGGCTGGCGCCGTTCGCTGACGCGAACGCCGTCCTCCAGCTCCGCCGAGCGCTGACCGGGGCCGATCTCGTCCACGCACACGGCCTGCGTGCCGGCCTCGTGGCCGCCGCCGCCCTCCGGGTACCAGGCGGGCGGAAGCGGCCGCTGGTGCTGACCCTGCACAACGCGCTGCTGGAGGACGGCGGACGCCTGCACCGGCTGCTCCAGGCGGTCGAGCGGCTCACCATTCGCGGTGCCGACCTCGTCCTGGCCGTCTCCAGCGATCTGGCCGCCAACGCGCGGCGGGCCGGCGCCCGTGACGTTCGGGTCACGCCGGCAGTGGCGCCACCGCTCCCGCCGGCCCGTCGCGACCGTGCCGAGGTCCGCCGCGAGCTCGGCCTGTCCGACGGGCGACCGCTCGTGGTGGCGATCGGCCGGCTGCACCCCCAGAAGGGCTATGACGTGCTCCTGGACGCCGTCGCCGGCTGGGCTGCCGACCCCAGGCTGGCCACACCGCCGTTGGTGGCGATCGCCGGGGACGGGCCGCTGCGTGACCAGCTGGCCGGGCGGATCGGCGCCGAGCGGCTGCCTGTCGAGCTGCTGGGCCGCCGGGACGACGTCGCCGATCTGCTGGCGGCGGCCGACGTCTGCGTGCTGCCGTCCCGCTGGGAAGGGACGCCGTTCACCGCGCAGGAGGCGCTGCGGGCCGGCACGCCGCTGGTGTCCACCCGGGCGGGCGGTCTTCCCGAACTGGTGGGCGGGGGAGCGGCCCTGGTGCCTGTCGGGGACGCGGGTGCGCTGTCCGACGCCGTCGTCGGCGTCCTGACCGACCCGGTCCGGGCAGCCGATCTGGCCGCGCGCGGCCGTGTGCGGGCCGCCGAGTGGCCCGACGAGGCGACGGCCGCCCGGCGGCTGGTGGCCGTCTACCGCGAGCTGCTGGGCGCGCCCGGAGACGACCGTCCGTGACCCCGCTGCGGCGCGGCACCGCCGTTCTCCTCGTCCTGCTGGCGGCGCTGGTCGGCTGGCCAGGCACGGCCGCCGCGGACACTCCCCGCGGCGCGACGGCCGCCCGGGTCCTGATCGTGGGGGTGCCCGGGCTGACGTGGGACGACGTCGCCCCGAGGACCACCCCGCACCTCTGGGCGCTGGCGGAGGACTCACCGATCGGCGCGATCTCCGTCCGGGCGTCCCGCTCCACCACCTGCCTGCTGGACGGCTGGGGCAGTCTCGGCGCCGGTAACCGCGTCCAGGTGCCCGGGCCGGACCAGGGGATCCCGCCGATCCCGCTGGCACCGGGCCAGCAGCCGAGCGCCACGGGCCTTCCCGCCCCGGGGAGCAACGCGGCGCCGGCTCCCCAGTACGACACCTCGCTGACCTACTGCGGGCTACAGGAACGGGTGGCGACGATCGCGCTGTCCACCCCCGCGGCCGACGTGCAGCGGGCCGCCGCCGACCCGGGTACGACCCGGTTCGGCGCCGAGCCGGGCGCGCTCGGCGCGGCCGTCGGCTGCGCGACGGTCATCGGCCGGGCCGCCGCACTGGCCGTCGCGGCCCCCCGGGTCCAGCTGACCCGGAGCGCCGCACTGCCCACCGGTCAGCCGGAACTCCGCGACCTGCTCTCCCGCTGCAGGCTCTCGCTCGTCTCGCTCGACCAGCTCACCGATGCCGGCCAGCCCGGCGCCGGCACCACGGTGGCGGGCACCGACCCGACGCTGCGGCCGGCGGCACTGACGCAGATCGACGACGCGGTCGGCCGGCTGCGCACCGCGGTCGCCGCGCTCCCCGGGCAGACGCTGCTGCTCCTCCAGGGCATCTCCGAGGTCAACGACGGGCGCCCGCAACTGCACGTGGGGATCGCCTCCGGCCCCGGCTTCACCGGCCCGGGCTGGCTCACCTCCGCCAGCACCGGGCGGGCGCCGTACGCCGAGTTGATCGACGTCGCGCCGACCGCCCTGCAGGCCCTGGGGATCACCGCGCCGGCGTCGATGAACGGACAAGCCCTGCAGGTCGCCGGGCAGCGGCCGTCACTACCCGACGCCGTCACGCAGCTCGAGCGCGCCAACACCGGCGCGACCGTGCACTACCGGCACACCGGGTTGTTCTTCTGGATCCTGGTCATGGCAGTGGGCGGGCTGGTCGTCCTCGGCGCGCTCGCCCTCGGCGGATGGCGCCGGGCGAGCCCGCCGCCGGCCCCACCGGCCTGGACGCGCCGGGCGGTCAGGACGGCGTCCCTCCTGCTGGCCGCTCTGCCGGTCGCCACCTACCTGGCCGACCTGGCGCCGTGGGAGCGGGCCGCCGGCGCTCCAGGGCCCGCGCTGCTCGGCGCGCTGATCGTCGCCGACCTCGCGGTCGCGGCGTTCGCCGGACTCGGCCCGTGGCGGCGGCACCGGCTGGGGCCGCCGCTGGCCCTGCTCGGAGTGACCTGGGCGACGATCCTCGGCGACGTGCTGACCGGATCGCACCTGGAGCTCAACGGTCTGCTCGGCTACGACGCCATCGTCGCCGGCCGCTTCGTCGGGTACGGCAATCTCACCCTGGGCCTGCACGTGGTCTGCGCGCTGCTGATCACCGCCGCGGCGGCGACCGCGCTCGGCCGGCGAGCCCGGCCGGCCCGGGAACGATGGGTGGCGGGCGGCGCTGCCCTCCTGATCGGTCTGGCGACCGTCGGGATCATCGGCACGCCGAGCCTGGGCCGCGACTTCGGCGGGGTGCTCGCCGCGCTCCCCGGCTTCCTGCTGCTGGCGATGCTGGTGGCCCACGTGCGCGTGACGGTGATCAGGATGGGGGCCATCCTGGGCGCGGCGGTCGTGGCCGTCGGAACGGTCGCCTTTCTCGACTGGCTGCAGCCGCCCACGCAGCGCAGCCACCTGGGCAGGTTCGTCGAGCAGATCCTCACGGGCGAGGCGTGGACCGTCATCAGCCGCAAGGCCCAGGCCAACCTCGGCATCCTCAGGGGCAGCCCGCTGGCCTGGATGCTGCCGGTCGCCATCGTCGCCGCGGTCTGGCTGCTCCGCCCCGGCGGTGCGTTGCGCAGCCGCGCCGGCGCCGGTCCGGGCGGCCTCTCCGAGCGGGACACCGCCGTGCTCCGCGCCGGACTGCTCGCCAGCCTGCTGAGCGTGACGCTGGGCGCGCTGGTCAACGACTCGGGTGTCGCCGTGGCCGCCACGGCCGCGGCGCTGCTGGTGCCGCTGCTGGTCTGGCTGGCCGCCGGCACGCGCGCCGAGGGCTCCGGCGCGGGGGAGACCGAGGGGGGTTCACCGCGCTCCGGTCCGGCTGACGCCCCCGACCGTGTTACGGTGGTTTCCCGTGGGTCGACCGTCTGGAACACGTGATCTCGGGCTCCTTCACAACTCCCAGCCGACGAAGTACGTCTTCGTCACTGGTGGAGTCGTGTCCTCTCTCGGCAAGGGGCTGACGGCCAGTTCGCTGGGTGCGTTGCTCTCCAGCCGCGGGCTGCGGGTCACGATGCAGAAGCTCGATCCCTATCTGAACGTCGACCCCGGGACGATGAACCCGTTCCAGCACGGCGAGGTCTTCGTCACCGAGGACGGCGCCGAGACCGACCTCGACATCGGCCACTACGAGCGCTTCCTCGACACCGACCTCACCGGCCGGGCGAACGTCACGACCGGCCAGGTCTACTCCGACGTGATCGCCAAGGAGCGGCGCGGGGAGTACCTCGGCGACACCGTTCAGGTGATCCCGCACATCACCAACGAGATCAAGGCGCGCATCCTCGCCGGAGGTGAGGGCCCCGGCCGGGTGGATGTCGTCATCACCGAGATCGGTGGCACCGTCGGCGACATCGAGTCGCTGCCCTTCCTTGAGGCGGCCCGCCAGGTCCGGCATGAGATCGGCCGGGACAACTGCTTCTTCCTGCACATCTCGCTGGTGCCCTACATCGCCCCGTCCGGCGAGCTGAAGACCAAGCCGACGCAGCACTCGGTGGCCGCGCTACGCAGCATCGGTATCCAGCCCGACGCGTTGGTCTGCCGGTCCGACCGCGAGATCGGCACCGGTCTCAAGCGCAAGATCAGCCTGATGTGCGACGTCGACGCCGAGGGCGTCATCTCGTGCGCCGACGCGCCGTCGATCTACGACATCCCCAAGGTGCTGCACCGGGAAGGCCTGGACGCCTACGTCGTCCGCCGGCTCGGCCTGCCCTTCCGTGACGTCGACTGGACGGTCTGGGGCGACCTGCTCGACCGGGTGCACGCGCCGAAGCAGACCGTCACGATTGCGCTGGTCGGCAAGTACATCGACCTGCCTGACGCCTACCTCTCGGTCACCGAGGCGCTGCGTGCAGGCGGCTTCGCGCACCGCAGCCGGGTGCAGATCCGCTGGGTGCCCTCGGACGCCTGCGAGACCCCCGAGGGCGCCGCCGCTGCGCTGGCCGGGGTCGACGGTGTCTGCGTTCCTGGCGGTTTCGGCGTTCGTGGGATCGAGGGCAAGCTGGGTGCGCTCCGCTACACGCGCGTCAACGGCATCCCGACCCTGGGCCTGTGCCTCGGCATGCAGTGCATGGTCATCGAGGTCGCCCGCGACCTCGCCGGGCTGGAGAAGGCCAACTCGGCCGAGTTCGAT
>JAODNN010000051.1 GCA_025465355.1 Blastococcus sp. | reverse complement strand
TGAGGTAGGTGATGGTCTCCTCGTCGATCGGGAACATCGCCGCGGTGGAGCCGAACTCCGGGCTCATGTTGCCGATCGTGGCGCGGTTGGCGAGGGGGACGGCGGAGACGCCGGCGCCGTAGAACTCGACGAACTTCCCGACCACGCCGTGCTCGCGCAGCATCTCGGTGATCGTCAGGACGAGGTCGGTGGCCGTTGCGCCGTCGGGCAGCTCGCCGGTCAGCTTGAACCCGACGACCCGGGGGATGAGCATCGAGACCGGCTGGCCGAGCATGGCCGCCTCGGCCTCGATCCCACCCACGCCCCAGCCGAGGACGCCGAGGCCGTTGACCATGGTGGTGTGGCTGTCGGTGCCCACACAGGTGTCGGGGTAGGCGATCGTGCGGTCACCCTCCTGGCGCGGGAACACAACGCGCGCCAGGTGCTCGATGTTGACCTGGTGCACGATGCCGGTGCCGGGGGGGACGACCTTGAAGTCGCTGAACGCACCCTGGCCCCAGCGCAGGAACTGGTAACGCTCGCCGTTGCGCTGGTACTCGATCTCGACGTTGCGCTCGAACGACTCGGGCGTACCGAACACGTCGGCGATGACGGAGTGATCGATGACCAGCTCGGCCGGGGCGAGCGGGTTGATCTTCTGCGGGTCGCCACCGAGCTCGGCCATGGCCTCGCGCATCGTGGCGAGGTCGACGATGCAGGGCACGCCGGTGAAGTCCTGCATGACCACGCGGGCGGGCGTGAACTGGATCTCCTGGTCGGGCTCGGCCGACGGGTCCCAGTTGGCGACCGCCCGGATGTGGTCGGCGGTGATGTCCTCGCCGTCCTCGGTGCGCAGCAGGTTCTCGAGGAGGACCTTCAGGCTGAAGGGCAGCTTCTCGGAGCCCTCCACCGCGTCGAGCCGGTAGATGTCGTAGTCCTGGCCGTCGACGGTGAGCGTCGATCGTGCTCCGAAGCTGTCCTTGCTGGCTGCCACTGCTCTGCGCCTACCCCTCGCGTTTTCGTCGCGGTCCGTTGACCTCCTCCGATCATCCCAGTTCGGCCGCGGACCCACCGGGTCAGGCCACCCAGGTATCACCCGGTGACCTCCATCACGGCGCAGGAGACGTCGATGGCGGACGACGGGCCACGTGCCTCATGCGTCACTCCCGGGTGAACCCTGTGGCGGGTCGTGGAGGAAGGCGCTGCGGCAGGGGCATGGCGCCGATAGCGTCCCGAGCGTGACCGCGGTCGAGAACACGGAGCGCGTCGCGGCGCCTCCCACGGCCTCGCCGGTGCTGTCGTCCCGCCGTCGGATCACCTCGGCGGCGCCGGCCGCGGGCCTCCCGACCGCACGCACGGTGCTTCGGGTCCTGCTCTGGACCGGGCTGCTGGTCGCCTTCGTCGCCACGTGCGCCGTGAAGGGGCTGCCGACCGACCGGGTCGTGCTGCTGGGCTGGGTCCTGACCGGGCTGACAGTGCACGCGGCCACCCAGGGCTGGCGTCGGGTCGTCCGACTGATCGCCGACTGGGTCCCCCTGACTGCTCTCCTCCTGCTCTACGACGTCAGCCGAGGTCTCGCCGACGGCGTGGGCATGGCCGTGCACGTGAAGGAGCCGGCGGCGGCCGACCTGTGGCTGGGCGGGGGCGTCCTGCCGACGGTCTGGCTGCAGCAGCACCTGGTCGCCGACTGGTGGAAGGCGCTCGCGGCGCTGGTCTACTGCAGCCACTTCGTCGTCACGCCGGTGCTGCTCTGCCTCCTGTGGCTGCGGGACCGGAAACTCTGGGCGCGCTACGTGCGGCTCGTCCTCGCGCTGTCGGCCGCCGGCCTCGCCACCTACGTCCTCTACCCGGCGGCGCCGCCGTGGCTCGCGGCGCGGGACGGCGTGATCGAACCGGTCCGACGGCTCAGCGGGGCAGGCTGGGACGTGCTCGGGCTGCCCCGCGCCGGGGCCTTCCTGGCCGACAGCCAGGGTCAGGTCAATCAGGTCGCGGCTGTTCCGTCGCTGCACACGGCGTTCGCCGTGCTCGCGTGCCTGGTCTTCCTGCCGCTCGCGCGCCACACCTGGCAGCGCGTCGGGCTCGTCGCGTACGCCGTCCTCATGCCGCTGGTTCTCGTGTGGGCGGGCGAGCACTACGTCGTCGACACCGTTCTGGGCGCGGGCTACGCGGCGGCCGTGATCCTCGTGGTGGCCGCGGCCCGGCGGGCATGGCAACCGGCCGCCCGTGGGGAGGATCCGCCGACGCTGCAGGACGAGGGGGCGGCGTCGCGCCTACCGTGACGCGCGTGACCGCTGCCGTCCCGGACTGGCTCGCCGAAGCGCGGCAGATCTGCGTGCTCACCGGTGCGGGCATCTCCACCGACAGCGGGATCCCCGACTTCCGTGGCCCACAGGGCGTGTGGACCCGTGACCCGGAGGCGGAGAAACTCTCGACGCTGCAGTACTACGTCGCCGATCCCGACGTCCGCCGCCGTGCCTGGCAGGCTCGGCTCGCGCACCCCTGGCACGCCCTGCCCAACGCGGGGCACGCCGCCCTGGTCGACCTGGAGCGGCAGGGGCGGTTGCGCGCTCTGGTCACCCAGAACATCGACGGGCTGCACCAGGCGGCCGGCTCGTCGCCGGAGCTGGTGGTCGAGATCCACGGGACGGTCCACGACGTCGTCTGCCTGTCCTGCGGCGACCGGACGACGATGCGCGCCGCGCTGGACCGGGTGGTTGCCGGCGAGCCGGACCCCGCGTGCCTGCGCTGCGGCGGCCTCCTGAAGTCGGCCACCATCAGCTTCGGGCAGGAGCTGGACGAGCAGGTGGTGGAGGCCGCCACCGCCGCAGTCCAGAGCTGCGACGTCTTCCTCGCCGCCGGCACCTCCCTCGGGGTGTGGCCGGCCGCGGGGCTCACCGAGATCGCCGCGCGCCGGGGCGCGCGCGTGGTCATCGCCAATGCCGAGCCCACGCCGTACGACGACATCGCCGATCTCGTCGTCAGGGAACCGCTCGGGACGGCGCTGCCCCGGCTGTTGGCACCCCGGGACTGACGGCGGCGGCGTCGTCCCGGCCGGTCTCGTGCCGGACGGCAGCGGCGGTTAGCGTGACGGGCACCACGTCGATCCGATCCCGGGAGCCGTCATGCGCGTGCCCTTGACCACCCGCGACTTCCTCGACCGCGCCGAGCTGGTCTACGGCGACCGGGTCGGCATCGTCGACGAGCCCTCGCAACCGGCGCCCTCGCTCGGGGACGTGACCTACCGCGAGGTGGCGCGGCGTGGGCGAGCGATGCAGGCGGCCCTGGACGACCTCGGGATCGCCGAGGGGGAGCGGGTCGCGGTGGTCAGCCACAACTCCGGCCGGCTGCTGGAGATGCTGCTGGCGGTTCCGTCGTCCGGGCGGGTCGTCGTGCCGATCAACTTCCGGCTGGCGCCCGAGGAGGTCAGCTTCATCGTCGGCCACTCCGGCGCCCGCGTCCTCTTCGTCGACCCCGAGCTGGAGAGCTCGCTGAAGGGTGTGGAGGCCGAGCACAAGTTCGGGACCGGTGAGGAGTACGAGCAGTTCCTCCGCTTCGACACCGAGCCCCGGCCGTGGGCCGAGCCCGACGAGGACGCCACGGCCACGATCAACTACACCTCCGGCACGACCGCCCGCCCCAAGGGCGTGCAGATGACCCATCGCAACCTGTGGGTCAACGCGGTCACCTTCGGCATGCACATGCAGGTCAGCGACCGCGACGTCTACCTGCACACGCTGCCGATGTTCCACTGCAACGGGTGGGGGCTCCCGTACACGATGGCCGGGCTCGGGGCGCGGCAGGTGCCGCTGCGCAAGGTCGACGGCGCCGAGATCCTGCGCCGCGTCGAGCAGCACGGCGTCACGATGATGGCCGGCGCGCCCGCCGTCTGGAATGCCGTCCTGGAGGCCGCCGCGGACTGGGACGGCGAGATCCCCGGCCGCGACCGCGTACGGATCGTCGTCGCCGGTGCGCCCCCGCCCTCGCGGACCATCGCGCGGGTCGAGGCCGAGCTCGGCTGGGAGTTCAACCAGATCTACGGCCTCACCGAGACCGCGCCGCTGCTCACCATCAACCGGCCGCGCGCCGAGTACGACGAGCTGCAGCCGGAGGAGCGGGCCAAGCGGCTGTCCCGCGCCGGCGTGCCCGCCATCGGCACTCGGATCTCGATCAGCGACTCCGGCGAGGTGCTGGCCCAGGGCAACACGGTCCTGGCGGGCTACTGGGAGAACCCGGACGCCTCCGCCGAGGCGCTGGAGGGTGGTTGGTTCCACACCGGGGACGGCGGATCGGTGGACGACGGCGGCTACCTCACGATCTCCGACCGCAAGAAGGACGTGATCATCACCGGCGGCGAGAACGTCTCGTCCATCGAGGTCGAGGACGTTGTCTTCAGCCACCCGGCTGTCGCGGAGGTGGCCGTGATCGGCGTCCCCGACGACAAATGGGGGGAGATGGTCACCGCCATCGTCGTCCTCGCCGAGGGCGAGCAGGCCACCGAGGCCGACATCATCGCGCACTGCAAGGCCCGGGTCGCCGGCTACAAGGCCCCGAAGCGGGTCGAGTTCCGCGACGAGCTGGCGCGCACCGCCACCGGGAAGATCCAGAAGTTCAAGCTCCGGGAATCCTTCTGGAAGGGCTCGGAGCGGCAGGTCAACTGACGGTCCCCGCACCCCGAGCCGCCGTCCGCCTGTCGCGTCCCTCGGCGGGGTGAGTCGCGCGCGACAGCCTTCCCGACCAGGCCGAGATCGCGCAGAGTGATGATTCGCCGGGCGCCGATCAGCTGCGCGCGGCCGTGCCGACACCGGGCACGACGCTCGGAGAGGTCGGGACGTGGACGGCGGTACGCGGAGCATTCCTGCGCGGCCCCGTGCTGGCCGCACCGCGCTGCGGCCGGCCGTCACGGCCATCGTCACCGCGGCGGCTCTCGGGCTCACACCGCTCACCGCGCAGGCCGCACCGCCGGCACCCGGGGACGCCCAGGTCACCGACGTGGTCGCGGCGGCCGAGGGTCTGGCCAAGGACATCGGCCGCCTCACCGCGGACGCCGCTGCCGCGCAGGAGAAACTCGACGGCGCCCACGCGACCGCCGCGATGGCACTCGACGGCTACCAGGCCGCCCAGGCCGCCTACGAGCTGGCGCGCGCCCGCTCGGACGCCGCCGCGGCCTCCGCCGCCCGGGCGAGCGCGCTGCTCCGGGCGGCGCGCGCCGACGTCGTCGCCTTCGCCCGCCACAGCTACATGCAGGGCACCACCGACTCGCGGACCACGGCCCTGATCATGTCCGGCGACCCCTCGCAGCTGATCGAGCGGGCCGCCCTGCTCGAGGCGGCCGGCAACCACCGCGTGACGGTCTTCGACAAGGTGGCGGTCGCGCAGGAGCAGGCCGCCCGCAGCCAGGTCGTGGCCCGGTCCACCGTGGCCGAGGCCGAACGGCTGCAGGGGCTGGCAGCCCGTGCCCTGTCGGACGCCCAAGCCGCGGAGACCCGAGCACGGGCGGACGCCGCGGCCCTGCTCACCCATCAGATCGGGCTGGACCGGCAGTTGTCGGCGGCACGCACTCGGCTGATCGCCCTGGTCGGTGACCGGGCGGCGACCGACCTCCTGGCCCACCTCGTCCCGTCCCCGATCCAGGTACCGACGTCCCCGGCGCCGGGTTTTCCGGACGATCGGCCTCTTGCCGGCCCGGGCTTGCCGGCCGTGGCGTCGGCCGCGATCGACGCCGCGGTGGCCTCGATCGGAACGCCCTATGCGTGGGGTGGTGGCGGCGCCAGAGGTCCCGGCCCCGGGGTGCCACCCGACCGGGGCGTCATCGGCTTCGACTGCAGCGGCCTCACCCAGTACGCCTACGCGCGGGCCGGCGTCTCGATCCCCCGCAACAGCCGGGCCCAGTTCACCTCGCTGCCGCGGGTCCCCGTGGCCGACCTGCAGCCGGGTGACCTGGTCTTCTGGGCCACCGACCCGGGCGATCCGCGCACGATCCACCACGTGGCGCTGTACCTCGGCCAGGGGCGTGTCCTGCAGGCGCCGGAGAGCGGCGACATCGTCATGGTGTCGACCATGTGGTGGACCGGCTACGCCGGAGCCGGACGCCCGACGGGCTGATCGCGGGCGCCACCTAGAGGCGTCGGGCAGCCACGGGGGGAGCTGCCCGACGCGCCCGCAACGTTAGCAGTGCGCACGCGCGTCGCGCAGGGATGCGCACACCGGAACGCGACATCGGCACGGCGCTTCCGTCGCGCGAGTGGCTGCCTCCGGAAGGTGTAGGACACTGGCTCCAGGGGCGGCTCGGCCACCCCGTCGACGGACCCTGGCGACACGGGGGATCGTGGACCGGTTCGACCAGGGAGCACCGTGAGCAGCGCTGCCAGCACGCCGATCGAGAGCTCACCCGCGGGCGCCGGCTCGCCGGTCCCGCCGTCGGTCGACGCCGCCCACCTCGAACGGGTGCTGTTCGAGATCAAGCGGGTCATCGTCGGTCAGGACCGCCTGATCGAGCGGATGCTGGTCGCCCTCCTCGCCCGCGGGCATGTCCTGCTGGAGGGCGTGCCCGGGGTCGCCAAGACACTCGCCGTCGAGACTCTCGCGACCGCGGTCGGCGGCACGTTCGCCCGCCTGCAGTTCACCCCCGACCTGGTGCCCGCCGACATCATCGGAACGCGCATCTACAAGGCCGGCCAGGACGCCTTCGCCACCGAGCTCGGCCCCGTGTTCGCCAACTTCGTTCTCACCGACGAGATCAACCGTGCCCCGGCCAAGGTGCAGTCCGCGCTCCTCGAGGTCATGGCTGAGCGGCAGGTGTCGATCGGCGGCGTCACCCACCCGCTGCCCGACCCGTTCCTGGTGCTGGCCACGCAGAACCCGATCGAGTCCGAGGGCGTCTACCCGCTGCCGGAGGCGCAGCGCGACCGGTTCCTCATGAAGGTGCTCGTCGACTACCCGAGCCCCGAGGAGGAGCGGGAGATCGTCTACCGCATGGGCTCGGAGCCGCCGGTGGCCGAGACGGTGCTGGGCCCCGACGAGCTGCGCCGGCTGCAGCACACCGCCTCGCACGTATTCGTGCACCACGCGCTGGTCGACTACGTCGTCCGGCTCGTCGTCGCCACCCGGTCGCCTCGGGAACACGGCATGGAGGACGTCGCCACGTGGGTCACCTACGGGGCGAGCCCCCGTGCGTCGCTCGGCCTGATCGCCGCGAGCCGGGCGCTGGCGCTGGTGCGGGGCCGTGACTACGTCCTCCCGCAGGACGTCCTCGACATCACCGTCGACGTGCTCCGGCACCGCCTGGTGCTCTCGTACGACGCGCTGGCCGACGGCGTGCCGGCCGACCACATCGTGAAGCGGGTCATCCAGACCGTGCCGCTCCCGCAGGTGGCGCCGCGGCAGCACGCCGCCGGTTACGGGCCGGGCAGCCCCGGCGGTCCGACCGTCCCGACCTACGGCCCGCTCCAGCCGGGCCCGCACGCCGTGGGCCCGGCTGATCGGCCGGGTGCGCCCGGGACCAACGGCTACGCACCGGGACCGCAGTCCGCGTGATCCGGCGACGCCTCGGCGACGCGACCCCTACCGCCGCCCCCGAGCATCCCGGGCTCCTGCTGCATCCGGCCACCCCCGGGTCCGGCGTCGAGCCGGGGAGGATGTCGCGGGACGGCGCCCCGCCCCGGTTCACCGACGGCCCCACCGACGTGCTGCTGCGCCGGCTGGAGCTCACGGTGCGGCGGCGGCTCGACGGGTTGCTGCAGGGTGATCACCTCGGGCTGGTCCCCGGCTCCGGGTCGGAGGCCGGCGACTCGCGGACCTACCACCCTGGGGACGACGTCCGTCGGATGGACTGGCCGGTGACGGCCCGCACGCAGGTGCCGCACGTGCGCGAGACGATCGCCGACCGCGAGCTGGAGACGTGGGCGGTCGTCGACCTCTCGGCCAGCCTCGACTTCGGCACCGCCAACTGCCAGAAGCGCGACCTGGCCATCGCCGGGCTCGCCGCGGTAGGCCATCTCACCGTGCACGGCGGCAACCGCCTCGGCGCCGTCGTCACCACAGGGGAGCGGGTGGATCGGTACCCGGCCCTGCCCGGCCGGCTGGCCGCCGAGCGGTTGATGCGTTCGGTCGTCGGCACGCCGCGCGCCCAGGGCGGCCGGCGTGGCGACCTCGCCGCGGCGCTGGAGTCGCTGCGCCGGCCACCCCGGCGGCGCGGGCTGGTCGTCGTCATCTCCGACTTCCTGGGGTCCGACGCCCGCGGGGAGGCGGACTGGGAGCGGCCGCTGCGTGGTCTCTCGGCCCGGCACGATCTGCTGGCGATCGAGGTCGTCGACCCGCGCGAGCTCGAGCTCCCCGACGTCGGGTTGCTGACCGTCGTCGACCCGGAGAGCGGGCAGACCCTCGAGGTGCCCACGGGTGACGCCGCGTTCCGCGCGCGGTTCGCCGAGGGCGCGGCGGCCCAGCGGGCGCAGATCGCCGCCGCGCTTCGCCGGGCCGGTGCCGGCCACCTCCGGCTGCGCACGGACCGCGACTGGCTGATGGACGTCGTCCGGTTCGTCGCCGACCGCCGGCGTGCCGGCAGCGGAGGGGCGTCCCGATGACCTTCCAGTCCCCGGTGTGGCTGCTGGCGCTGCTCGCCGTCGTCGCGCTGGTCGCGCTGTACGTGCTGCTGCAGTTGCGCCGGAAGGCCTACGCCGCCCGCTTCACCAATGTGGCGCTGCTCGGCTCGCTCGTGCCCAAGCGTCCTGGCTGGCGCCGCCACCTGGCCTTCGGTGTGGTGGCCCTGGGGCTGGCCGGGCTCGTGGTGTCCCTCGCCGTCCCGAGCGCGCAGGTGCGGGTCCCGCGGGAACGGGCGACGGTCGTGATGGCGGTGGACGTGTCGCTGTCGATGCAGGCGACCGACATCGACCCCACCCGCTTCCAAGCGATGCAGACTGCGGCCAAGAAGTTCGTCGACGTGCTGCCTGCCCGGATCAACCTGGGGCTGGTGTCCTTCGCCGGCACGGCGAACACGCTCGTGACGCCGACGACCAGCCGGCCGCAGGTGCGCACCGCCATCGACAACCTGCACCTCGCCGAGTCGACCGCGATCGGCGAGGCGGTGTTCACCTCGCTGAGCGCGATCCAGAACTTTCAGTCCACCCTGACCGGCTCCGGCCAGAAGGCGCCGCCGGCCCGGATCGTGTTGCTCTCGGACGGCTACAACACCGTCGGGCGGGCCGACACCCAGGCGATCGCGGCGGCCCGGGCGGCCAGCGTCCCGGTGTCCACGATCGCGTTCGGCACCGACTACGGAACGCTCAGCCTCGACGGCGAGAGCGTGCCGGTGCCGGTGGACCGGTCGACGCTGAAGAACATCGCCGACCAGACCGGCGGCAGCTACCACCAGGCCGCGACCGCGCAGGAGCTCCAGCAGGTCTACAAGGACCTCGGCAGCCAGATCGGCTATGCGAACGAGCCGAAGGACATCAGCCCGTGGTTCGTGCGGGGCGGGGTGCTGCTCGTCCTGCTGGGGGCGGCCCTGAGCCTGCTCTGGACCAACCGCCTCGTCTGAAGAAGGACCCGTCCTCCCACCCCTCGCACGCTCGGGGCGGGACCCGGGACGGGGGCGCCGCGCTACCGGGCGGGGTCGAGGACGAGCTTGCCGGTGCTGCGGCGGGCCAGCAGGTCCTGGTGTGCCTCGCGGACGGCGGCCAGCGGGTACCGCCCGCCGACGATCGGCTTCAGCGAACCGTCGGCGACGAGCGACAGCAGGTCGTTGATGGCAGCGTCGAGCATGTCGGGCCGGGCCATGCAGTGGGCCAGCCAGAAGCCGATCACCCCGCGGCTCTTCTGCATGAGGGTCGGCACCTGGATGGGCTTCGGCGGCACCCGCCCGGCCATGCCGTAGGCGACCAGCCGGCCGAACGGCGCCAGCGCCGACAGTGAGCCGTCGAACACGTTCCCGCCGGTCATCTCCAGCACGATGTCCACCGGCTTGCCGCCGTTGGCCTCGTGGAGTGCGCCGGTGAACTGCTGGGGGTCGTCGTCGGCCAGCGCCGGACCCACGGAGGCGTCCGCGCCGAGCTCCTCGGTCAGGGCCCGCTTCTCGGGGCTGGAGGCCGTCGCGATGATCCGGCCGGCACCCCAGCGGCGGGCCAGCTGGATGGCGAGGGAACCGACGCCGCCTGCGCCGGCGATGACGACGACGGACTCGCCCTCGGCCAGGTGCGCACTGGTGCGCAACAGGTGCCAGGCGGTCGCGCCCTGCAGGACGACGGCGAGGGCCTGCTCGTCGCTCACCCCGTCGGGCACGGGCCACGTCAACCGCGGGTGACCCGCGACGCGCTGGGCGTAGCCGCCGCCGTCGAGCAGCCCCACGACTCGCGGGCCTCCACCGGCCGGCGTGCCGACGAACTCTGCCCCCGGCACCAGCGGAAGCTGCTGGGC
>JAODNN010000032.1 GCA_025465355.1 Blastococcus sp. | reverse complement strand
GCCGTGCCGGTCGGCGTCGGCGTCGTTGCCCGTGGCGATCTGGAACTCCGACCGCCGGCCGATGAGCGAGGCCATGGCCGACGGCGAGGAGCAGTCCATCCGGATCTTGCCGTCCCAGTCGAGCGTCATGAACCGCCAGGTGGGGTCGACCAGCGGATTGACCACGGTGAGATCGAGGTCGTGCCGCTCGGCGATCGCGCCCCAGTAGTCCACGCTGGCACCCCCGAGCGGGTCGGCGCCGATGCGCACCCCCGCGTCGCGGATCGCATCGATGTCCAGGACGGCCGGCAGGTCGTCGACGTAGTCGCCGAGGAAGTCGTGCCCCTGCGCCGCCGCGCGGGCGCGGGAGAACGGCACCCGGCGGACGCCGTCCAGGCCGGCCCGCAGCAGCTCGTTGGCACGGGCGGCGATCCAGCCGGTCGCGTCGGTGTCGGCGGGGCCGCCGTTGGGCGGGTTGTACTTGAACCCGCCGTCCCGTGGCGGGTTGTGCGAGGGCGTGACGACGATGCCGTCGGCCAGGCCGCTGCGCTTGCCCCGGTTCGCCCGCAGGATCGCGTGACTGACGGCGGGCGTGGGGGTGTACCGGCCGGCGGCGTCCACCAGCACGGTCACGTCGTTGGCGGCGAGCACCTCCAGCGCCGTGGCCCATGCCGACTCGGAGAGCCCGTGGGTGTCGCGGCCGAGGAAGAGCGGGCCGTCGAAGCCCTGCGCTGCCCGGTACTCGCAGATGGCCTGGGTGGTGGCCAGGATGTGCGGCTCGTTGAACGCCGCGTCGAAGGCCGAGCCCCGGTGCCCGGACGTCCCGAAGACGACCTGTTGCGCGGGGTCGGCCGGATCGGGCTCGAGCGTGTAGTACGCCGTGACCAGCGAGGCGACGTCGATGAGGTCGCCGGCGGAGGCCGGCTGACCGGCGCGGGGATCAGTCATGCCGCCGATCTTGGCGCTACGGCCCCGGGCCGCGCGACCCCTGGCTGTCTCGGCCCTGCGTTCCGCCTCACGGACGCCGACCGATGCCCTCCCACGCACCGCGCGGTACGTCGTGGAGGGACTCGGCCCCCGTCGCCGTGACGACCATCAGCTCGCCGGTCTGCACACCCGCGCGGTGGTCGAGCGTCGTGACGTTGGGTTGCACGACGAGGGTCATGCCTTCCTCCAGCACGAGGTCGGGCAGCGGCCCGGCGGGACGACTGCGCGAGCCCAGCACCGGCGGCAGGTAGCCGCCGCCGAAGCCGTGCACCAGGTCATCGACGACGGTGTACCCGGCGTCCTCGATGACCTCGGCCGCCGCCACGATCTCGGCGGCCGTGGTGCCCGGGCGCAGCACCGAGCACACGGCGTCGAACGCCGCATCCGCGACGTCGTGCAGGTCGCGGTACATCGGGGTCAGCCGGTCCGCGGTGGTCATGGTGCGGAGCACCTGGCCGGAGTAGCCCTGGAAGGCGGCGCTGATCTCGGTGACCACGACGTCGCCGTCACGCACCTCGCGTCCCGTGGTGTGCTGGGCGGGCGCCCCGCGGTCCGGGTCGGCCATCGACGTGATGCCGAAGTAGTGGATGTGCGTCGTTCCACCGAGCGGCACGTACGCGCGCTCGACCAGGTCCGAGAGCTGATGATCGACGAGGCCGGGGCGCAGGCCGTCGCGCAGCGCCAGCACCGCGAGGTCGGACAGGTAGGCGCCGACCCGGAGGCGCTCGAGCTCCTCCCGCGACTTGACCAGGCGCAGCCGGGTGTACGCGGCCCCCAGGGGGACGATCGCGTCGACTGCCCCCGCGAGGCTGCTGTGCAGCCCGAAGGGAACGGGACCCATGACCCCCACGCGGCGCTGGGCCGCTCCCCGGCGCGAGAGTTCCTCGACGAGCGTGCCGGCCATCGACGGACCTGCCCAGCGGACCTCGCAGTCCTCCGCGAGTTCGGTGGCCAGGGGCACGTGATTGTGGAAGTCCACGAACAGGACGTCCTCGCCGGAGCGGAGGTCGACCACCAACGCCGCCTCCCGCGTGACGGGCCACCCGCACAGCCACGGGACGGCGGTGCCGGCGCGCTCCGCCCCGTAGGCGATGACCAGGTCGCACTCCTGCTCGGCCGCCGCCCGGGCCAGCGCGTCGCGGCGGCGGCTCCGCTCTCCGTCGGAGAACCGCGGCCACCCCTCGCGGAGCAGGGCATCCCCCCGCGCGTGGGGACGACGAGCGGTTCCGGTTGCACCAAGGGTCATGGCGGCTCTCCCGATCTCGATGCGCAGCGGGGCAGAAGATGCACTCGGTTGCATGGCTGAACGGTCCGGCGACAGCACAGGTGGGCCAGCCGTTCCGACGTATTCCAGCAATCGATTGCTGCTACCGTCCTGGCCAACCGGGCCGCTGTCAAGCCGCCACGATGGGGTCGCGCCGGCGCACCGCACCGAAGGGAGCAGAGTGGACCACCACCACGTGCACGCAGCCGGAGAGTCCGCGGAGACCGGGACCGAGACCGGGACCGGCCACGTCCACATCCATGAGCCCGAGGCGCACGTCACCGCGGTGGAGACGGACTTCGAGTACTTCCGGCGCAAGCGCCTCGAGTCACGGGTGCTGCACTTCCTGCGCCGGGGAATCCTCACGTTCGGGGATCTGCTGCGCGCGGGGGCCGCCGCGGGTGCGCAACCGCAGGGACCGGCGTGGGTGGACCGCGTCTGGGCCGACGCCGACGCACCCATCCGCCACGTCGAGGACGAGCTGGACCGCCTGGTCCGGGGCATCGCCGCGGTCACCGTGCCCCACGCGGGCGCCGCTCCGGTCGCCATCGACGACACCCGCAAGGAGCGCGGCGACTACGACCCGTTCTTCCGCATCGCCCCGCGGGGGCTCGGAGAAGGTGACCTGGGCCGGCGACTGGCAGTGCTGGATGCCGAGCTCACCGACGCGCACCGCCTCCTCGACGCGTTCACGGCGGCCCTGCTGGCGCGCGGTCGCATCACCGAGGAGCAGCTCCGGCAGCGGCGCGAGCAGCTGGGCAGCGTCAGCCACCACAACGGCGCGCGGATCGTCGCTCGTGCCTGGCTCGACCCCGAGTTCAAGGAGCGCCTGCTCGCCACCGGTCGCGCTGCCGTGCGGGAGCTCGACATTCCGCCCGGCAAGCTGGGCCGGCTCGGCGTCGCGGAGAACACCGACGAGGTGCACAACATCGTCGTCTGCACCCTCTGCTCCTGCTATCCGCACGACCTGCTCGGCAACCCGGCCTGGTGGTACCGCACCGACGAGTACAAGCAGCGGATCGTCGCGCAACCCCGCGAGACGATCCGCGACATGTTCGGGCTCGAGCTCCCCGACCACGTGAGGGTGCGGGTGCACGACTCCACGTCGGACGTGCGATGGATGGTGCTGCCGCAGCGCCCACCGGGTACGGAGGGGCTCGACGAGGACGCCCTCGCCGCGCTCGTGACGGCCGACAGCCTGGTGGGCGCGGAGCTGGTGCCGTCTCCCCGCGCCGACGCCTGACGGAGACACGGATGAACGAGCAGCTCGGCCGGTTCCGGGTGGGCGACCGGGTACGGGTCCGGAATCAGGTGCCGGACGGGAACCCCCGGACCCCGCGGTACCTCCGCGATCTGACCGGCACGGTCGTGCTCCGTCACGGCATCGTCGAGAACCCGCTGGATCATTCCGAGCCGTACCCGCCGCTGTACTCCGTCGTCTTTCCGCTGGCCGACGGCAGGCACCGCCACGACGAGGTGCTCGCCGACCTGCACGAGGAGTGGCTGACCGACGCCGGGCCGGCCGACGTCGGCTGACCGGGCTCAGCGGCTGGGCTCAGCGGCTGGGCTGCGGCTCCCCGCGGTAGGTGCCGAAGCTCCAGTGGTTGCCCTCGGGGTCACGGGCGGCGAAGTCACGGGAGCCGTAGTCCGTCTCGTGCAGGGGATCGGTGATCTCCGCCCCGGCGGCCACCGCCCGCGCATGCACCGCGTCGGGATCACTGGTCACCACGTAGCAGCCCGTGGTGCCGGGCTGGACCGGCCACGAGTCGGCGGAGTCATCGCCCGGGGCGGACCGTGCGGAGCCGAGCATGATGCCGCCGCCCTCGGGCCAGGACAGCTGCGCGTGGACGACGATGTCACCGCTGCCGTCGGGCCGGTCGCCGTAGACGACGGTCTCCTCGAACCCGAAGGCATCCACGAGGAACCGGATGAGCCCGCGGGCGTCGCGGGCGCGGAGGGTGGGCCAGACCTGCGGGGGCGGTGCGTCGCTCATCATGCCCGCGAGCCTGCCGGGGTCATTGCCCCGGTGTCTACCGGAAACGCAGGCGTCCCCGGACTCCCTGCGCGGGGGGTCCGGGGACGCCGGAGTGATGGTGCGGGGCAGTACCGGAACCGCTCGACCAGCGTCAGCAGTCCGGCCGACATCTCGGCAAGCTCACCGGCGGCGGCGCGGGTCTGCGCGACCCCCTCGGTGGTCATCGCTGCCGCGGTGGCGACCCCGGTGATGTTGGCGGCGATCTCGCTGGTCCCGCTCGCGGCCTCGCCGACGCTGCGGTTCATCTCCGCCGTCGTCGCGCCCTGCTCCTCGACCGCCGAGGCGATCGTCGTCTGGTAGTCGTTGATCTGGCCGATGATCGTGGCGATCTCGGTGATCGCCGTCGTGGCGCCGCTGGTGTCGTTCTGGATCGCCTGGACCCGGCGGGCGATGTCCTCGGTCGCCTTCGCGGTCTCCTGGGCCAGCTCCTTGACCTCGTTGGCGACGACGGCGAAGCCCTTGCCCGCCTCGCCCGCACGGGCCGCCTCGATGGTGGCGTTGAGCGCGAGCAGGTTGGTCTGCTCGGCGATCGACGTGATCGTCTTGACCACCTCGCCGATCTCCTGGGAAGAGGTGCCGAGCGTGGTCATCGTCTCCGTCGTCGACTCGGCGGCCTGCACCGCGCTGCCGGCCACGCGCGCCGCCTGGGAGGCGTTCTGGGCGATCTCGTGGATCGAGGCGCCCATCTCCTCCGAGCCGGAGGCGACGGTCTGGACGTTGCGCGAGATCTGCTCGGCTGCGGTGGCGACCTTGCCGGCCTGAGCCGCGGTCTCCTCGGCGCTGGCGGCGATCGACTCCGATGAACCGGTCAGCTCTTCCGCCGACGCGGCGAGCGCGTGGGCGGACTCGGCGGTGGCGGTGATCGTCGCGCGCAGACTCTCCGTGGCCTGGTTCAGTGCGTTGGCCATCTGGCCGACCTCGTCGGTCGAGGTGACGGCCACCCGGACGGTGAGATCGCCGGCCGCCATGGAGACCAGCCCGTCGCGCACGGCGGTGACCGGACGGATCACCATCTGGGCCACGAACAAGCCCAAGGCCACGGCGGCGGCCAGGCCGAGCACGAGGACGACCAGGATCGTCGTGCGCGCGGAGTCGTAGGTGCTCCTGGCGGCGGCGACGGTCTTCTCGGCAGTCGCGGCCTCGGCGGCGAGCAGTCGGTCGAGCGCCGCACCGACGGTCTTGGACACCGGCGTGACGGTCTGGGCGCGCATCGTCATGAAGGCGGTCATGTTCCCGGAGCGCGCTGCGGCGAGGTAGGGCCCGCTGACCAGCGCCTCGTACTTCCGCCAGGCCTCGGAGAGGGCCTGCACGTCAGCCTGCTGAGCCGGGCTGAGGCCACTGTCGGCGTAGGCCTTGACCGCGGCGTCCATGGCGTCGAGATCGGCCAGGTACGCGTTGTGCGAGACGTCGACGGGCCCCGACTTGGGCAGAACCTCGTCCGCGAGGGCATCGATCCGGGCCTGCAGGAAGGCGCGGCGCACCTCGGCGATCTGGTTGGACGGCACGAGGGCGTTGGTCTTGATGTCCTGGCTGCGCTGCTGGAGGGCACCGAGTTGGCCGAGGCCCATGATGCCGATCAGCAGGGCGACGACGCAGGCCACCGCGACGGCGGTCAGCACCTTGACCCGTAGCGGGAGGGCGAGCAGCTGAGGGGGGATGGAGAAGCGCACGAGGGTGGTCCGTTTCGATGGGAGGGCGGATCGCTCACCCGGTTTTCGGCGGAACAGAACCGTCCTTAATTCGAACTCAGGGGATCTGCGCCATGCCCATGGTCACCCCCCGACGACCCGTCAGGCGGCCGCCCCGGCGTCGGCCGGCTCGGCCCGCTCGGCCGGCTCGGCCCGCTCGGCCGCAGGCAGCAGCACGACCTGGTCCGGGTGCCAGCTCAACGTCACCTCGTCCCCCGGGTCGAGGACCGACTCCGTGCCGGTGCGCGGCACCCGGCACTCGAGCAGGGACCCGTCCGCGACGCGGACCGTGTACTTGCGCACCCCGCCCAGGTAGATGGCCTCCTGGACCCGGCCCTCGAGCCGGTTACGCCCCTCCGGAGCGGCGCCGGAGGCGATGCGCAGCATCTCCGGCCGCACCACCAGCGAGACCGGCCCGGAGCCGGTGACGGTCGCCGACGAGGGCACGTCGGCGACCCAGGTCGCGCCCCTGACGACGCCGTTGCCCGGCTCCGCGTGCCCGGTGAGCACGTTGGACTCGCCGATGAAGTCGGCCACGAACAGGGAGGTCGGCCGCTCGTAGAGGTCCTGGGCGGTCCCGATCTGCTCGATCCGCCCCTGGTTGTAGATGGCGATCCGGTCACTCATGACCAGGGCCTCCTCCTGGTCGTGGGTCACGTAGACCACCGTCGCCCCGACCTCGCGGGTGATGCGCATGATCTCCAGCTGCATCGTCTCCCGCAGGCGCTTGTCGAGCGCGCCGAGCGGCTCGTCCATCAGCAGGATGTCCGGCTCGAAGACGATGGCCCGCGCCAGCGCCACGCGCTGCTGCTGCCCGCCCGACAGCTGCTTCGGCAGCTTCTTGGCCTGGCTGCCGAGTTCGACCATCTCCAACGCGGACATGGCGCGCCGACGCGCCTCGGTCCGGCCGACCCCTCGCATCTCGAGCGGGAAGGCGATGTTGCGGAGGGCGCTCAGGTGCGGGAACAGCGCGTAGTTCTGGAAGACCATCCCGATCCCTCGCTCGTAGACCGGCAGAGCGGTGAGGTCCTGGCCGCGCAGGCGGATCTCGCCCCGGTCGGGGTGCTCGAAGCCGGCGATCATCCGCAGCGTCGTCGTCTTGCCCGAACCAGAGGGGCCCAGCATGGTGAGGAACTCCCCGGCCCGGAGCGTGAGGCTGACGTCGTTGACGACGGGAACACCGTTGAACTGCTTGTGCAGCCCGACGACCTCGAGCTCCGCCTTGGTTCCGGCTGCGGTGGTCACGCGTTCTGGTCCTTCCGTAGGAGGTGCAGCCCGACGACGCTGAGCATCGAGACCGCGACGAGGAGGGTCCCGACCGCGGCCAGCTCGGGGCTGACCTGCGACCGGACCTGGGTCCACATGAGTACCGGCATCGTCCGCACGTCCGGCGAGCTCAGGAACAGGGCGACGACGACCTCGTCCCATGAGGTCACGAAGGCGAACAGTGCGCCCGCCACGACACCCGGTGCCAGCAGCGGCAGCGTGATGCGCCGGAAGACCGTCCGCGGCCGGGCGCCGAGGCTCGCGGCGGCCAGCTCGTAGGTCTGGTCGAGCTGCCGTGCCGCGGCACTGACCGCGACGACGACGAAGGGCAGCGCCAGCACCGTGTGGGCGAGGGCCAGCCCCAGCACCGAGCCGGTGAGGCCCCACGCGACGAAGTTCATGTAGGTGCCGATGGCCACCACCACGACGGGGATGATCATCGGGCTGAGCACGAGCGCCTGGAGGACACCGCGGCCCCGGAACGTGCCACGCGCCAGCGCCACGGCGATCAGGGTGCCGAGCGAGGTGGCCAGCAGGACGGTCAGGATCCCCACCTGCACGCTCGTCCACGCGGCCTCGCCCCACTGCGAGCTCGTGAACACCGTGGTGTACCAGTGCGTTGTCCAGTTCCTCGTCGGCAGGCCCAGGGAGCTGCTGCCGTTGAACGACATCGGCACCACGAACAGCGTCGGGAGGATCAGGAACAGCCCGATCAGGAGGCTCAGCAGGCCGAGCAGGCTCTTGGCCAGGACGGGCCTCACGGCGTCCGCTCCCGGGCCAGGCTGCCGGCGCGACCCAGCAGGGTCAGGGCCCCGAGCGTGACCAGGGTGACCACGAGCAGCACCATCCCGAGGGCACTCCCGATGCCGAAGCCGAAGCGCGTGACCTGGGTGGCGATCACCTCGCCGAGCATCGTGTTCTTCGGTCCTCCCAGCAGCGACGGCGTGACGTAGAAGCCGAGGGAGAGCACGAAGACCAGCACCGCACCCGCGTAGACGCCGGGCATGCTGAGCGGCACGGTGACTCGCGCGAAGGCGCGGGACGGCCGGGCACCCAGGCTCTGGGCCGCGGGCACGAGCATGGGGTCGATCCGCCGCATCGCGGTGTACAGCGGCAGGACCATGTAGGGCAGCAGGATGTGCACCATCCCGACCTCCACGCCGAGCGATGTGCGGATCAGCTGCAGCGGCTGATCGACGACACCCAGGGCCATCAGCATCTTGTTGATCAGGCCGGTGTCCTGAAGCAGCACCGTCCAGGAGAAGGTGCGCACCAGCAGGCTGGACCAGAAGGGCAGCAGGACCAGGGCCATCATCACCGTGGTCGTGCGCGCCGAGGCCCTGCTCATCCGGTACGCGTAGGGGTAGGCCAGCGCCAGGCAGACGAGGGTGGTCAGGCCGGCGGTCTTCAGCGTCGTCACGAGGACCTGGCGGAAGACCGGGCTGGTGGCGACCTCGGTGTAGTTCTGCGGGCCCGGGTCGGTCAGGCTCCGCACCGCCATGGTGACCAGTGGGTAGCAGAAGAAGATCAGCAGGAAGAGGCCGCCCGGCAGGAGGACGAGCAGCCACCCGTGCCGCGCGGCGAACCGCGCGGCACGGGTGGCGCTGCGAGCGCCCGTCTCACGGGCAGCGGTCACTGCAGGAGCCACGCCTGGAACTGCTTGTCGATGTCGTCCTGGTGCGCGGCCCACCATGCGTCGTCCACCTTGATCTGCGTGTCGAGGTGGCTGGTCGGCAGGTTCGGGTGGTCAGCGGCCGTGATCTTGTCGGCAGCGGCCTTGCTCACCGGGCCGTAGGGCAGCAGCTCGGTCTGGGCGAGCTGAGCCTTCTCGGAGACCATGTACTTGATCAGCTTCATGGCACCGGCCTTGTCGGCGCCCTTCGGGACGACCCACCAGCCCTCCTGGCTCAGCCACTGGTCCCAGGCGATGGCGACCGGGGCCTCCTTGGCCGCCGCGACGGCGCGCCCCACCCAGGCCATGGCGATCGGGGTTTCACCCGACGACATGTTCTGCTGCGACTGCGCGCTGGTGTCCCACCACACGATGTCGTTCTTGATCGTGTCCAGCTTGGCGAGGGCCCGCTTCACGTCCAACGGATAGAGCTTGTCGGGAGCGACGCCGTCGGCCAGCAGCGCACCCTCGATGATCCCGCCGGCGACCCACTTGTAGACGCCGCGCTTGCCCGGGAACGTCGTGGTGTCGAAGAAGTCGGCCCATGTCTTCGGGGCCGTCTTGTACTTGTCCGACCGGTAGGCGATGACCGTGCCCTCGATGTCGGCCGCGACCCGGTACTTGTCGGCGTAGCCGTCGATGATGCTGTTCTTGTCGATCACCGAGTAGTCGATCGGCTCCAGCCACTTCGCCTGGGTGTCGTGCCCGAAGTCGTTGCCGACCAGCGCGACGTCCCAGGTCGGCTTGCCGGCCTCGGCCATCGCCTTCAGCTTGGCGTAGTCGGTCGGGCTGTCGGTGCGGACGTCGACGCCCTTGTTCTCGGCCGTGTAGGGGTCGAACAACGCCTTCTGCTGCGCGGCCTGGTAGTCACCGCCGTAGCTGACGACGGTGACGCTGTCCCCACCGGAGCCGGAGGCGCCGGAGCTGCCGCCGCACGCGGTCAGCGCGAGCAGCGTTGCCGAGGTGAGGGCGGCCGCGAGCGCCTTGCGGCGCGGCGGAAGACCTGTAGACACGTGAACTCCTCGTGATCGGTTCATGCCGGACGGAACGGTGCGACGTTGCCGACGGCGGTCGCCGCGGTACGACCCGCGTCGAAGCCGTCGTCGACGGCGTCCTGGACGCGGGTGCGTCCGGCGGAGCCGCCGACTCTGAGGAGGACCGGTGCCCGCGCGGACAGGTCCTGGCCGGGCGTCTCGGCGGACAGCCGGTTCTCACCCTGGTAGCGCCGCTGGAGGGAGAGACCCTCGCTGGGGCGCAGCGGGCCCGCGACGCTGACGGTGTCGCAGCGCAGACGCAGACGCCGGCCGTCGCCGGTCCGGACGGTCAGCCCGCGGACCCGCCTCCGCCCGTGGCTGCGGACGGGCCGCGCACCGGCGAGGTGCTCGATCCCCCGGCCCGCGAGTGCCCGGAGTCGCTCGGTCCCCGCCTCGTCCGCACCGCGCTGATCGACCACGGCGACCACCTCGACGCCGAGGTGGTGCAGCTCGATCGCGTGCTCGATACCGCGGTCGTCACAGGCCACGACGACGTACCGGCGGCCGGGCCGGACCCGTTCCACGTGGAACAGCCGGCTGATGGCGCCGGCGAGCAGCACGCCCGGACGGTCGTTGCCGGCGAACAGCACCGGAGCCTCGTAACTGCCGGTGGCCTCGACCACGACGTGCGGGACCAGCTCGTGAAGTGCGTCCCGCCCGGCGACCGGCAGGACGCCGTCCTCGTACCAGCCGAGGGCCGATCCCCGGAGCAGGGTGATGCCCGGATCGCGCGCCACCCGCTCGGTGAGTACCTCGGCCAGGCGCGGGCCCGGCGCGGTGAGGCCCAGGGCCGACACCGTCGCCGTCTCGGCGCGCAGACGGCCGCCGAGACGCTCCTGCTCCTCCACCAGGACGACGTCCGCCCCGGCATCGCTCGCAGCGAGGGCCGCGGCCAGCCCGCTGGGGCCCGCGCCGACGACGACCACCGAGCAGGTGCGGCGCGCAATCGGCAGCACGGGGGCCGACGCCGCCGGGGGCAGGTGCTTCCCACCGCCGGCGAGCAGGCCCAGCACGCGCTCGAACGCATGCCCGGCCCGCGGGTGCTGACGGAAGTAGCGGAACTGGAAGCCGGCGGGGAACCAGCGCGACACCAGATCCGCCCCGGCGAGCACATCGACGTCGACGCTCGGCCACCCGCGCTCGCGCCGGACCTCCAGACCGGGCGCCACCGGCGTCACACAGGACGGCACGCTCGGGAGTCCGTCGACGGTGAGCAGGCAGTTCCCGCAGGCGCCGGCGCCGCAGGTGTAGCCGCGGGGCCGGTGGAACTTGAAGCTCCGGGTCAGGATGTCGACCCCGTCGGCCAGGAGCGCGGCCCCGACACTCTGCCCCTCCCGCGCCACGACCTCACGGCCCTCGAACCGGAACCGCACGGCAGGCCGCTCGTCGGCGCCGAGGTCGGGGTGGGTCGGCATGGCGCGGAAGGAGCGCCGGCGCCACCTCACGACGCCACCTCGCGCGGACCGGGGCCCTCGCTCTGGGCGGGCACGACCAGGGAGCCCTCGCGGATCGGGCGTCCCTCGGCGAACCGCAGGGCGTCGAACGGGGCGATCGTGGGATGGAGCCGGCCGTCGCACACGGTGTCCGCGAGATGGGCGGCGGCCGCCGGGGCACCGACGAAGCCGTAGACCCAGCCGCAGGACAGGTAGAAGCCGTCGACGCCGGGCGCGGTGCCGACGATCGGGGAGAGGTCGGCGGTCTGCGTGATCAGTCCGGCCCAGTGCCGCAGGACCCGCGCCGCGCTCAGCTGGGGGAAGAGCCAGACGAACTTCTGGGCCATGTCACGCAGCAGCCGGTAGGTGCCGTTCAGGCTGGGTGTGTGGTCGGGTACCGCCAGCTCCGTCCCGCCGACGAACTCGCCGCGGCTGGTCTGGTGGCAGTAGCCGAGGGCAGCGAGGGCAGCCACCGCCGGGCGCAGGAACGGGGCGACGGACTCGGTGACGAGCATCTCGAGCCGGGCCATGTCCAGGGGGAGCTCGACCCCGGCCGTGCCGGCCAGCCGTCCGGCGGCGGCCCCCGCCGCGTTGACGACGACCGGTGCGGAGACGTCGTGGGTACTCGTCGTGACCCCGGCCACCCGCCCGCCGCGGACGGTCACGCCGAGGACCTCGATCCCGGCGTGCACCTCGACGCCGAGCCGCGCGGCAGCCCGGGCGTAGCCCCATACGGCGGCGTCGTGGTGCGCGAAGCCCGCCGCGGGCTGCAGCACCGCGCCGACGACGGCGTCGGGGTTCAGCGCGGGCACGCGGTCCAGCACGGCTTGCTGGTCGAGCAGTTCGGTCCGCAGCCCGAACCGGGCCTGCACCTCGACGTCGGCCCGGCAGCGTGCGTACTGCTCCTCCGTGGAGGCCAGGACGAGGTACCCGGACGGGTTGAACAGCACGTTGAAGTCGAGCTCGCGGGAGAGCTGGTGCCAACGCTTCAGGCTGGCATCGAACAGGGTGATCCACTCCGCGGAGCTGAACGCCGAACGGATGAGCTCGCCGTTGCGGCCGCTCGCGCCGCCGCCGGGCCAGCTGGAGTCCAGGACGGCGACGCGGCGCACACCCCGCTTGGCGAGCTCGTACGCGGTGGCCAGTCCCTGGATGCCGGCGCCGATGACGACCGCGTCGTAGGTACGGGCAAGGGGGCGGGCGGTCACGCCCGGGATCGGCACCTCAGGACCCCTCTCCGGCGAGCTGTCCCATGCGGACGACGCCGAGCGGCGGCCGCAGGACCGGACGCACGGGAGCGACACCGGCCAGGCGCTCGTAGACCTCGGCGAAGCCGGGCGCGCAGTACCGCCCCTGGCAGGGGCCCATGAAGCAGCCGGTCGCCCGCTTGAGCGTCTCGGGGTGGGTGTGCCCGGCGGCGAAGGCGTCCAGGAGGTCCTTCTCGGTGACGTCGTGGCAGACGCAGATGATCGTCGTGGGCTCAGCCACCGTGCGCCCGATTCTTCCGCCGCAGCAGCCTCGGCTCGGCCCAGCGCGGTGTCGTCGTCCACAGCAGCCGGCGGAGCAGCGCGGAGATCGGGTCCGGCCGTCGCCCGGCGGCCTCCGCCGCCTCGGCGCGGCCGATGCCCGCCTGCACCATGCGGCCGCCGACGTACCGGATGGGGTCGGGCGGCAGGTACGCCGGAGGGCCCGAGACCAGTGCGCAGGCGGTGTACTCGTCGACCACGCCGACTGCCCGCCGGCCGAGGATGCGGCCGATCAGTGCGCTGGGTGCGACGCCGTTCCCGGAGTAACCGACCCCGTAGTGGATGTTGCCGGCCCCGTCGACGGTCCCGACGAAAGGCATGTGGTGAGGGGCCCGGTCGACCGCGCCGCCCCAGGAGTGGGTGATGCGGGCACCAGCGAGGTGCGGGAAGTGCGTGACGAAGTCGGCGTGCACGCGGCGCACGCTGTCCTCGTCCCAGTAGTGCGCCGGGACGACCCGGCCGAAGGCGCCGACCGCGCCGCCGCCCTTGCCGAAGACGATCCGGCCGTCGCGGGTGACCTGCGCGTAGTGCACCTGGAGCCGCGCGTCGCCGAACAGCGAGCCGTCCGCCCACTCCCCGAGGTCCTTGGCCGCGAGCGGCTCGGTGGCGATCACGTGGCTCGCCGCGGGGACGATGGCCCGCCGCAGCTCCGGCAGGGCGGCCGCCCACACCCCCGTCGCCAGGACGACCTGAGCAGCCTCGACCACGGCCATGGGCGTCTGGACGGTGACGGGCGTCCCGCGGGTGAAGCCCTGCATGGGCGTGGCCTCGTACACCTCGACCCCGAGGGACAGGACGGCCTTCAGCAGCCCCTGCACGAGCCGGTACGGGTGCACCGAGGCCGCATCGGTGTGCCGGGCCGCGGCCAGCGGCAGGGGGGAGCCGGTCCTGCGGCGCACCTCGTCACCGGTCAGCAGTTCGAGCATCTCGGGCCGGCCGTAGCGGGCGCACGCCTCGACGGCCCGGTCCCACGACCCCAGCTGCGAGGGTGACGTCGCGGTCCACAGCGCGCCGCTCTGGCGGACGTGGGCGTCGAAGCCGAACTCTTCCGCGGTCTGCCCGATGCGCGCGACCGCCTGTGAGGACTCCTCCGCCAGCCACAGGGCCTGCTGCACGCCGAAGTGCTCGATCAGCTCGGGCAGCTCGTCGAACCACCCCGTCGCCCAGCCCCCGTTGCGCCCGCTCGCGCCGGCTCCACACGTGGTGGCCTCGAGAAGGACGACGCTGACGGCGGGGTTCTGCTGCTTGATCTCCAGCGCCGTCCACAGGCCGGTGAAGCCGCCGCCGACGATGCAGACATCAGCCGACCGGCTGCTGGTCAAGGGTGCCTGGCGAAGCCCGTCCGGGGCGCCGGCCGCCCGGTCGCTCCACAGGACGGCCTGGGCTTCCGCCGTGATCCGGGTCATAATAATGCATTATTAGGCTAGGCCCGTCGTACCGTCAAGAAGCCCGTTCCGGGACCGCATGGTTACCGTTCCGGCAGCCGTCCCGGGAGGAGCCATGACGACAGGCAAGGAGCCGGGCAGCCTCGGAGCGCGGCGGCAGCGCATTCTCCGGACCACGATCGGCCTGGTGGCCACACGGGGTGCCGACAACGTTCGGCTGCGCGACGTCGCGGAAGCCTCCGGAGTGTCGATCGGCACCCTGCAGCACTACTTCACGACACGTGACGCGCTCCTGCAGGAGGCCTTCCGCCAGCACAGCGACTCGGTGGTCGCCGACATCGCCGCGACGGTCGCCGCGCTCGACGGCTCGCCGTGGGAGCGGGCCGACGCCCTGTTCCACAGCATCCGGGACAGCCCGCGGCTCAAGCAGCGGTCCATCGTGCTGCTCGAATGGGCCGCCGCCTCGACCCGCGACCCCCTGCTGCGCAAGCTCATCGCCGAGGTCTACGCCGAATGGCGCCTGCCGTTGCAGCAGGCCGTCGAGGACGGCACCGCTCGTGGCCTCATGCGGCCGCGCATCCCGATCGACGACCTCGTGCCGACCGTGCTCGCGCTCATCGACGGGTTCGAGATGGCCCTGGCGATCGGTGTCCAGGGGACCGACCGCCTGACGATCTACCGGCGGCTGGTGATGACGACGCGCGTACTGCTGGGCATGGACGACGCCGGGGAGACCCCGCCGGAGCCGCCGGGGCCGACCCCGGACGATGCGGGCGCGTGACAACCCGGTCCACCGTACGGGTGGGGGCTACCGCACGCCCGGCTGTCCGCAGTCCCCGCCGGCCTCCACCGCCGCCAGGAAGCGCCGCAGGGTCTCGAGGAAGACCTCGGGCTGCTCCGAGTGCACCCAGTGGCCGGAGTTCTTGATCCGGACCAGCCGGGTGGCCGGGAAGAGCGCGTCCATCCGCGGCCGGTCCTCCGGGAGGACGTAGGTCGAGTTCGCGCCGGCGACCCAGAGCACCGGACCGTCGAAGTGCGCATCCTCCGGGGGCTGCGGGAAGCCGCGCAGGTCGCCGAGGTCGCGCTCGAGCAGCTCCAGGTTGAGCCGCCAGCGCCAGCCGCCGTCGGCCCCCACCCCGTCCCGAACCAGGCTCTGCAGCAGGAAGCTGCGCACCATCGCGCTGGGGACGGCGGAGCGCAGCGCGGCGTCGGCGTCCTGCCGGGTCGTGAGCGTGTCGAGGTCGAGGGCGCGCATGGCGGCGATGTAGGCGGCGAACGGGGACGCCTCCTCGTCGGGGTCATCGGTGCGCCCGCCGGAGACGGGGTACTCCGTGGGGGCGATGTCGACGACGACGAGGGCACGCAGCAGCTCCGGCCGCAGCAGCGCGAGCGTCATGGCCACCTTGCCGCCCATGGAGTGCCCGACCAGGGTGACCGGGTCGCCCAGCGCCTCGAGCTCGGTCGCCAGCGCCTCGGCCATGTCCCGGTAGTCGACGCGGTCGGTCCAGGGGGAGTGCCCGTGGTTCGGCAGGTCCAGGAGGGTCACCCGATGGTCGGTCGCCAGCCCCTTGGCGATCGTCGTCCAGTTCTTGCCCTGACCGAACAGCCCGTGCACGAAGACCACCCGCGGACCGGCCTCGCCGAGCGTGCGCGCCGCCAGCCGCTCGGCCTCGCGTTCCTCGGTCACCCGGCGATTCCATCAGACCCCTGTCACATCCGCCCTCTAGCGTCGCCGCGGACGAGAGGAGCCACCATGCCGGGACGACGGCGCCGCAGCGCGACCACCAGGACGAGCCCCCGCAAGCGGACGACGGCGGCGACCCCGTCGAAGCGGACGGCGAAGCCCACGCCGGAGCTGCCGACCGCGGGGCCGGGGGAGCGGGTGTGGGTGCTCGCCGTCCCGTTCCGCGCCCCCGCACCGGGCGCGCAGTGGCACGCCGGGCTGCAGGCGCACGTCTGGGTGGGGGCGGAACTGCCGGCGGCGCTGGAGCCCTACGCCCCCGCGCCCTACAGCTTGGAGCGGTTCCTCGAGGACGAGCTGAACGAGAAGCCGCGCCCGCTGCCCATGGCGCAGCCGATGACCCCCCGCGCGCAGCAGTGCGACGGCGCCGACGCGATCGCCGCGCACGCCGCGGCCGGTGGGCGGGTGTTCCTCCTGGGCGACGACCCCGGCGTGGGCAAGACCGGCACGGCGATCCTCGCCGTCAAGGCCGTCGCGGAGCAGCGACCGGTCCGCGCCGTGCTCGTCGTCGCCGACCGGCCGGCGGCGATCACCATTCCGCACTGGGCGCGGTCGATTGCCGGGTTCGGTGACGGAGGCCTCCGCTGGTGCGTCACCACGTGGGACCGGCTGGGCAAGGTGGCCGCCGTCCAGCGGGCGACCGGCGTGCGCTTCGACGTCGTCGTCGGGGACGAGGCGCACATGGTCCGGCACACGACGACCCAGCGGTGGAAGCACTGGAAGACGGTGTCCGGCGCCGGGCGGGTCAAGGACGCGCCGTTCGTCCTCGCCGCGACGGCGACCCCGGCGCACACGCCGCTGGAGCTCGCGTACCTCGCACCGCAGTTCGCCCAGGCGCACGGCGAGCCGCTGCGCGGCTGGTCCGACCTACCCGCGCGCCTGGCCGCGCTCGGGTTCCACGTGGAACGCGGCCGCTACGGCTGGGCCTGGACGGAGGACGCCGGCGAGCGCCGTGCCGACCTGCGGCGGCTGCAGGGCTGGCTCACCGACGCCGATCCGCCGGCGATGCTGCACCGGCCGGCTCCCTGGGGCCCGGTCTCGGTGAGCGGCACGCCGGTCGCGCTCACGCCGGCCGAGCGGGCGTCCTACGAATCGGAGTGGCAGGAGTTCCGGGCGGAGATGCAGCTGGCCCGCCGCCGGCGGGAGAACGCACGTGGCCGGGCCGCGCTGCTGCGGTTCCGGCAGAAGGCCGGGCTGATCCGCGTACCGGCCACCGTCGACTGGGTGAAGGCGCAGGTCGAAGCGGAGCGGCAGGTCGCGGTGTCGGTCGAGTTCGTGGAGACGGCGGCCGACCCGATCCGCTCCGCGCTGCTGGACGCGGGTATCCCCGTCGCCGGCATCTACGGTCGCGACCGGTTCGACGTCGAGGCCGAACGGCTGCGCTTCCAGCGGGGGGAGGCCGCCGTCTGCGTGTTCACCGTGACCGCGTCGATCAGCCTGCACGCCGGAGAGCTCTTGCCCGACGGGTCGACCGCCTCCGAGATCCCACGGGTCGGGCTGTTCCACCAGCCCCGTTTCTCGGGCATCCAGACACGCCAGGTCACCGGCCGCACCCACCGCGACGGCCGGGTCTCGCCGTGGCTGATCGCGTTCGCCGAGGACACGGTGGAGGAGCAGGTCGCGCGGGTGATGGTCGAACGGCTGGCGGTCAGTGCCTCGGCGGCCGGGGCCGACACGTCGTCCCTCCAGGAGATCGCCGAACTGCTGGACGCCGACTGGTTGCCCGCGACTGCGCTGACCGAGGGCTGACGGCGTTCGGTCAGCCGCGCCGCTCGAGGGAGGCCCGATCCCACCGTGCCGAGTTCGCCGCCGCCTCGTACGTGCTCTGCAGGAACGCCAGCAGGAAGGCGTCGGGGTCCGGCGCCGTCCGCACGAGCTCGTACGGGAGGACGAACTCGGCCAGGTCGTCGTCCCAGCTCGTCCCTTCCGGCTGGACGCGCGCGCTGCGGAAGCCCGGCGGCTCGGGATAGGCGTAGGAGTAGAACGCGCCCTCCTCTCCGACGTCGCCGGGCCAGTAGCCGCAGCTGCTCACCTCGTGGGAGTACGCCTCCGCCATCACCTGCGGGCCGCAGTTCGGCGCGCCGTGGGGGTAGCGCGGAGCAGGCCGGCCGGAGAAGCGCGTCGCTGCCAGGTCGAAGCCGCCCCAGAACAGGTGCACCGGGCTGGCCTTGCCGAGGAACCGGCCGCGGAAGGTGGTGAAGACGTGGTCCATCTCCGCGAGCGCCGACCAGAAACGCGCGACCGGGGCGGCGTCGTAGGCGGCGTGCACGCGGTCCTCCGGGAACGGGACCGCGCCGGCGATCTCGACGGGCATCGGCCAGATCCGCGTCGGGACGCGAAGGTCGGCGAGCAGGTGCATCACCCTGGCGTAGAAATCGGCCACCGAACGCGGCTCGAGGGTCAGCGAACGCCGGTCCCCCTCCACGGTGGTCACCTCCAGGCGGGAGGCGACGAAGTCGAAGTCCATCTGGAACGACGGCCCGGTCGGGTGGGGCATGAGCGAGGTCGTCAGCCCCCGCGCGGTGGTGTACAGCGTCACGTTCCACCAGTGGTTGATCAGTGGTGTGTTCGTCATGCGGACCTTGCCGACGATCTGCGTGTAGAGGTGCAGCGTGTCGCGCGTGTCCTGCCACTCCGCGAGGGGGATCGAGGGCCATCGCGTGGTGCGTTCGCGCATGGTGTCGCCTCCCTCGCCGGGCCAGCATGCGCCTTCGGCGCGGGCCCGTCGCCCCCTTCGCCGATGATGGGTGCGTCTGGTTGCCGGTCGGGTGGAAGGGGGTGCGGGGGGTGCGGCGGGAGGCGAGCATCCTGCACCTGGACCTCGATGCCTTCTTCGCCGCCGTCGAGCAGCGCGACAAGCCATCGCTCCGCGGCAGGCCGGTGGTGGTCGGCGGGGTGGGCGGTCGCGGTGTCGTGGCGACGGCGTCCTACGAGGCGCGTGCCTTCGGCGCACGTTCGGCGATGTCGACGGCGGAGGCCCGGCGGCGGTGCCCCGCAGGCACGGCGTTCCTCGGCGGCCGGTTCGCGGCCTACCGGCGGACGTCCGAGGTGGTGATGTCGCTGCTCCGCGAGCTGTCGCCCCTGGTGGAGCCGGCCTCGCTGGACGAGGCCTACGTGGACCTGGCCGCCGGCCAGGGGCATGACCTCTCGGTGGACGGCGTGACGGAGATCGGCCGGGCGCTGAAGGAGCGGATCGCCGCGGCCACCGGCGGGGTGACCGGGTCGGTGGGGATCGGCTCGTCGAAGATGCTGGCGAAGATCGGCTCCGACCTCGACAAGCCGAACGGGCTGGTCGTCGTCGCACCAGGTCAGGAGCTCGACGTCCTGCACCCGCTCCCGGTGACGCGGCTGGGCGGCGTGGGCCCGGCGACCGCGGAGCGGCTGCATCAGATCGGCGTCCGGACCGTCGCGGACCTGGCCGGGAAGTCGCTTCCCGACCTGGTGGCGCTCGCCGGCCGGGCGCACGGCGGCGGGCTCTACGCGCTGGCGCGGGCGGAGGACGACCGGCCCGTGGTGCCCGATCGCGAGGCCAAGTCGGTGTCGGCGGAGGAGACCTTCGAGCGGGACCTCACCGATCTCGCCGTCCTCGGCCGGGAGATCGACGCCATGGCGGCGCGGGTCGGCGGCCGCCTGCGTACCTCGGCGTACTCGGGCCGGACGGTGACGCTCAAGCTGCGCCGCTACGACTTCACCACGCTGACCCGCTCGCAGACGCTGCCGCATTCCACCGACGACGCCCGGCAGATCGCGGCCACGGCCCGCCGGTTGCTGGCCGACGCGGGGGCGGAGGGGGGCGTGCGGCTGCTCGGCGTCGGCGTCTCCGGGCTCTCCGTCTACGCCCAGGGTGACCTTTTCGCGGCCGACGACGACGGCGCGCCGATAGATGCGACGACCGAACCGGAACCACCCGCCGACGCCCCTCCGGAACCGCCACTGCCGGCCGACACGCGGTGGTGGCCGGGCCAGGACGTCTGCCACGACGAGCAGGGGGCCGGCTGGGTCTGGGGCCGGGGCCTCGGCCGGGTGACGGTGCGGTTCGAGGGCCCGCTGACGGGGCCCGGTCCGGTGCGCACGTTCGCCGCCGACGACCCGGCCCTGCACCCGGCGGATCCACCCGACTGGACGGCCTCGTGACCGAACGCTCGAGATGTACAAGCCGGCGGCCATGAACGGCGAGGTGCTCGCCGAGCTCACCGATCCCGCGGCCTGGCTGGAGGTCGACCTGCTGCTGCCCGCCTGAACGGTCGTGGCCACCGTGTAGAACGGGCGAATGACCGAGCCGAGCACCTGGGTGCGGATGACGCAGGAGGATCCCGCCCACTCCGCCGCCTACATCCAGCGCTTCCGCGACCTGGCGGCCCAGGGCATGGACCTGGTGGGCGAGGCCCGGCTCGTCGACGCGATGCTCCGCCGCGGCTCCCGGGTCCTGGACGCCGGCTGCGGCCCCGGCCGGGTGGGCGGCCACCTCGCCGAGGCCGGGCACGACGTGGTCGGCGTAGACGTCGACCCGGAACTGATCGCCGCGGCCGAGCAGGACCACCCGGGGCCCCGCTGGCTGGTCGGCGACCTCGCCCTGCTCGACCTGCCCTCGCGCGGCATCGCCGAGCCGTTCGACGCGATCGTCTCCGCCGGCAACGTCATGACGTTCGTCGCGCCCTCGACCCGGGGTGCCGTGCTGCGCCGGCTACGGGCGCACATCGCGCCCGATGGCCGTGCGGCGATCGGCTTCGGCACGGGGCGCGGCTACGAGTTCGCCGAGTTCCTGTCCGACGCCGCCGATGCCGGATGGGCGCCCGATCTGCTGCTCTCGACCTGGGACCTGCGGCCGTTCACCCCCGACGCCGACTTCCTGGTCGCGATCCTGCGGCCCGCCTGAGGTCGAGCCGGCCGCTACGAGACGGCGTCGGCCCCGCGCTGCGGTGGCGGGCGTGAGGAAGGCCAGCGGAGCAACTCCATCTCCTCCTGCTGCCCGTCGGGAGTACCCACGGCGGTCAGCCGGTTGGGGCCGCCCAGCCGCCGTGGACGCCCCCGTTGACGTCGCCGTCGTAGGCCCGGCCGTCGACTGCTACCGGCGGCGCCGCCGCCTCACCGAGCGAGCCGGCTGCTGCCGCGAAGGAGGAGGCTGCGGCCCGGGAGGCGAACCCGAAGAACTGGTCGGCCTCGCCGGTTCCCGGCACGGGTGGGTCCGCGTACTCACCGAGCACATAGCGGATCCGCTGGTTGAGGTCGGCCAGCGCGAGTCGCAGCTCGGGCGCGCCGGCTCCTGGCCCGACCAGGCCGGCCTTGTGCAGGTGACGGTTCAGCGAGCCGACCAGGTGCGGATCCATCTCGCCGGTCAGGAGCGCGCCCTCCAGCACAGCGGCCACCCCGATCAGTGCGGCGGCGTCCTGCCGGCTCAGCGGGTTGGGTGCCGCACCGTCCTGGGTCACGGGTGCAGCGTGGAGCGCCGTCCGCACCGGGGCAAGGAATTCGTCGACGCCGTCCCCTGAGCTGGGAAAACTGTCAGACGTCTGCCCTAGATTCGCTCATGTGTTCGACGGTGGTGGTTACGGCGTCGGGGTGACGGTCACCCCGCTCGGACCGATGCCGTGGGACGACGTACCCGCGCCGGCCGGCGTCGTGGTCCATCCCACCCGCCTCGGTGAGCTCATGCCGGTCTACCGCCGGACCCAGGTCGAGCGGGCCGCCGAACTGCAGCGGGTGGTCCAGGTCGAGGGTGCGCTGGCTGCCTACAAGGCGGAGCTCGTCGCCGCCATGGCGCGCGACAGTTCGGTGGCCGGCGATCGGCCGTCCGGTCAGCCCGGCGGCGCCTCCCCGGACTGGGCGCGCGACCCGGCTGACGACCTCCTCCTCGACGCGAGCGAGTTCCTCCCCGACGAGCTGGCGCTGGTGCTCAACTGCTCCCGCGCCGCCGCGACCACGCTCGCGGAGGTGTCGACCACGCTGACCGACCGGCTGCCGGCGACCTGGGCGGCGCTGGCCGACGGTCACCTCGACTGGCCCCGAGCCCGGACAATCGCTGCCGAACTCGGCTGGCCCGCGCGTGACGTCGAGCCGGAGCTCGTCGCCGAGGTGGAGGCCGCGGTGCTGCCCGTGGCGGGCGAGCTGTCCGTGAAGCGCCTGAAGGCCACCGTGCAGCGTGAGCTGCTCCGCCGCGACGCGAGCGCGGCCGACCGACGCCGGAAGCGCGCCGAGCGTGCCGCCGACGTCGCGGTGCACCCCGTGGGCGACGGCATGTCGGAACTCCGGGCGCTGATGCCGACGCCGCTGGCCGTCGCGGCGCGGGCGACGGTCGACGCCTACGCCCGCATGGCCAAGGCCGACGGCGATCCCCGGCCGATCGGCCAACTGCGGGCCGGCGTGCTGGGCGACCTCGTCCTCCGCCCCTGGGACACCAGCCGCCCTCCGGTGACCGCCGAGGTGACCGTCTTCGCTCCGCTGGAGGCTCTCCGGTCGGCCCCACAGCCGGTCACTCCACCCGGCGAACACGCCCCGGGCGAGCTCCCCGCACATCGCCGGGCCGTTCCGGGGCCGGTCGGCGAGGTCTCGGAGCAGCCCATCACCGCTGCCCACCTGCGCGAGCTGCTGGGGCAGGTCGACTCGCTCTGCCCGGGCGGCCTCCAGGCCCCCACCGCCGGCACGCTGACGATCGCCATCACCGACGAGAAGACCGGCCTGCGGGTGACCGTCACCCGCCCCGAGCTCGAGCGGCTGGCCCGCCGCGGCTGCGTGAAGCATCAGCCGGCCACCTGCGAGTGCGCGGTGCTCGAGCGGCCACCACCACCCGGGAGCAGATACCGGCCCACGCCGGCGCAGTACCGATTCACGCGGACCCGTGACCGCAGCTGCCGGTATCCCGGCTGTTCGTCGCGGGCCGCCTGGGCCGATGTCGATCACGTCGTCCCGCACGGCCGCGGCGGCGCCACCGACTGCGACAACCTTTGCTGCCTCTGCCGGCGCCATCACCGGCTCAAGACCCATGCCGAGGGCTGGCGTTTCGCGCTGAGCGCCGACGGGGTTTTGTCAGTGACCACTCCCAGCGGGGTCACCCGCATCACCCGCCCACTGAGCCTGACCTGGCCGGCAGAGCACGTCGGGACACATCACGACCCGGTCCCGGTGGACCATGACCCCCCGCCGTTCTGAGCCCCGCGCTGCCGCGGGCTCAGAGGCGGCCGTTGGCCCGCAGGAGGGAGAGCGTCTGCACTGTCCGGTGCCCGCGCCACTCGAGAGTCGCCGCGGGGGAGTAGCTGTCGAAGTCGACCACCCAGCCCCCGTCAGGCTGCTGCCCGGCGGCCAGCCGGTCGAGCTCGTCGTCGACGAGATCCGCGCCGAACAGGCTCCGGGCCGGTCCGCCGGGGAGGGGTGCGAAGTCGAGCGGCCGCATGAACTCGTGCTCCACCCCGCCGGCCACGTGCAGCAACCCGTCAGGTGGCACGTGCCGCCGGAGCCGCTCGATGAGCTCAGCCGCCTCCGGGTGGCGCACGGCGACCGCATCGAGGAACTGCACGGCGAAGGCGAGCTCCATCGCGTGCGGCTCCGGGCCGAGCTCGCCGACGGCCGCCAGGCAGAACGACGTCGCGCGTTCCAGCCACGGGTGCCCGGCGACGGCCGGGTCGAACGCCGCGACCCGCGAGGCGGTCGCCACCACCACAGCAGTGATCTGCAGGGACGACTGCGCCCCGTCGGCCCCCGCCCAGAACGGGGCGCACGCCGCGGGATCGGGCACGGGCAGCGCGAACGGCAGGCCGCCGTCAGGCAGCGCGACCGCGGCCAGCCAGTCGCACAGCTCGGCCGCCCGGGGCGTGCACACGGGGGCCAGGTCGGCGAACGCCTCGAAGGCGTGCAGGGCACCGGCGGGCTGGCTCGTCCGTGAGCGCAGATCGGGCTCCAGCCCCCAGCCGTAGCCGCCGTCGGGGTTCCGGTAGCCGTCCACCGCGGCCAGCACCGCCGCCGCGGTCTCGGCGCGGTCGCCGTTCCCCACGAGCAGGTCGAAGCGACGGCGGTCCAGCACCCGGGCCGAGCCGGCGACGAAGGCTGCCGCGGCGGCCAGGTCCACCGGCGGGACCGCGCTTCCCGGCGACGCCGCGTTCACCGGGCCCGCCAGACCGGCTCGGTGTCGGGCGGCAGCTGCGCGCCCGCCGTCCACGGGGGCGATCCCGGCGGCCCGATCACCGAGACCCGCCCGCCGGTCGCCTCCAGCTCGACCAGGTACGCCGCCGGATCCGCACCGCCGGCCGCCGGCTCTTGCGGGCCATCCGGCTCCTCCTGGTGCGGGGGCTCAGGGGATCCCGCGTCGAGCAGCCAGTGCGCCGTCTGCGCGAGCGACAGCTCGCCGCGCCAGCCGCCGCCCTCGGCGCGCTGCCGGGCCAGCGCGCCCATGACCACGGCAGCTGCGAGGTACCCGGTGGCATGGTCCAGAGCCTGCGCGGGCAGCACCCCAGGCTCCGCCGCCGAGCCGTAGATCCCCGCGATCCCGGTGGCCGCCTGCACCAGCGAGTCGAAGCCGCGGCGCTCCCGCCACGGGCCCGCGCCGCCCCAGGCGCACAGCCGCACCACCACGAGGTGCGGGTGCCGCGCGGCCAGGGAGCCTGGGTCCAGGCCGAAGGCATCCAGCGCACCGAGCCGGTACCCCTGGACGACGACGTCCGCCTCGGCGAGCAGGTCCTCGACGGTGCGCCGTCCCTCCGGCGCCGCCAGATCGATCACGACGTGCCGCTTGCCCGACCCGGTCTCGAGCAGGCCGCCGGGATCGTCGGGCAGTCGCGGGCTCTCGATCCGGAGCACGTCGGCGCCGTACGAGGCCAGGGTGCGGGTGGCCACCGGCCCGGCGATCACCCGCGTCAGGTCGAGCACCCGCAGCCCCGCATCGACGGGTTGCGGGGCGGCCCGTCGGCCGAGCGGTCGAGGGAGAGCAACGGAAGGCCCGCGACCGCAGCGCCCTGCGGATGCGCGCGCCACTCCTCGGCGGTCCGCACGGCCGCGGCCGCGCCGCCGGCGTCGACGACCGCCGTCTCCAGGTCCTCCGCCCGCCGGCTCGCCGCGGCGGCAGCGACGTCCTCGCCGAGCACGGCCAGCGCGGCGTCCCGGTGCTGCGGATAGTTGCCGTGCAGCCGCAGCCACCCGTCAGCGGTGCGCCAGAAGCGTGACAGCGGCGCGAAGCCGAGCCCGAGCGGGGAACCGTCGCGGCGCGCGTACCGCTCGCTGCGGAAGGCGAGACCGACATGCGCGGCGTCCAGGTCCAGCGGTGCGCCCGCCGCACCGCCGCCGAGCGATCGGGCCGCCAGCTGTGCGGCCGCCACGGCCCCGAGCGCCAGACCCGGCACCGGCAGCCGACCGGCCAGGCCCGTGCTCCCGGCGATCCGCAGCTCCGGCGCCACTCCCGGGTCCGCGACTCCGACGGCCCGTCCCACATCCGCGACCATCCGGCCCGCGACCTCGGCCTCCCCCACGGCTGCTCCCCCCGGACTTGTCGATGCAGGTCGAGCCGATCATGCTCCGCGAGGTTTCACGTGGAGCGGACCCCCAGCGCGACGGTCAGGTCCAGCACGGTGCGCGGGTCCTCCAGCCGGGCGCCGTAGAGCTCGCGAAGCTGCTGCATGCGGTACCGGACCGTCTGCGGGTGCACGAACAGCTCGGCGGCGATCTGGTCGCGGCGCCCCTGGTGCAGCAGCCACGAGCGCAGCGTTTCGGTCAGCTTGTCCCGCGCGCTCGGGCTCAGTTCAGCCAGCGGCGCGAGCACCCGCGCGCGGAGGTCGGCCAGCGCGGCGTCGTCCGCGCGCAGCACGAGGTCGGCCAGCCGCTCCTCGGTGTCGAGAGCCGCGGATCCGTCGGGGGTGAACCCCAGCCGCAGCGCCCGGAGGGCACGTCCGTAAGAAGCGTGCACCTCCGCCCACGGGCGGGGCGGCCCGACGACGGCGTCGCGGCCGTCCAGCGTCCGGGTCAGGGCGGCCCGGGACCGCGCCTCGGCGTCCGGCACGAGAAGGACGACGAGCTCGCCGACCGCCCCCAGGTCGGGCACCTCCTCGGTGCACTGCAGCGTGCGACTGTCGAGGGAGACCAGCGCCCCGCGAACCTTCGCCTCGGGGAGGATCACCGCGGTGAGCGTGCGCGGCGGCGTCCAGTCGGCTCGTTCCGCCGCGACGGTCAGCTCCTGCGGGGAACCGCCGAGCAGCAGCAGGTTCGCCAGCCGTTCCAGGTGCCGCTGGCGCACCCGGCCGGTGGTGGCGAGTTCGTCGCTGTGCCCGGCCACGCTCGAGGCGGAGAACTGGTCGATGTAGGCGAAGACCAGCTCGGCGAACCGGGCCAGCTGCGCCACGGTGAGCCCGGCGGCCACGGCCGTGCCGCTCATGTGCCGCCAGGACACCCGTGCGCCGACGCGGTAGGCCCCGAGCAGCGCGTCCATGGTCCGCCCACTGCGCGCCTCCCCCCGGCCGAGCGCGTAGGCACCCTCGAGCGCCGCCCCGATCGGAGTGCTGGCGTCGGCGCCACCGGTGGCCGTCGCCAGCTCCAGGAAGCCGCCGAGCGCCAGCTGAACGGCGGTCTCGATGGTCCGTCCCATCTCGCCGCCGAAGGCATCGGCGTAGCTGGGCACCTCGATGATGATCGCGGCGACCGTCGCCTCGGCGACCGACTGCAGATCCGCCCGTATCGCGTCCGCCACGGCTGCCGGCAATGTGTTCTGGCCCGGCGTCATCCCACCTCGATTGTTCGGAGGGAACAGAAGCTACCGGTCGATTCACGTCAGGGGCACAGGTACTTGTGCCCCTGATTGGAGAAATCTCTACGTATGGCGACCACCGTTCCGCATCCGAGCTCGGCCCGGCCGTGGACCGCTCTGCGTGACCGGCTGCTCAAGGTGGCCGAGTTGGTCACCACCCCCCTCCTGCCGACCGACTACCTCGACCTGGTCGACCCGCTGCGCTCCGGTGCCGACCTGCGCGGCCGGATCGAGGCGGTGCAGCACGAGACCCGCGACGCCGCGACCCTCGTGATCCGCCCCGGGCGGGGCTGGCGAACCCACACGCCGGGCCAGTACATCCGCCTCGGCATCGACGTCAACGGCGTCCGTCAGTGGCGTGCGTACTCGGTGACCTCGGACCTCGGACGCCAGGACGGCTGCATCACCATCACCGTGAAGGCCATCCCCGACGGCAAGGTGAGCAACCACCTCGTGCACCGGACGCGGCCCGGCACGGTCATCCAGCTCGATCAGGCCGCCGGCGAGTTCGTGCTGCCGGCCGAGCGCCCGGGCAAGGCGCTGTTCATCACGGCCGGCTCGGGGATCACCCCGGTCATGGGGATGCTGCGCAACCGCGCCCACGACGACGCCACCGATGTCGTACTGGTGCACTCCGCACCCACGGCGGACGACGTGATCTTCGCCGGCGAGCTGCGCGCGCTGGCCGCCGGCGGCCGCATCCGGCTGGTCGAGCGGCACACGGACGCCGACGGCATGCTGGACCCGGCCACGATCGCCGAGCTGGTCCCCGACCTGCACGAGCGGTCGACGTACGCCTGCGGCCCCGTAGGAATGCTCGAGGCGCTGGAGGCGCACTGGGAGACGGCGGCCCTGACCGACCGGCTGTACACCGAGCGGTTCCGCCCGCGGGTGCTCGTGACCGGCGAGGGCGGGACGGTCTCGTTCGCGAGATCGGGCACCACCGTGGACGCCGACGGTGCGACACCCATCCTGGACGCCGCCGAGGACGCCGGCGTGCTGATGCCGAGCGGCTGCCGGATGGGCATCTGTTACGGCTGCGTGCTGCCGCTGCGGGAGGGCGCCGTGCGCGACCTGCGCAACGGCGAGATCACCACCGCGGCCCCCGGGGACGGCGTCCTCATCCAGACCTGCGTGAGCGCCGCCGCCGGCGCCTGCGACATCGACCACTGACCACCGACTACCGATCGACAACGAGAAGGAGCCGGACATGACCGCCCTGCAGAAGAAGCCCGAGAACCCGATCGCGCACCTCTCCGCCGAGGACATCGAGATCATCGGCAAGGAGCTCGACACCATCCGCCAGGAGGTGCGCGACAGCCTCGGCGAGGACGATGCCACGTACATCCGCAGGGTCATCGACGTCCAGCGCAAGCTCGAGCTCGGCAGCCGCGCCGCCCTGCTCGCCTCGATGTTCCCGCCGGCCTGGCTGATCGGGACGGTCGGCCTGTCGGTCGCCAAGATCCTTGAGAACATGGAGATCGGGCACAACATCCTGCACGGCCAGTGGGACTGGATGCGCGACCCGAAGATCCACTCCACGACCTGGGAGTGGGACATGGCCAGTCCGGCCGCCCAGTGGAAGCACTCGCACAACGAGCTGCACCACACGTACACGAACGTGATCGGCAAGGACAACGACCTCGGCTACGGCATCATGCGGGTCGACGAGGACCAGCGCTGGCACCCGCTCTACCTCGCCCAGCCGCTCTGGAACTTCATCAACGCCTGCTTCTTCGAGTACGGGATCGCCGCCTACGACCTGGAGCTCGGCAAGAACCTGGCGACGAAGAAGCGCCGCAGCAACCCGGAGTTCCGGGCGGCCGCCACGCAGGTGCTGAAGAAGATCCGCAACCAGGCGGGCAAGGACTACCTGATCCACCCGATCCTGTCGGGCCCCTCGTTCCTGCCGACCCTGGCCGCGAACTTCACCGCCAACGTCGTGCGCAACCTGTGGTCGCACTCGGTGATCATGTGCGGGCACTTCCCCGAGGGCGTCGAGACGTTCGAGAAGACGTCGATCGACGGCGAGACCCGCGGCGAGTGGTACGTGCGGCAGATGCTGGGCTCGGCGAACATCTCCGGCAGCAAGGCCATGCACCTCATGACCGGCAACCTGAGCCACCAGGTCGAGCACCACCTGTTCCCGGACCTGCCGAGCAACCGCTATGCCGAGATCGCTCCGCGGGTGAAGGACATCTTCGACCGGTACGGGCTGACCTATCACTCCGCCCCGCTGTACACGCAGGTCGCGAGCGCCTGGCACAAGGTCATCCGGCTCTCGCTGCCCAACGGCTGGCTGGCCGCGACGACGCCGAAGAACGCGCCGGCTCAGATCGTCAAGCTGGTCCGCATGACGACCGGTGGGCCGAAGGTGCGCCGGGCGCTGCAGCAGGCCGCCTGAGGCACCGGCCCCCTGACGCACCTAGGGAAGGTGCACGGAGTCCAGCAGCCGCCGGACGACCGTGCCGACTGGCCAGACGGCACCGAACTTGATCATGTCCCCGACGGTGTCGACGAACAGGTAGGCGTACTCGAGATCGCCCATCACCTCGGGGCTGAACCCGTCGGCGTCGAACTGGGCTGCGACGGCCAGTTCGACGTCGGCGGAGGTGAGGTCGAGGTCGCGGACCACGGCGGTGGTCGTCGCCCGGCGTGAACTCAGGCCGGAGAACGCTCTCCCGCACCCGCAGCCACCGAGAGGATCGTTCTGGTCGGTGGCGCAGACCCAGCCCATCATCACCAGCTCGCCCTCGAGGGCGTGGCAGAAGTCGCCCTCGCGCTCCCCCTGCCCTTCGCGTGTGGCGGTCAGCAGCTTCACGCGGGCAAGCCTGCCTGCGGGGTGTGACAGTTCCCGCTGGCGCTACAGAAGCCCCGGGTGACCGGTCACTCGTTGACTCATTAGGTCACCCTCACCTAACTTGGAATCAGTTCCGCACCATCTGAGTCTGGAGACACCATGGGCATGGGGCCGACCCTTCTGCTGGGGCTCATCGCCGGCGGGACGATCCTTCTCGGACTGCCGATCGGCCGGATGCGCCGTCCCGCGCCGAGCCTGCGCGCCCTGCTCAACGCGATCGCCGTCGGCATCCTGCTGTTCCTGGTGTGGGACGTGCTCTCGGCCGCCTGGGAGCCGATCGACGCGGCCTTGGGATCGGTGCACGAGGGCCACGGCGGCGTGGGCACCGCGATCGGCTTCGGCGTCCTGGCTGCGGCCGGCCTGAGCGTCGGCCTGCTCTCCCTGGTCGGGTACGAGCGCTGGATGGGGAAGGTCGCCGCCCGCTCCCGCGTCGTCCCGCCGCCGCTGAACTTCGGCCCCGGAGCGGCGCACGCCGCCGAGCTGGCCGCCGTGCGCACGGGGTTGTCGGCGTGGAGCCCGGCCCGGCAGCTGGCACTGCTCATCGCCGTGGGCATCGGCCTGCACAACTTCGCCGAGGGGCTGGCCATCGGGCAGTCCGCCGCGACGGGCCAGATCGGGCTGGCCACGCTGCTGGTGATCGGTTTCGCGCTGCACAACGCCACCGAGGGCTTCGGGATCACCGCACCGCTGGCCGGGGACGTCGGCGCGGACGGCACGCGCCGTCGGCCGTCCTGGGCGTTCCTGCTGGTCCTCGGCCTGATCGGCGGCGGCCCGACCTTCATCGGCACCGGCATCGGCCACAGTTTCACCAGCGAGTGGATCAGTGTCGTCTTCCTGACCCTGGCCGCCGGCTCGCTGATCTATGTCATCACCCAACTGCTGGGCGTCGCCGCCAAGGCCAAGCGCTCCGACCTGCTCGCCTACGGCCTCCTCATCGGCCTGATCGCCGGCTTCCTCACTGACGCGATCGTCACCGCCGCCGGCGTCTGAGCCCGGCTCCTGGATTGTCCGGCGACACGGACCTGCCGGACCCGCTGGCAGCAGGGCATTGACCACAAGGCCACGAGCCCCTTACGCAGGGTCATTCACGTCGGTCACGGCGGCCCCATGCGTGCCCGTAGGGCTATTCCCCTCATCGGCGGTGGCCACCGGGACGTCGAGGGTGACCTGCCGGGTATCGCTGAAGACGAACGTCATCGGGACGAGCGTTGTGACCGCGATCGGAGAAGTGACGCCGACCAGTCGCAACCGGACGGCTCCGGTCACCGCGTCGACCTGACCGTCCGCCGGGATGCTGATCCCCTGGGGGCTGGGCTGCCCGGCCGCGTCGAGCAGCTGGACGGAGGCCGCGGCGGGGGTCGTGGCACGCACCAGGCTCTCGGGCGTCCGCCCTTGATTGGTGAAGGCCGCCCGGAGCGGCACGGACGCGCCGGCTGCGACTGCGGTGTCCGACTGGATGAACACGTCGTCGAGCACGAAGGTGCCGCCGCCGCCGTCGACGCCGG
>JAODNN010000029.1 GCA_025465355.1 Blastococcus sp. | reverse complement strand
GGCACCCCCAGCCATTCGCGCCAGCGAGGGTCCACCGACCGGGTGCCCAGCAGCCGCCACGCGGCGCCGCTGGGCGTCCGTGGAGGGTGGGGCAGCGCCCAGCCGAGCTCGGCCAGCGAGCGGTCGGCCTTGGTGTGGTTGCAGCGGCGGCAGGCCGCGACGACGTTGTCCCAGGTGTGCGTTCCGCCGCGGCTGCGCGGCACGACGTGGTCGATGCTCGTTGCCGAGCTTCCGCAGTAGACGCACGTCTGCCCGTCGCGGGTGAAGACGGCCCGCCGCGACAGGGGCACCGAGGCCGGGTAGGGCACCCGGACGTAGCGGGTCAGGCGGACGACCACGGGCACGGGCAGGCTGACGGTCTCGGCATGGACGATGTCAGCGGTGATGTCGACGGACTCGGCCTTCTGGGCCAGGACCAGCACGATCGCCCGCCGGCTGGAGACGACACACAACGGCTCGTAGGTGGCATTCAGCAGCAGGGTGGCGCCCGTGGTGCCCGGCGAGGGCACAGGCAGGACCGTTGGGGCAGGGTCGCGGCGCGGGCCTGGGTGACCCGCGGACGACGACCCGGACGCGGAACGCGGCACGGATCACCTCCGGACGCCCCGGACCGCCGGGTGACGGAAAGCCCGTGGGCAGCCCCATTCTGACTGCAAAACCCCGATCGGCGCTGTCCGTACCTCCGATGGGACCGGCGGCGGCACCCGGGCGCCCCCCCACGGCGTCCCGGGACGGCCGTCGCGGGCCACTACCGTGACGTGCGTGCGCTATCCCGAGGCCCCGCGGCACGACGTCGTCGACGACCTGCACGGCCACCGTGTCGCCGATCCCTACCGCTGGCTCGAGGACGTCGCCGATCCGGAAACCCAGGCCTGGACCGAGGCCCAGGACGTCCTGACCGGTGAGGTGCTCTCAGGCCTCCCGCTGCGGGCGGAGTTCTCCGCGCGCCTGGAGCAGTTGGTGCACGCCGGCGCCGTCGGCGTGCCCGTCTGGCGCGGAGGACGCGCGTTCTCGACCCGGCGCGATCCCGGCCAGGAGCACGCCGTGCTGCGGGTCCGCGAAGCCGAGGGCAGCGAGCGCGTGCTGATCGACCCGATGGCGTTGGACCCCCAAGGCACGACGACGCTCGACGCCTGGTCGCCGTCCTGGGAGGGCAACCGGCTGGCCTACCAGCTCTCCACCGGCGGCGACGAGGAGTCGCGGCTGTACGTGCTGGACGTCGACACCGGCGAGGTGATCGACGGCCCGATCGACCGGTGCCGCTACTCCCCTGTCGCCTGGCTGCCCGGCGGCGAGGAGCTCTTCTACGTGCGCCGGCTCGCGCCCGAACTCGTCCCGGACGGCGAGGAGCAGTTCCACCGCCGGGTCTGGCGGCACCGGGTGGCCGGCTCCCCCGACGACGACGTCCTGGTGCACGGCGAGGGCAGCGACCCCGGCAGCTACTTCGACGTGCACGTCAGCCGGGACGGTCACTGGCTGGTGGTCTCCAGTTCGGTCGGGACGGCACCTCGGGACGACGTCTGGCTGGCCGACCTCACGGGTGACGGAACGCTGCGGGAGTTCCAGGTCGGCGTGGACGCCTCGACCACCGCCTGGGTGGCCCGCGACGGCCGGCTGTGGCTCCTGACGGACCGGAACACGCCCCGCCGGCGGCTCGCGGTCGCCGACCCCGCGGACCCGTCCACCTGGGCGCCGGAGGCCTGGCAGGACGTCGTTCCCCAGCAGGAGGCCGCCGTCCTGTCCGACGTCACGCTCGTCGACAGCGCCGACGGGACGCTGCAGGTGCTCGCCGTCCACGCGGTGGACGCCACCGACCGGCTGTCGGTCTGGGCGGCGGACGGGTCCGGCCGGCTGGCCGACGTGACCGGTCTCGGCGCGGGCAGCATCTCCGGGGTCAGCTCGCGTCCCGAGGGCGGCACCTCCGCGTGGGTCGGCTACACCGACTACGCGACGCCGCCGTCGGTGCTGCTCTGGGACGCCGCCGAGCCGACCCGGCTGACCAGCTGGGAGCAGGCGGCCGTGGCCGGCGAGGTGCCGGCGCTGACCGTCGTCGAGACGCATGCGACCTCGGCCGACGGGACACCGGTGCACATGTTCGTGCTGTCGGCGTCGGGAACGCCCGACACCCCCCGGCCCACCGTGCTCTACGGCTACGGCGGCTTCAACGTGTCGCTGACCCCCGCCTACACGGCGCAGGCACTCGCCTGGGTGGCGGCCGGCGGCGTCTGGGCCGTGGCCAACCTGCGCGGCGGCTCCGAGCACGGCGAGGAGTGGCACCGGGCCGGGATGCGCGAGCGCAAGCAGAACGTGTTCGACGATTTCGCCGCCGCCGGGGAGCACCTCGTCGCCGAAGGGTGGACGACGAACGAGCAGCTGGCCGTGATGGGCGGATCCAACGGCGGGCTCCTGGTCGGCGCGACCCTCACCCGGCGCCCGGACCTCGCGGCGGCCGTGGTCTGCAGCGCGCCGCTGCTGGACATGGTCCGGTACGAGCGGTTCGGGCTGGGCCGCACGTGGAACGACGAGTACGGCACCGCGGAGGACCCCACCGAGCTCGGCTGGCTGCTGGGCTATTCGCCGTACCACGCCGTCCGAGAGGGCACCGCCTACCCGGCGGTCCTGTTCACCACCTTCGAGTCCGACACCCGGGTGGACCCGCTGCACGCCCGCAAGCTGGCCGCCGCACTCCAGCACGCGACCAGCGGAACGGCCCTGATCGTGCTGCGCCGGGAGGTCTCGGTGGGTCATGGTGCCCGCGCGGTCAGCCGGACGGTCGGGCTGGCGGCCGACCAGCTCGGTTTCCTCGCGGCCCACACCGGGCTGGGGTCGGGGCGTACGCAAGCTCACGTGGCCGGTAACGCGGCCCCTGCGGGACCATCGACGTCATGAGCCAGTCCCTGCCGTCGGCGCGGACCTTCTTCGATGAGGTCGGCGGCCACCCGACCTTCGTCCGGCTCGTCTCCCGGTTCTACGCGGGCGTCCGCACCGACCCCGTCCTCGCGCCGCTGTACCCGCAGGACGACTGGGACGGCGCCGAGCAGCGGCTGCGCGGGTTCCTGGAGCAGTACTGGGGCGGTCCCCGGACCTACTCCGAGAAGCGGGGTCACCCCCGCCTCCGCATGCGGCACGCGCCGTTCGCCATCGGCCCGGCCCAGCGCGACGCGTGGCTGACGCACATGCGCGACGCCGTCGACTCCCTCGAGCTCTCCCCCGAGCAGGACGCGACGCTCTGGGGTTACCTGGAGATGGCGGCGCAGAGCATGCAGAACCGCGCGTCCGCCGACGACGCGAACGGCACCGGCTCGCCCGCCTGACCCCGCTTCCCCTCCCCCGAGACAACCCCCGAGGAGCCCGGTGCACCCGCACCCGACCTTCAGCGTGCCGTCCACCGCCTCCGACTGGTGGCGGGACGCGGTCTTCTACCAGATCTACATCCGCAGTTTCGCCGACGGGAACGGCGACGGCGTCGGCGATCTGGCGGGCATTCGCAGCCGACTGCCCTACCTGGCCGAGCTCGGCGTGGACGCCTTGTGGATCACGCCGTTCTACCCGTCGCCGATGGCCGACCACGGCTACGACGTCGCCGACCCGCGCGACGTCGAGCCGGTCTTCGGGGACCTCGCCGAGTTCGACGCGCTGCTCGCCGAGGCGCACGAGCGGGGGCTCCGGGTGACCGTCGACCTGGTCCCCAACCACAGCTCGCACCAGCACGCGTGGTTCCAGGAGGCCCTGGCCGCGGAGCCGGGTTCACCGGCCCGCGCCCGTTACCTGTTCCGGGACGGCCGTGGGCCCGACGGCAGCGAACCCCCGAACAACTGGCCGTCGGTCTTCGGCGGGCCGGCGTGGACCCGGGTGTCCGACGGGCAGTGGTACCTGCACATCTTCGCGCCGGAGCAGCCGGACCTGAACTTCGCCGACCCCGAGGTGGTCGCCGACCTCGAGAAGACGATGCGCTTCTGGCTCGACCGCGGCGTCGACGGATTCCGGATCGACGTCGCGCACGGCATGGCCAAGCCCGACGGCCTTCCGGACATGGTTCCGATGGAGGACACCGGCCTGCTGGACGACCACGGTCCCGGTGACCTGAGGTTCGACCAGGACGGCGTGCACGAGGTACACCGCCGGATCCGGGCGGTGATCGACGAATACCCGGGCCGGATGGCGGTCGGCGAGGTATGGGTGTCCGACGACAAACGGCTGGCGCGGTATCTGCGCGAGGACGAGTTGCAGTTGGCGTTCAACTTCAAGCTGCTGACGGCCGAGTGGACGACCGACGACCTCCGCGATGCAGTCACCCACTCGCTGGACGCCGTGGCCGGCACCTCCGCCCCGGCGTGCTGGGTGCTCTCCAACCACGACCGGCCACGGCACGTCACGCGCTACGGCGGTGGCGAGCTGGGCACCCGCCGGGCGAAGGCGGCGGCGCTGCTCCAGCTGGCGCTGCCGGGGGCCGCCTACCTGTACAACGGCGACGAGCTCGGCATGCCCGACGTCCTGCTGCCCGACGAGGCGCTGCAGGACCCGGTGTGGGAACGCTCGGGGCACACCGAGCGCGGCCGGGACGCCTGCCGGGTGCCCATGCCGTGGTCGGGCACGGAGGCTTCGTACGGGTTCTCGTCGCACCGGGAGACATGGCTGCCCATGCCGGACGGGTGGGCGCCACTGACCGCAGAGGCGCAGGCAGCCGATCCCGCGTCGATACAGTCGCTGTACCGACGTGCACTCGCGCTGCGGGCGTCGTCCCCGGCGTTCAGCGGAACCTCCCTGGCCTGGCTCCCGGCGCCGGAGGGGTGTCTGGCGTTCCGTCGTCCCGGCGGGCTGGTCTGCCTGCTCAACCTCTCGGGCCACGCGGTGCCGCTGCCCGAGGGCAGCGTGCTGCTGGCGTCGGCCGACGTGGGCGACGGCAGCCTCCCCGACGACACGGCGGTCTGGCTCCAGGCCTGACGAGGCCGTTGGTGGTGCACCCCGCGCCCCTGTGACCGGCGCACCGAGGCGGTGTGGCCGTAAGGCAGACTCTCCGGTGATCAGCGGCGCCCCGTGCGCCGGTACCCGTTCCAGGAGGATTTGTGGCCACCGCTTCCGTGCCCGCGCTGCCGTCGCGCCCTCTCGTTCTCGCCGACCTCGTTCCGGCCGTCCGCGCCAGGAACGCCGTCCTCGTTGCCGGTGGCGTGCTGCTCATGGCGCTGCTGGCCCAGATCTCGATCCCGGTGCCTGGCTCGCCCGTGCCGATCACCGGTCAGACGCTCGGCGTGGTGTTGACCGCCGCGGCGCTCGGCCCGTCCCGGGGTGTCCTGACGCAGGTCTTCTACATCCTCGCGGGGATGGTGGGCCTGCCCTTCTTCTCCGAGGCGACCCACGGCGTGGACGTCGTCTTCGGCGCCACGGGCGGGTACCTGGTCGGCTTCATCCCTGCCGCCTACCTGATCGGCCTGGCTGCCCGTCGGGGCGCCGACCGCAACCCGCTCAAGGCCGTGCCGCTGTTCATCGCCGGCCAGGCGATCATCTTCGCGGTGGGCGTGCCGTGGCTGGCCGCGGTCGCACACCTGAACGCCGGCCAGGCGCTGGCCGCAGGCTTCTATCCCTTCATCCTCGGCGGCGTCGTGAAGGCGGCCGTCGCCGCGGCCGTGCTGGGCGTCGCCTGGCGCTTCACCCGCAGGGCCGACTGACGCCGCCCACGTCCTGCACGCTCCTCGGCCCTCCGGCCGCCCTCGTGGCGGCCGGAGGGCCGCTGTGCTTTCCGGGGATGCGCTTTCCGGGGCGCGCCGTCCCCCTTCACCGGGATGGCGCGCGTGCTGCCTGACCATCCGGCGGGGAAGCTCGTGGAGATCTGGGTGACGGACGCTGCGGCCGAGCCGATGCGACGGGTGCCGTCGGTGGAGGCCGTGGCCGGTCGAGGGCTCGCCGGAGACCGCTACGCCCTGGGCGGTGGCACCTGGGCGAAGTACCCGGACCTGGAGAAGCAGGTGACGCTCATCGATCGGGAGGCCGTCGCCGCCGTGGCCCGCGAGATCGGCTCGGAACTCGGCACCGGCGACACCCGCCGCAACCTGGTGACGACCGGCCTCGACCTGCCGGAGCTGGTCGGCAACTGGTTCACCGTCGGCGAGGCGCTGCTGTTCGGGATGAAGCGCTGCCCGCCGTGCGCGCATCTCGAGCGGCTGACCGGGCTGCGGCTAGTCAAGGCGATGCTGCACCGGGGCGGCATCAACGCGGCGCTGTTCCGCGGCGCAGCTATCGCCGAGGGAGACGTCGTCCGGCTGGTGTCCGAGGAGGAGGCCGCCCTTCGTGGTGCTCCGACAGGCGTCGGCCGTCCGGTCCCCCGCGTCCTCTGACCCCGGGCGAGCTCTGCACAGTCGCCCGTTTCAGCGCCCTGATGACGGCGAGTGTGCAGATCTCGCGGGGATCAGCCGGACGCGGACGCGTCGTCGGCGTAGCGCTCGAGGAACGCCTTCTCGACCGGCGTCATCCGGCGGGGCCGGTTGAGTGCGAAGTCGACGGGCACGAGCAGCGTGCTGCCGGTGACCGCGAGCCGGCCGTGGTCGAAGGCCTCGTAGTGGCAGGTGAAGGCGGCAGCGCGGATGCCGGAGACCCAGATCTGGATCTCCAGCGGTTCGGCGTCGTAGACCACCGACCGCTTGTAGGAGATCTCGTGCGAGGCGACGACGAGGCCGCGGCGCAGCCCGGTCTTCTCGTCATGCGTCGGGTGCTCGAAGAAGAGGTTGACCCGGGCCATCTCGAAGTAGTCGAGGAACGCCACGTTGTTGATGTGCTGGTAGGCATCCATGTCCGACCAGCGCATGGGGACCTGCACGGTGTGCCTCACGGCCGCCACCTTGCCGTACCGCCGCCGGGAGCACGCTGTGACCTTCAGCGCAGTGCTCCCGGCAACGGCCGGATCAGTCGCGGGCCAGCTTGCGGTAGGTGGCCCGGTGCGGCCGCGCCGCCTCGGGGCCGAGCCGCTCGACCTTGTTCTTCTCGTAGTCGGCGAAGTTGCCCTCGAACCAGAACCACTTCGAGTCGCCCTCGTAGGCGAGGATGTGCGTCGCCACCCGGTCGAGGAACCACCGGTCGTGGCTGACCACCACGGCGCATCCCGGGAACTCGAGCAGCGCGCTCTCCAGGCTGGTCAGAGTCTCGACGTCGAGGTCGTTGGTGGGCTCGTCGAGCAGCAGCAGGTTGCCGCCCTGCTTGAGGGTCAAGGCGAGGTTGAGCCTGTTCCGCTCTCCGCCGGACAGCACACCGGCCGGCTTCTGCTGGTCGGGGCCCTTGAAGCCGAAGGCCGCGACGTACGCGCGGGAGGGCATCTCGACGTTGCCGACCTTGATGTGGTCGAGGCCGTCGGAGACGACCTGCCACAGCGTCTTCTTCGGGTCGATGCCGCCGCGGCTCTGCTCGACGTAGGAGACCTTGACCGTTTCGCCGATCTTGATCTCGCCGTCGTCGGCCTTCTCCTCGCCGATCAGCATCTTGAACAGCGTGGTCTTGCCGGCGCCGTTGGGACCGACCACACCGACGATGCCGTTGCGCGGGAGCGTGAACGACAGGTCCTCGATCAGGACCCGGTCACCGAAGCCCTTGGTGAGGTCCTTGGTCTCGATGACCACGTTGCCCAGCCGCGGGCCCGGCGGGATCTGGATCTCCTCGAAGTCGAGCTTGCGGAACTTGTCGGCCTCCGCGGCCATCTCCTCGTACCGGGCGAGCCGGGCCTTGCTCTTGGCCTGGCGGGCCTTGGCGCCGGAGCGCACCCACTCGAGCTCCTCCCTGAGCCGCTTGGCGCGCTTGGCGTCCTTGGCACCCTCGACCTTCAGGCGGCCGGCCTTGGTCTCCAGATACGTGGAGTAATTGCCCTCGTACGGGTAGGCCCGGCCGCGGTCGAGCTCGAGGATCCACTCGGCGACGTTGTCCAGGAAGTACCGGTCGTGGGTGACGGCGACGACGGTGCCGGCGTACTTCTCCAGGTGCTGCTCCAGCCAGGCGACGCTCTCGGCGTCGAGGTGGTTGGTCGGCTCGTCGAGCAGCAGCAGGTCCGGCGCCTCGAGCAGCAGCTTGCACAGCGCGACCCGGCGGCGCTCGCCACCGGAGAGAACGGTGACATCGGCATCACCCGGCGGGCAGCGGAGCGCGTCCATCGCCTGCTCGATGCGGGCGTCGAGCTCCCAGCCGTCGGCGTTCTCGATGACCTCCATGAGCTCGCCCTGCTCGGCGAGGAGCGAGTCGAAGTCGGCGTCGGGCTCCCCCATCGCCGCGCTGACCTCTTCGAAGCGGGTCAGCGCGTCGCGGAGGGGCTTGACGGCCTCCTCCACGTTGCCGCGCACGTCGAGCGCCTCGTTGAGGGGCGGCTCCTGCTGGAGCATCCCGACGGTGTAGCCGGGCGACAGGATGGCCTCGCCGTTGGAGGCGGTCTCCATACCGGCCATGATCTTCAGGACGGTCGACTTTCCGGCTCCGTTGGGCCCGACGACGCCGATCTTGGCGCCGGGCAGGAATGCCAGGGTGACGTCGTCCAGGATCACCTTGTCGCCGTGCGCCTTGCGCGCACGGACCATGGAGTAGATGTACTGAGCCACTGGGCTTCGGAGCCTTCCGTCGTCTCGCGAACGGGGGCGGGCCGGCCGGTTACCGGCCGCGCCCCCTGCGTTGTTCCCTCCGATCCTCCCAGCCCTGGCCAACTAGACGTGCGCAGGCTCCGGGGAGAGGTCATCGGCGGTCATGTTCTTCAACGTCTCGACATCCGCCTCGTAATCCCGCCCTGCGACGAGCTCGTCGGATCCCTGGGTGAACTCCTCGTCCCGAGGAGCCGGCGGCAACGAGGCGCCGATCTCCTCGACGGCTGGATCGGTCGTGCGTTGCGCGCGGTCGCGCTTGAAGTCGGCCTTCCCCCGGGCCAGGTTGGGCCCCACGGCGAATGCCCTGATCCGAGGGGCGCTGCGGCGCCCGTTCTCGCTCTCCCAGCTGTGCGTGGTGAGCGCCCCCTGGACGATCACCGGATCGCCCTTGCTGATGCTCGCGGACACGTTGCTGCTCAGGCCGTTCCAGCACTCGACGTCGACCCAGAGCGTTCCGGCGTCGACGAACTCCTGCTTGGCCGAGTCGTAGCGGCGCGCGGTGGACGCCATCCGGAAGTTGGTGACGCTGCCGTTCTCCAGCCGCACGCGGCGGGGTGAGTCGACGACGTTGCCGACGACGGTGACGAAGGTGTCGTTCACGGTGCTCCTCGGGATCACTCGGGCGCCGGGATGGCGCGGCCGGCAGGCGCCGGACTGCCACCACCGTGCGGTGGCCGCCCCCCTCGCCGACAGGCCGGCGCCACATCTGTGGAAGGACTGATCACCTGTGGACAGCGGCTAGGCACGCCTATCCGGACGAGGGAGGACCCACGGGGCCTCTTGGTGAGATCATCGAGCGCCGAGCGCCCGTAGCTCAGTGGATAGAGCAGGTGCCTTCTAAGCACTTGGTCGCAGGTTCGATCCCTGCCGGGCGCGCCAGGACACTGCCGGGCGCGCCACAACGCTCTGACCAGCAGATCCATCCGAGAATCCGCACCTGAGGGCAGGGCCTCGCGGCACGTGGCACAGCCGCCTAATCCGGCCGGCGGGACCGGTAGAGGTGACCCGGGCGCCCAGGTGAGCCGTACTCGAGAACCAATTCGACGGCCCGGCGACGCTCGAGCTCGGAGAGATAACGCTGGGCGGTCGGCCGGCTGATCCCGAGCTGGGCAGCGACGTCGGCGGCGGACATCGGTCGGTCGGAGTCCCGGACGCGCTCGAGAACACTCCGCATCGTCGGAGGCAGGGAACGGGCCGTCGCCCGGGCCGGCGGGGCGGTCCGCAGCGCGCGGTAGAGCTCGTCGATCGTCGTCTGGGTGACGTGGGTGGCGGACTGCATCTGATCGTGCAACCTGCGGTAGGCCTCGAGCTGGTCGTGCAGCTGGGCGAATCCGAAAGGCTTGACGAGGTAGTAGACCGCGCCGGCCCGGATCACGGAGCGGACCGTTTCCAGATCCTTCGCCGCGGTGATGACCAGGACGTCCGGGGCCGGGCCATCGCTGCTGTGCAGGGAGCGCAGGAGGGAGAGCCCGTCCTCGTCGGGCAGGTAGAGGTCGAGCAGCATGAATTGGGGCCGGCGCTCTGCGATCAGCTGACGCGCTTCTGCGGCTGTGTGCGCGACGCCGATGCAGGTGAAGCCGTCGATCCGATCGACGGCGGTGGCGTGCACACGAGCCACCCGGTAGTCGTCGTCGACGACGAGGGTCTCGATCACGTCGACGCCAGCGTGGGCGACGCAGGCACCTGGGCGGGTGGCAGCCGTACCTCGAACCGGGTGCCGTCTCCCGTGCTCACGTCGATGGTGCCGCCGGCACGTCGGACGAGGCGGTGCACGAGCGCGAGCCCGAGTCCGCGACGCAGCCCGGTCGACGCCGTCTTGGTGGACCAGCCGTCCTGGAACACGACGTCGGGGTCCGCCGCGGCGATGCCGGGGCCGTTGTCGGTGACCACGATGCGTACCCCGTCGTCCGCGTCGTCGAGATCCACGGTGACGATCCGGGGCTCGTGGCGCCCCGCGAGCGCCTCGAGGGCGTTGTCGACAAGGTTTCCGACAACGGACATCAAGTCGGCCCCACGCGAGCGGGGCTGGTCGAGGTGCGAGTCACTCGTGACCACGAGTTCGACGGCATGCTCGGTGGCGACCGCGATCTTGGCCGTGAGCAGGGCGGCCAGCGCGGGCGGCGAGATCCGCGACCGCAGGTCCTCCGCCCGGCCGAGGGCGCCCGCGGAGAGCTCGGCCAGGTAGTTGCGTGCCTCCTCCAGCTCCCCCATCTCCATGAGGACGCTCATCGCATGCAGCCGGTTGGCATACTCGTGCTCCTGTGCGCGCAGGGTGGAGGTGAGCCCGCCCAGGGCCCTCAGCTCGCGCAGCAGGGACTCCTGCTCGGTGCGGTCCCGAAGCGTGACGACCGAGCCGATGGTGCGCCCGCCGAGACAGACCTGCCGTCGGTTGACGACGAGTAGGTAGTCATCGCTGAGGACCTCCAGGTCCCCGCCCTCGATGCGGCCGGTCAGGACGTCCCGGAGTCGCCCGGCCGGCACCAGCTCGTCCGCGGTCTGCCCGACCGCACCCGGTGTGAGGCGGAGCAGGTGCTCGGCCTCCGTGTTGACGACCGTGAGGCGACCCCGCTGGTCGAAGCACACCACGCCCTCACGGATCCCGTGGAGCATCGCCTCCCGCTCTTGGAGGAGCGCGGCGAAGTCGTGCAGCTCCAGGCCGAACGTCACCCGCTTGATCGTCCGGGCCAGCAACCACGAGGCGAGGACGCCGATGCTGAGCACCAGGAGGGAGAACAGCGCAATGACCAACGCCTCGTGCCGGTACTGCCCGGCGACGTCGACCTCCAGGATGCCCACCGAGACCTGGCCGACGACGGCCCCAGAACCGTCGAAGATCGGGGCCTTGCCGTTGGCCGAACGGCCCAGACTGCCGGGGTCCACGCCCGTGTGCGAGTGGCCGTCCAGAGCGGCGACCGGTTCTTCGAGCTGCTTGCCGATGAGGGCCGGGTTCGGGTGGGAGAACCGGATGCCGTCCCGGTCGGTGATGACCACGTAGGCCGCCCCGGAGGCGTGCACGATCCGGCTCGCGAGCACCTGCAACGCGCCCCTCGGATCGCCCGCGGCCAGGGCTCCGGGGATGTCCGGGTCCTGCGCGACCGTCTGCGCGATCCCGACCGCCCGCAGCTCGGAGTCGCGGTCCAGCCGCTGGCTGTCGAACCGAAGGACGAGGCACACGCCGAGCGCGATGGTGACCACGAGGATCCCCAGCACGGCCACCAGGATCCGCGAGGCCAGCGTCCCGGAGCGTCGCATGGCCGGTCCGTTCCCTTCGCCCTGGCGAGGCGCCCCCGCACCGCTGAAGTTGGTGAGCACAGCATCCGCCCGCCTGCGGTGACAAGCCAGGGTGAGCAGAACGCGCAAAAGGCGTCGGAATGCGCCGAATCGCGGTTATCGAATTGATCGTCAGAAACCCGCAGAAGTGATGACGGTCACCCGAACGCCTCGCATTGTTGCCCGGACCACACCCCGAGGCGTCATGGAGGACCGCGAGATGCCCACCGAACTCAGGTCAGTACCGGCCGGGACACCCGCCATCGCGCTGACCGACGTCACGAAGCGCTTCCGCACGCAGACCGGCCCGGCCTACACCGCCCTGCGGGATCTCGACCTCACCGTCGGCGAGGGCGAGTTCTGCGCCGTGGTCGGCCCGACCGGCTGCGGCAAGTCCACGACGCTGACCCTGATCTCCGGGCTCGAGATGGCGTCCGAGGGGCAGGTCGTCGTCCACGGGGCTCCGGTCGCGGGCATCACCCCGGGCGTCGGGTTCATGTTCCAGAACGACGCGATCCTTCCCTGGAAGTCGGTTCTGGACAACGTCGCCGCCGGTCCGCGCTACCGCGGCGTCCCGAAGGCTCCGGCATTCCGGGACGCGCGGGACTGGATCCGCAGGGTGGGCCTCACCGGATTCGAGGACCGCTACCCGCACCAGCTCTCCGGGGGCATGCGCAAGCGGGTCGCCCTCGCGCAGAACCTGATCAACGAGCCGCGGATCCTCCTCATGGACGAGCCGTTCAGCGCCCTCGACGTCCAGACCCGCGCCAAGATGTCCACGGAGTTGCTCTCGCTCTGGGACCTGACCCGCCCCGCCGTCGTCTTCGTCACCCACGACCTCGAAGAGGCGATCGCCCTCGCCGACAAGGTCGTCGTCATGACCGCGGGCCCGGGAGGCACGGTCAAGGCAACCTTCCGCGTCGACCTGCCGCGCCCACGCGTGGTCCAGGAGATCCGCTTCGAGCCGGCATTCGTGGACCTCTACCACCAGATCTGGGAGACCCTCCGCGCCGAAGTCGACAAGGCCTACGCCCAGACCACCGGTTCGGCGGTGTCGTCGTGACCGCCGGCGTGAGCACCCCGAGTGCCGAAACCGGCCTCGCGACGGACGCCGTCGTGAAGCCGGAGAGGACAGCCCGGAACCGCAACGTCCGTCACCGCCTGCTGGTCCACGGTCTGCAGCTCGCCGTGCTCATCGTCCTTCTCGGCGGCTGGCAGCTGCTCACCCAGACGGGCCGTCTCGACCCGGTGCTGTTCGGGGAGCCCACGGGGATCGTCGGCCGGCTGCAGACCTGGATCACGCAGGGGACGTCCCTCGGTTCCCTGGGTCAGCAGATCGTCGTGACCCTCGAGGAAGCCATCATCGGGTTCCTGATCGGGACCACCTTGGGCATCGTCTGCGGCATCGCCCTCGGGCGGATCAAGCTCCTGGCCGAGGTCTTCGGGCCGTTCATCAAGGTGCTCAACTCGATCCCGAGGATCGTCCTCGGCTCGGTCTTCGTGATCATGTTCGGGCTCGGGCTCGAGTCCAAGGTCCTGCTGGTCATCGTCCTGGTGTTCTTCGGCGTCTTCTTCAACGCCTTCCAGGGCACCCGAGAGGTGGACCGCAACCTCATCGCCAACGCCGCCATCCTCGGCGCGTCCAAGTGGCAGATCACCCGCCAGGTCGTCCTGCCCTCCGCGTTCACCTGGATCATCGCCAGCTTGCACGTCGCGTTCGGCTTCGCGCTCATCGGCGCGATCGTCGGCGAGTTCATCGGTTCCCAGCAGGGCCTCGGCAACCTCATCCGCGCCGCCCAGGGGACGTTCGACGCCAACGGCGTCTGGGCCGCGATGGTGATCATGGCCGTCGTCGCCCTCCTCGCCGAATGGCTCATCACCCGTCTGGAGAAGCGCCTGCTCCGCTGGCGTCCGACCCAGCTGTCCGGTCCGGACCTGTGACACCCACACCCACTCACCGAGGAGCAACCGTGTCCCGTCATCGAACCGTCAGTCGGAGACTCGTGGGGGCCGCCACCGCGGTCCTGGCGCTGGCCGTGGCCGGCTGCGCCAACAACGCCACGAGTGGCAGCGGCAGCAGCCAGCAAGCCGGAGCCTCCGGCGGCGACAAGGTCAGCATCATGGTCGGCGGCCTGAACAAGCAGATCTACCTGCCGTTCATGCTGGCTCAGCAGCTGGGCTACTACGCCAAGGAGGGCCTGAACATCTCGCTGTCCGACGAGCCTGCCGGTGTGGACGCCACGACGAACATGCTCGCCGGCAAGGTCGACGGTGTCGGGGGCTTCTACGACCACACCATCGCGCTGCAGGGCATCGGCAAGTCGGCCGAGTCGGTCGTCTCCATGCTGCAGGTGCCCGGTGAGGTCGAGCTGTGCCGCACCGACCTCAAGGGGCAGATCAATTCGGCCGCGGACTGGAAGGGGCGCAACCTCGGCATCACCGACACGGGTTCGTCCACCGACTTCCTGACCCAGTTCCTGGCGAAGAAGAACGGGGTGGATCCGTCGACCACCCACCGGATCGGCGTCCAGGCCGGTCCCACCTTCATCGCCGCGATGGAGCACAAGAACATCGACTGCGGCATGACGACGGAGCCGACCGTCTCGCAGCTGCTGCAGAAGAACGACGCCTACATCATCTACGACACCAGGACGGCGGCCGGCGCGCAGCAGGCCTTCGGCGGCACGTACCCGGCGACCTCGCTCTACATGAGCACGTCCTACGTCGACTCGCACAAGGCAACGGTGCAGAAGCTGGTCAACGCGTACGTGCTGACGCTCAAGTACATCCAGGACCACTCCGCCGCCCAGATCGCCGACAAAATGCCGGCCGACTACTACGCCGGCGTCGGCAAGGACGCCTACGTCGCGGCGCTCGACAGTGAGAAGGGGATCTACAACCCCACCGGCATCATGCCGCCGGACGGTCCGAAGACCTGCCTGGCCGTCCTGCAGCCCAACCCGAGCGTGACGGGCAAGAACATCGACCTGAGCAAGACCTACACGGACCAGTTCGTGAAGGCCGCCTCCTGAGCTCTGATCCGAACCGCTCGACGGCCGGGGTGCACCTGCCCCGGCCGTCGAGCGGTGTCACGACGCTCTCCCGTCCGCATCTCCCTGCAGGATCGGCGCACCGAGGGCATGGCAGATGCGCAACGCTCTGGTCACGGCCGCTAGCGTCCGCCGATGACCCACGATGCATCCGAGCCGACCGCCGTCCCGTCCGCACGACGCGGATGGCGGAGCGCTCCAGCAGGCGTCCATCTACTGGTCTCCCTCATCGCCGGGGGCATCGCCGGCGGGGTCACGGCGCCCCTGTTGGGGTGGGCCACCGCGGGGCTGATCGCCTGGGTGGCGGCGGCCCTCGTGTTCCTCGTCTGGACCTGGGCATCCCTCTGGCCGCTCGGGGCGGAGGACACGGCGTGGGTGGCCGCCCGCGAGGACGGATCGCGGCCTGTCCGGGACCTCGTGCTGATCGGGATCTCGACCGGAACGCTGATGGCCGTCGCATTGGTGATCTTCCGGGCGCACCAGACCCCACCGTCGCGGATCGTGCTCGGGGTGGGATGCATCGCGGCGTCCTGGCTGGTCCTGAACACCGTCTTCACCTTGCGGTACGCACGTCTGTACTACACCGATCCACGTGGCGGCGTGGACTTCAACCAGGAGGACGACCCGACCTTCCCGGACTTCGCCTATCTCGCCTTCACCGTCGGGATGTGTTTCCAGGTGTCCGACACGTCCCTGCAGAGGACGGCCATCCGGGCGACCGCACTGCGGCACGGGCTGGCGTCTTTCGTCTTCGACGCGGTGATCATCGCGGTGACGGTCAACGTCGTCGCCGGCCTCGGCACGTAGCCGGTCCCCCCGGTGGCGTAGGGGAAGACCGCGAGGGCGATCGTCGACCGCCAGAAGGAGAGGCATCGCCGGCTGGTCTGAGCGTCCCTGAAGTCGCGTGCTGACGTCCCGTCCGAGTCATTGACAACCTCCTACCCCGCTGCGACGGTTAGTTGTCCCTGTCAGTCACGGGGGGCCGTCCCACGGAGGGACCATGGCCGTTTCCGACGACTTGTCACGACTGTCGACCCGGGCCAAGGAAGCGGAGGACCGCGCCTCGGCCGCCAAGACGCAGGCGAG
>JAODNN010000017.1 GCA_025465355.1 Blastococcus sp. | reverse complement strand
ACAGCGTGGCGGGGTTTCCACGCAGGACCGAGGTCTTGCCGCTGAGCTGCCCGGTCGTCTCACCCACGTCGGGTGCGGCGGCGTCGACGTAGACCAGGGCCTTCACGTGGGGATTGCCGGCGGCGGCATTGGTGATCACCGCGCCGCCGTAGGAGTGGCCGACCAGCACGATCGGGCCCGTGATGGTCAACAGGAAGTCCTTGACCTCTTCGGCATCACTGGTCAGGTCACGCAGGGGGTTGTCGATGGCCCGCACGACGTACCCGTCGCGCTGCAGGCTGTCGACCTCCCCGCTCCAGCTGGAGGCATCGGCCCACGCACCGTGCACCAGCACGATGGTCGGCTTCGCGGCGGCGTTGGCCGGTGCGGCATGGGCAGCCGGTGCGGGATCGGCCGGGCTTGCGGCGACCGACGGGCTGCAGGCCGCAAGGGTGAGGGCGCCAGCTGCGGCCAAAGCGGGCAGAGCCAGGACCGCCCCGCGCCGACGACGCTGGGTGCTCCGAAGACTTGATGTGTGCATGTCGGTTCCTCTCGTTGGTTCGCCGGGGATGGCGAGGTTTCACAGCGGTGCCGCCGCTCGTGGGACCGCGATAACGAGTTCCAGACTCATCCGGGCGGGGATGAGTGGTCGTCACACGGTTCGACTGAATCGGCCGGGCCCGAGAGGCTGCCTGCTCGGCGCAATGTCCAGGACGCAGCCATCCGCGGCGTCTGCCGTGCGCTTCGAGTGCGCCGGGCGGACCCGCCGCTCATTCGGCGACGGGCGGGGGCTCGACGGCGCGGTCTTTGACCGGCAGCCCTTCACACGATCGGTGCGATGCTCCCTCACCCGCTCGGCCGTGACGCTCGCCCCATGAAACAGCCGGCAGGATCCGTGTACTACGAGTTCCGCATCTGCGGGCTCCCGGGCGACACGCTGCTCGGCGGCGGCGACCGTGTCGGGGTTCAGTTTCGGGTCATCGAGTGTGGTGTCGATGTGACCCGGCGCCCGCTTCCGCAGCTCCAGTCCCGACCTCGTCGGCGCCGGCTCGCCCCCCGCCGCGTAAGGAATCCGGCGGTTTCAGCAGTTCAGTGACGAGGCCCAGGTCGTCAACTTCTTGTCGATGGGCTTCAAACAGGCAGATCGAGGAACGGGACCGTAGGGAGTTGCTATGCGCGGTTATGAGTACGTGGCGGTGGGCGCCGGCACTGCAGGTTGCGTGCTAGCGGCACGGCTGTCGGAGGACGGCGGGCGAGTGTTGCTGCTCGAGGCGGGTGACGCGCGGGCGCTGGAGTCGATGGCGGTGCCGCCGGCATGGCCCACCCTGATGGGATCCACAGCCGACTGGGCCGATCAAACGGTGCCTCAGCAAGTCACCGGCACGCGCGTGGCCTGGCCGCGCGGCCGCGGGCTGGGCGGGTCCTCATCCATCAACGCGATGAACTTCGTGCGCGGGCATCGAGCCAGCTATGACGCCTGGGTCACGGCGGGTGCGAAGGGCTGGGGGTTCGACGACCTGCTGCCAGCCTTCAAGCACAGCGAACATACCGAAGGCCGCGATCCTGCGCTGCGCGGTGTTGGCGGCCCGCTCACGCCTGGCCCCGCCGTCCAGCGGCATCCCATCGCAGAGGCCGGGCTGGAGGCAGCCGGGCAAGCCGGTTACCCGATGGCGCGCGACATCAGCGGCGGCTTGGAAGAAGGCTTCGGTTGGTGCGACTTGAATATCGTCGACGGCAGGCGCCAGAGTGCGGCGGACGCCTATCTCGCCCCGATCCTGAGCCGGCCAAACCTGGATGTGGTCACCGACGCGCTGGTCCATCGGGTGCTGATGGACGGCGACCGGTGCAGAGGGCTGGAATATCACGTGGGCGCCGAGACATTCATCGCCGAATGCACGGGAGAGGTAGTGCTAGCGGCGGGCACCGTCGGCACCCCGCAACTGCTGATGCTCTCCGGGATCGGACCGGCGGATCATCTGGAGGACCTTGGTATCGAGGTGGTTGCGGACCTGCCCGGCGTCGGGGCGAACCTGTTCGACCATCCTATGTGCGGCGTGGTCTACCAGTCCGCCCAGCCGGTGCCGCACGGGATCAACAACCACGGCGAGGTCCAAGGCCTGCTGAGTACCGGTATAGGCGGGCCCGGCCCAGATGTGCAGATCATGTTCGTGGACGTTCCGCTGCGCGCGGACTCTTTGTCGGGCCCCGACATCGCGCACGGCTACGCCATCATGGTCTCGCTCATGGCGCCGTTCAGTCGCGGTTCGCTCCGCTTGGCGAGCATGACCCCTGGTGCACACCCGGTGATCGATCCCGCGTACTACACCGACCAGCGTGACCTCGACATCGTGGTGGCAGGACTGCGCATCGCCCACGAGATCGGCGCCGCGCCCGCATTGGCCCCGTGGTGCGGTGTGGAGGCACTGCCCGGACCGGATGTGCGGGGCCAGGAAGATCTGCGTGGCTACGTCAAGACCAACATTCGGAGCTATTCGCACTACGCCGGAACCTGCGCTATCGGCATCGATGAGCGGTCCGTGGTCGACACCGGCCTCCACGTACACGGCATCAGCAACCTGAGAGTCGCCGATGCATCGGTGATGCCCTCACCGATCTCCGCCAACACCAACGCAACTGTCTACGCGATTGCCGAACGAGCAGCGGAACTCATCCGTTCGTGACCAACGATGTTCTACCTTTGGCCTGGGCCCGCGGCGCCTTTTCGGACGACGCCGGACGCCCACCAGACCGCGGCAGCTGCCGTGGCGTAATCGAGCTCGAGCCTCTGTCCATGATGTCGTGACACAGCTCAACCGGTCTCTGCGTTGATCTCTCCCCGTCAGCTTCCAGAGTTCGTGAACGCGCTTCTCAGCGCCGACGCGACGACGGTGCGAGCAGGCCCAGGCCGCGGGCCCGCTCGACGGTCTCCGCGCGTTGGTGTGTGCCGAGCTTGGCGTAGAGGTGGCGCATGTGTGACTTGACGGTGTGCACGGACAGGTAGAGCTCGCCGGCGATCTCGGGTGCGGACAGATGGGTCGGTAGGTAGCGCAGGATGCGCTTCTCGCTGTCGCTGAGCGGCTCGGGCAGCGGTTCCGGTTCCGGCGATGGCGTTGGGCTCCCACCGGCGAGCCGGTTCAGGATCTCGGCGATCAGGGAGGCGTGCGACGTGTGGTGCCGGGAATGGCGCTCGAGCAGCCCGGGCGCGGGGTAGACGAGGAACGGGTGGAGGATGCCGTCGGGCTCGGCGAGATCCAGCGCGCGCTCGAGGGCGTGCTCGGCGCCGCGCGTCTCGCCGAGCGCGTCGCGGGCGATCGCCTCCAGCAGGAAGGCGTGCGACAGCCCGAAGTTGCGGTTCGTCACGGGGGCGGAGTTGTCGAGTACGGGCGCGAGCACGATCGTCGCGGCCTCCGGGTCGCCCTGGGCGAGCCGCAGCGCCGCCAAGGCGGTGTGCAGCTCTCCGGCGTCGCGCTCCTGCGCGTCCATCTCGGCGAAGGCCCGTTCGACCTGTTCGGTCTCGCCCATCCGCACGAGGGTTTGCAGCAGCCACCGTCGCGCGGCGTTGGCGAGCGTGTGAGGTGTGACGAGCAGTCCGGCCAGTCGCTCGGCCGATCGGAGTGCGACCAGTGCCTCCTGATGTCGGCCGCGCGCGAGTTCCAGCCCCCCGCGAACGTGGTGGAGCAGCAGCCCGGCCGCCGGTTCGACCTCCTCCTGGAGCGTGCGCTCGGCGTGCTCTGCCCACGCCTCCGTCTCCTCGAGCCGTCCCTGGGCGAGCGCCGCGGCGGCGAGCGCCGTGTACGCGATGCCGGCGATCGGCTCGTCGGTCCAGCCATGCTGTCGGGCCACCTCGATCGCTTGCCTGCCGTACTGCGCTCCTAGCCGATAGGACCGCATGTTCGCGACGTTCGCCGCATGCGCAAGCCCGGTGAACTCGAGAAAGGGTCGCTCAATCCGGTGCGCCAGGGCGACGCCCAGCTGGAGGTGCCGCTCCGCCTCGTCGAGCCGCACGGTCCAGAGCTCGGCGATGCCGAGGTTGATCAGCGCCAGCGCGCGCAGGTCTTCGCCGAGCCCGAGCAATGGTGTGTCCGGGTGCTCGCCTGGGGCGAGCAGCCGCTGCGCCTCCTCGACGACGGCGGGCCGGTCGCTGCGCTGACGGGCAAGGAGGAGCCGAAGGACGGCGACCCGGAGCTGGAGGGACTCGCGCCGGTGGGCGGGCACCGACGTCGATTTTTCGATGGCGAGCGCGAGATACCGCTGCGCCTGCGGCAGCGCTCCCCCGTTCAGCTCGTCGGCCGCCATCAGGGCGGCGAGCTCAGCATCAGCCTCCACGGCAGCGGCCGGGAATCCGGTGAGCAGATCGTGCGCGGTGGCGGCTCGCCCGTCGAGGTACAGGCCGAACCAGTGGTCGGCGAGCAGGCGCGCGGCCACGCTCCACAGCCCTGCCGCCTGGGCGTGACGGACCGCCTCGACGGGCTCTCCGTGCTCGGCGTACCAGGTGGCGGCAGCTTCATGCAGAGCGGGGAGCTCGGCCGGCGCGGTGCGCCGCAGCTCCAGCTGCAGCAGTTCGGCGAACAGCCGGTGATACCGGAACCAGAGCCGCCGCGCATCCAGCGAGACGACGAACGCGTTGGCCTCCTCCAGATCCTGCAAGATCCGCTCCCCGCCCACGACCTCGGTCAGGGCGTCGGCGAGCGGACCGTTCACCTGGTCGAGCACCGAGGTCCTCAGCAGCAGCCGCCGGACCGGCTCGGGCTGGCGGTCGAGCACCTCGGCAAGCAGGTATTCGGCGACCGTGCGCTCGTTGCCGGAGAACTCGGCGGCGAAGCGGTCCGGGTCGGGGTGCCCGGCCAGCGAGAGCGCGGCCAGTCGCAACCCCGCCGCCCAGCCTTCGGTCCGCTCCAGCAGCTGCGCCAGCGCTACCTCCGACAGCGTCACCCCGGCCCCGTCCAGCAGCGCGCGTGCTTCGGGGAGCGTGAAGCGAAGATCGGCGGCGCGGATCTCGGTGAGCTCGCCCTCCAGGCGCAGCCGGTGCAGGCCCAGCCGCTGATCGTGGCGGGTCGCGAGCACGAATCGCAGCTGCGCCGGCGAACGCATGAGCAACAACTCGAGCTGGCCCAGCGCCTCGGTCGACCGCAGCTCGTGCAGGTCGTCGATCACCAGCCAGACCCGGTCCTCCAGCGAGCCCAGATCCTCCAGCAGCCGCTCGACGATCGCCCAGCCGTCCAGATCCGGTGCCGGCGTCAGGCTCCGCACCCGCGTCGAGCCGGGAGCGGTGGCACGCAGCGCCTCGATCACCGAGATCCAGAACCGCTGAGCATCGCGCTCCTGCCGCTGCACCGACACCCAGCCGGCGCGCTCCGCGAGACCCGCCTCGCCGATCCAGGAACGCAGCAGCTGCGTCTTTCCGCTGCCGGGCGGCGCGGTGATCTGCGTGACCCGGTTTGCTCCGGCGAGCCGACCGAACAGTGCACCACGGTCAACGACTGCTCTCGTCACCGGCTGGTACGGCCCGCCGCCGGTGAGGGACTGCGGGTGGGCGAACAGGACGATGTCGGGGACCTGCATGGGCTCAGTCCCTTCGATCGGGAGCAAGCTGCCTTCAGTGTCCACCATCGGGGCAGTCATCGTCCCGGTGAACCCCGGGATGGAGCGGGTCCCGTCGTCGGCTCCGAAGTGGGTCGTCTAGCCCCCGTTCCCGCTCCTGCTCCCGTTCCCAGCGGGCGGTACCGCTTCTGGCGAGAAGGATCAACGCGGTCATCATCAGGAGCCATCCGAAGGCACTCGCGCTCGGCCACAGCATGACGGCCCCCATCTCTGGGCGCAGGTGCACATGAACGCCGCGACCTCCTCGATCCCCGAAGCGAACGGCCCTTCGAGGAACGAATTGCTCTGAACCATGGGGATGCCCTCGTTCTGCGACCCGAGAGATCCGTCGGTGTGCGACGGGGTGGTATCCGCATCGCCGACCCTCGCAGTCCCTGGCACCGGTGTCGTCACGGCCAACGCCACCCAGGGGTGGGTGCCAGCCGGTACACGCCACCACCTGCTGACCCGACCGGTCCGCGATGAGCGGCCAGTGATCGCACTCAACCCCGGCGCGACCAAGACCAGTCCGGCGCCCGCTGCCTTTGCCGTTGAGGCGGACCACGCCCTCGGTCGGTGATATGCAGGCATCCTGACAGCGCCGCACTACACGGCCGAACGGTGGCGAGGTAAGCCTGAAAAGGAGCGAGCTGAAGAAAGCCCTGCTCAGAGGGGTGGAGCTGAGGGGACTCGAACCCCTGACCCCCACACTGCCAGGGGGGCTGGGGGGTGTCCGCGGGGGTCCACCAGAGTCCATTTCCCCAGGTCAGGCCAATGTCCGGTCGTCAGTGGACCCGCATGGACCATCGTGAACACCGCAGTTTGGCCACCACCGTGGCACCACACGGACGCCCTCGTCTATGCACCACGACGGCTCAGTGCGTGCGGAACGCTGAACCTGCGACCTCCTGGCCCCCAGTCACATTTCGAGGGGTTCGCCGTGGTTCCTGATAGTGGAATCTGTCCGGGTAGGCGCCCTGCGACGTCCGCCGTTGTCTGCCTCAATTCGCCGCCGTTCGAAGCGCGAACCGAGCGGCCCCGCCGCGGCCGCGTCGACTCGTCCCAGGGGGCCCGGTCGCTGAATCGGAGCACTTCGTCCGGCGTCGGCGTCACCCCCAACCGCTCCTCCTCGGTCTCACCGGGTGCCGGCGCGTCCGCCGGCGCGCTGGTGCCGACCGCGGCCGCTGCCACCGCCGCCGGCGGAACACCCAGCCCCCGCAGCCGCGCCTCCTGGACCGCCTCTCGAACGCGGGCGCAACCTCGGAAGCGAAGTCCGCCATCGCACCTGGATCGTCGACGGAAACGATGAAGGTCGCGATCCCGTCCTCGAGCGCGAGCCCGGCGAGTTCCGCAGCCGTCTCGCGCGCGGGCCCTTCGACTGCTCCCAGGTTCAGCAGCCGCCGGATCGCGTGGGGTTCGCGTCCGGCCTGGGTAGCCGCCGCGTCGATCACGGCGTTGCCGGCGGAGAGGTCGCCCGGTTTGAGCCCGGCAACGGTGGGCAGCCACCCGTCGGCGAGCCGGCCGACCAGCCTCTGCATCCGGGGCTTGAACGCGCCGACCCAGATGCTGATGTCGTGCACCGGCACCGGCACCGGCGCCGGCCCGCGGCGGGCGCCGGCCAGCCGATAGTGCGTGCCCTCGAACCGCGCGCCGTCCCGCTCACCGACGTCCCACAGCGCGCGGATCACGTGGATGCCTTCCTCCAGAGCTTCCACACTGTCGCCCGGATCGAGTCGCCGGCCGCCCATCGCCTCGATCGCGTCCCAGGCGTTGCCCGCGCCGATGCCGAGCTCGGCGCGTCCGTGGCTCAGAATGTCGAGGCTCGCGACAGCTCGCGCCAGTACGGCCGGCGGCCGCAGTGGCAGGTTCCCCACGTTGGCCGCCAGTCGCACGCGGTCGGTCCGCGCGGCCACGAAGGACAGCAGGGTCCAGGTGTCCAGGAGGCTTGGCGCGTAGGGATGGTCCGTAAACGTGACGAGGTCATAGCCCGCCTCCTCGGCGAGCGCCGACATGGCTACCACCTGGTCCGCCGACCGGGCGGCCGGCGGGATGAAGACGCCGAACTCGAGGTCGTGCCCGTAATCGCTCATGTGAGCTCCCGGCAGGCTCCGGATGGTGCTCGTGCCCCTTTCCCGAGGGCACCGGGCGCGGCAATCTCCGTGAGCATGTCAATCGGTGATCGTGGAATTGTCGTGACGACTGTTGAGGCTGTCGATCCGGGGCGGGAGCCCGGTAGGCGCGCCGCCTACGGAGCGGCCCCAGGGGTTCTACAAGTGCCTGACCGATGAACCCGAGCGATGGAAGACGGCTTCCGGCGGTCAGGCCGCTTCGCGAGCGCCGCCCAACCGGCGGCCGTGCTCGCGTGCCGCTCGCTCCGCGCCGGCCTTGAGTTCGGCGGCGAGTTCGCCGAAGGCGTCCAGCGCCGGGTTCACGCCGACCAGGGTGAACTCGCGCTCGACCATCCGGAGGTCCAGCCGCCAGACATCCTCGAGGATCCGGCGGATCCAGCCGGTGGCGTGGTCCCAGCCCTCCCGCGGCGTGCCCGCGCTGTAGTTGCCGCCGTGGACGGTCACCAGCACGGCCGGGCGGCCGGCCAGCGGCGGTTCGGCGCCGCCGCTGAACCGCGGGTCGGTGATCACCAGGTCCACCCAGGCCTTGAAGTGCTGGGAGACACCGAAGTTGTACAGCGGGACGGCGAAGAGCAACGCCTCCGCCTCGATCAGTTCGTCGGCGAGCAGCGCGGCCAGGGCGACCGCCTCGGCCTGCTCGGGGGTGCGGTGCTGGGCAGGCAGCCGGCTCCCGACGACGGCGGCGGCCCACGCGCCGGCCGGGACGGGCTCTGTGCCGACATGCCGGCGGGTGACCGGGGCGCCGGGGTTCTGGGCCCGCCACTCGGTCTCCACGGTGTCGGCGAGCTCGCGACTGGCGGAGCCAGCGACACGGATGCTGGCATCGAGGCGGAACAGCGACATGACGTCTCCCTCACTCGTATGGGGCTTGTTGCTAGCAAAAAGCGAGTGCTAGGAAAACCGTAGCACACTGCCGTATGATCACCACATGGCCGACGACGCACCGCAGGAACCCCGCGGGTGCGACGCCGCCCTGGTCCGCGCCTTCGGCGTTCTCGGCAAGCGCTGGAGCGGCGTCCTCCTGGCGGTGCTCACCGGCGGACCGGCGACCTTCAGCGAGCTGCGCCGGGCGGTCGGCGGGATCAGCGATTCCGTGCTCTCCGACCGGCTCACCGAGCTGGCGGCCGCCGGCCTGGTCCAGCGGGCAGTCGACGAGGGGCCGCCGGTCGCGGTCAGCTATCGGCTGACCTATGCCGGGTCGTCCCTGCTGCCCGTGCTGCAGCAACTTTCCCGGTGGGCGGCCGACAACCTCGACGCCGGCACTGAGTCGGCGGCGGCCGGCTGATCCAGCTCAGGCCCCCGGGGTGCGGCCCGGCGATGTACGCCCGCGGGGTCACCACCGACGCCGCCGAGGTCTTTCGTGATGCAGCACGGAAGGCGCTGGTCACCGCCCGGGACGGCGCGATCGCCCTCCGGAGACCGGGGCGCGCCACCCCTCCCGAACAAAATCGCCGCAACGTTGCGGCAAGTCCGTGCCGCAACGCAACCGCGAGACGGCGTCCCCGCGCCCGCCATCCCGAAGAGACCCGGGGAGATCCACGCGGGGCCCGCTGTCGGCCACGGAGTTCTCCGAGCCGACGGTGACGTGCGGCAAAACGTCTTCCTTCCTCATTGTTGTTGACACAGCCGGTCCTCCGCGACGGAGTAGCAGCCGTGGAAGTACCGCACCCCCGCGAGTTTGTGGTAGTTCGCCGGCAGCCGCTGCGGGTGCCGCGCCGGCGCCCATCCGGCGCCGGGGGTGGGCGCGCAGGGCGGCGGGCCGAACTCGTCGAAGGCGAACGTCCGGTCCGGGTGCTCGGCGACGACCTGCTCGATGCGGGCGAGCTTGGTCTCCCGCTGCGGATCCGGGGACTCCTTCCAGGTCTTGGTCCGGTGGAAGGTGATCTCGTGGGCGGCCAGCAGCTGCCGGGCACGCTCCCGGCCGATCCGCACGATCCGCACGGGGTTGTCGGCCAGGTGGTCGACCAGCTTGCGCAGGCTCCAGTGGGTGAACAGGCGGCCCAGCTTCTCCGGTCGGGTGGTGGCCGTCGCGACCAGAAAGGCCTCGTCCTCAGCGCTGATCCGGCGAGGACGGCCACCCGCCCAGCGAGGGTTCAGCGCCCTCATCCCCAGCTCGTTGAACCGATGGATCACCTCGCGCACGGTGTCCCATAGTGGGCCGCTCAGGGACAACCCCGTGCCGCAGGCCTTCCGGGTCGAGCCCTTCCGGCGCAACACTGCCAGGGCGGCTGGTGGGGGTCCGCGGATGTCCGCCGCCGTCCGTTTCCGCAGGTCAAGAGCGAATGCCGTCGTCAGCGAACCGCTGCGTACAACCGCGGACGCCGTCGGTTGGCCACCGTCGTGGCACCACCTCGGAGCAGCGTGATTGGCGTATTGATCGACCGACAAACACAACAGAAGGGCCGCTCGGTTAGTACGTCGGGCAGTGCGATCGACAGGCGGTGGGACGAAATCAGCCGACCACGGCCCGCAAGCTGCTGCGCTTCAGCACAAAAGCAGCTGCCGCACGAGTACGGTCGCTGACCGGCCGAGGACCGGGCATCGCGGCTAGCTGGCCGCCGTTCCGGGGGCGGCGCTGCCTCACCTCCTGCATGCCTGCCGGCCGGTTGGTGCCGGCCGCATTCGCCCCCGTCCCTGGAAGCCAGCAGGTAGGCGAGGGCGCGACCGACAAGGGCAGGCGCCTGCCCGGTAGCGGCAATGCCGGCAGGCCGGCCGGGTGGAACCGTCGAACGTCGGGGTGGCGAGGGCAGCACGAGCCTGCCGCCGAAGCGAGGAGCAGGTGGGATGCGCGATGACGATCAGGACGAAGCCGCTGCCCCGCAGGGTCCCGGTGAACCTCTTCGGCATGCCCTTCGGACTCGCCGGCCTCGGCGAGGTCTGGACGACGCTGGCCCGCTACGGTTCCGCGCCCGCGCTGGTCGGCGAAGCGCTGCTCCTGCTGTCGGCGGCGGTCTGGCTCGTCCTCGTCCTCGGCTACCTGCGTCATCTGCTCGCCCGGCCGCGCACTGTGGGAGCCGATCTGCGCGACCCGGTCGCTGCACCCTTCGCCTCGCTGGTGGTCATCACGCCGATGGTGCTGGCCGGCCAGGGGCTCTACCCGCACGCCGCCCTCGCCGGCCAGGTTGTCACGGACACGTTCCTGACCCTGACCGTGCTGCTGGGCGGCTGGTTCACCGGCCAGTGGATCTACCGGCCGCTCGACATCGACCGGTTCCACCCCGGCTACTTCCTGCCGACCGTCGCCGGAGGGCTGATCGCGGCCGCGGCCGCGGGCGCGGTGGGCCAACCCCGCCTCGCTGAGGTCCTGTTCGGCCTGGGCGGTCTGTGCTGGATCCTCCTGGGCTCGGTCATCCTCGGCCGCCTGCTGTTGGGCCCGGTGCTGCCGCCACCGCTGCAGCCGACGCTCGCGATCGAGGTGGCGCCACCGGCGGTGGCCAGCCTGGCCTGGTTCGCCCTCCGCGGCGACCGGATCGACGTCGTCGCCGCCGTCCTCGCCGGTTACGGACTGCTCATGGTGCTGGCCCAGATGCGGCTGCTGCCCGTCTACCTGCGACTGCCGTTCATGCCGAGCACGTGGTCGTTCACCTTCAGCTGGGCCGCCGTCGTCACCGTGGCCCTGATCTGGCTGCAGGACGGGCAACCGGCCGGCTACCGCGCCTGGCAGTTCCTCCTCGCCGCTGCCATCAGCCTGCTGGTCGCCGGCATCGCCCTCCGCACCGCCGTCGCCCTCGTCCGGCGGCAGCTGCTGCCCCCGCCGCCGTCGTCGAATGCCCCGGCGGGGCAGGCCGCGGTGCTCAGCGGGGCCGGTGCCCCGGAGTCCTGAGCCCCGCCCACCTCCCGAACGGAGCCGCCGCATGGCGCCGACCTGGCTGACCGCCGTGGCCTGGACCGCCCTGGCGGTCGCCGTGGCCAGCGCCGCGGTCATCGTGGTCGACGTCTACGGCCGCGGCTACCGGCAGCGGCACATGCCGGTCATGGAGGCTGTCTGGCCGATCACCGCGCTCTACCTCGGCCCGCTCGCGGTCTGGGGATACCGCCGCTACGGCCGCCCCGCCAGCCCCCGCTGGCTGACCGAGCGCGGGGCGGACCACCCGCCGTACAAGCCCCGCTGGGCCGGCGTCACCGTCGACACTAGCCACTGCGGCGCCGGCTGCTCCCTCGGCGACCTGGTCGCCGAGTTCGTCGTCTTCGGGCTGGGCGCGACCATCGCGGGGAGCGGCCTGCTCGCCGAGTACGTCGGTGACTACGTCCTGGCCCTCGGCTTCGGGCTGGTGTTCCAGTACTTCGCCATCGCCCCGATGCGCGGACTGTCCTTCCGCAAGGGCATTGTCGCCGCCGCGAAGGCGGACATCCTGTCCCTCACCGCGTTCGAGGTCGGCTTGTTCGGCTGGATGGCGCTTATGGTCTTCGTGTTCTTCCCGGCCCCGCACCTGACCCCGACCAGCCCGGTCTACTGGTTCCTGATGCAGATCGGCATGGCGCTCGGCTTCCTCACCTCCTGGCCCGCGAATGCCTGGCTCATCCGCCGAGGCATCAAGGACGCGATGTAGGCACGAAGGACGTAGCTGGCCACGGGGCACCCTGCAAGCCGCGCTCGGGTCCGTGCTCGGCTGGTCCGGCCGCTGGACCCGGCCCGGGACCGGCGCGGGCAAGGACGGACCTCGGCCAAGGGGGTCACGGACAAAGAAATGCATTGCCGTGCTCGACGCGCATCACCGTCGCGGCGGCGTCGGTGGCCAGCTGGTGGGTGTCGGCGAAGGTGCCGGGGGTGGCGTAGATGTCGATCATCGGCTGACGTGACCTCCAGGGTCGGTGGCGATGCGCGCGGGTCCGCGTGCCGTTCACGGTCACCGGACGATCAGGTCGAACTCGTTGCCTTCCGGGTCGGCGAACGTGGTCCATCGCAGCCGGCCGTCCTCGGTGATGTCGCGCAGCTTGGCGGCACCC
>JAODNN010000127.1 GCA_025465355.1 Blastococcus sp. | reverse complement strand
CCGACGCCACCAGATCCAGCACCTTGCGCCGGAACTCCGGCGGATACCCGCGTCGTCCCACAGCCCCTCCTCAGGGGTCAGGTGGCACGAAGATCCAACAATCGGACTCCACGAAACAAGGGGCTGCTCAGAGCCTCCACTGAACCCGGGGCGGTCCAGATCAGAGCCGATACACCCGCCGGGCGTTCTCGTGACCGATGAGGTTCAGGACGCGCTCGGCGTCGTGCAGCGCCCACTCCCCCTCCTGCACCCACCGTCCGACGACCCGGGCGATGCCACGCCGCCACAACAGGGCACCGAGGAGGTGCAGCTCGCTCGGTCCCCAGGCGTCCGACGAGTACAGCTGCTTGGTGAAGGGCGCCACCTCGAGCGACTCGGCGACGATCTGGGCGCTCTGGCTGCCGGAGTAGAAGAGGCCCAGGCCCACGTCGAAGTAGACGTTGTCGAACATCTGAGCCAGATAGCCCGCCTCGCGGTGGTACGGGTAGTTGTGCAACAGCATCACCGGGACGCCGGTCGGCTCCACCTGGCGGAGCCAGGGCATGAGCAGTAGGGGGTTGGCCCGATGCAGGTCCAGATCGGGGTCGCCGTAGCCACTGTGCAGCTGTAGGGGCAGGCCGCGGTCGACCCCACACCACAGGAGGTAGCGCAGAACCACCGGGTCGTCGACCCGGACACAGCCGGGTGCAGAGCCGAGGAGGCGGTCGACGGCCTTGACGACCTCCGCATCCTCGGGGCGTGCCGGGTCGACGTCGAAGCCGGCGCGGTAAGCGATGATGCTCTTGGTACCGACTGCCGCGCGGCTCGCTTCCTCCAGCACGGTGGGGTACTCCGCGACGAAGGCACGGCCCGAGTCCACCTTCCCGAGCAGCCCCTCAGCGACGGTCTCGAGCCGGACGACCTCGCGGGCGGCCGCGCGGGCGGCCTCGGCGTGCTCCTCGGGTGTCAGGACGGCGTCCCCGAGGTAGCCGGTCTCGATCAGATAGGTGCCGGTGCCTGCCGCTCCGAGGAGCCGTCGGTTGACCGCTTCCTCCCCCAATTCACAGCGCCGCGCCCAGTACTCGTCCGCGGTCGCGTGCGGCTGAAGGCCGAGCAGTGGGGCGCACCAGCGCCTGATGGCGAAGCCGACCTGCGAGTCGAACGCGGTCCCCTCCGAGTGCGGCTTCGGCCCTTCGGTGATCAACGACTCGAACGTCGGTCGGTCGACCGCCGCCCGCAGCGCGCCGTGCACGTGGTGGTCGACGAGCGGAAGGCCGGCCACCGTCTCACCGAGCGGCCCGGGGTATGTCTGGTTGTCCGCGTACACGTTCACCATCCCGCGAAGGGCGCGATCTGGGCATCGCTGACCTTGCCTGCGGATGCCTCCTCGATGCCCTGGGCGAGCAGTTCTACGGCGCGGTCGACCTCGTCGTCGGTGATCACCAGCGGCGGTGTGACCTCGAGGACGTTGCCACCGACATAGAAGACGACGCCGCCGAGCTCCCACACCCGGTAGACGGTCTTCGCGGCGAGCTCCGGGTCGCGCTCCCGGCTCGCCCGGTCGGTCACGAGGTCCACCCCGATGGCCAGCCCGCGTCCGCGCACCTCGCCCACGACGTCCAGGTGCGCGGTCGCCTTCCGCAGTCCCTGCCGGAGCCGTTCACCGGCCTGCGCGGCCCGCTCGACCAGCCCCTCGGCCCGGTACGCGGCCAGGACCGCCCGGGCGACGGCAGTGCTGTAGGGGTTACCCGCCTGGGTCAGCAGCGCCGACGCGCCCGGCTCGTCGAACACCGCGGCCGGGCCCACCGCCGCCGAGATGGGCACACCGGCACCCAGCGACTTTCCGAAGGTCACGATGTCAGGGGTGATCCGGTCGTGCTCGAACGCATGCCACGTGCCGGGCCGGCCGAGGCCGACCTTGACCTCGTCGCAGACCAGCAGCGTGCCCGCCGCGGCACACCGGGCGGCGACCTCGGCGAGGAAGCCGTCGGGCGGGACGACCAGTCCGCCGTCGGAGAGGATGGGCTCCACCAGCAGGCAGGCGACGTCCCGGCCGGCGAGGGCCTCGTCGAGGTCGGCGATGACCCGCTCGTAGCGGTCCGGCTCCCGGTAGGGGTCCGGGTAGGGCGTGAAGAGCACCTGCTTGTCCGCCGCGACGCTGCCGGCCTCGACGTGCACGCCGGACGCCTTCATCGCGACGCCGATCCCGCCGTGGTAGCTGTGCTCGAAGGCGAGCACCTTCGGGCGACCGGTGGCATGGACCGCGGACCGGATGGCGACGTCGTTGGCGTCCGACCCGGCGTGGCCGAAGTACACCCGCCGGTCGCCGGTCCCCGGGGTCAGGTCGAGCAGCTCCTCCGCCAGCGCGACGGCGTCCTCGTGGACGGCACTGAGAGCACCCGCCCCGGGCGGCGCGCCCGCCGCCCGGAGCAGGGCCTCTCGCACCGCAGGGTGCCCGTGCCCGAGACCGCACGCGGTCCAGGTCGCCGACAGGTCGAGCAGCCGGCGACCGCCCGCCTCGACCAGCCAGGAACCCTGCCCCGACTCGAGCGCCAGCGGGAAGAAGCGCAGCTTCTCGACCCCGGCGATGACCCGGTCGCGGTCGTACAGCCGCTGTGCGGTCTCGTGCATCAGCGGGCCTCGGTGTCCGCGAACGTGGCGTCCTTGTCGACGTCCTCCAGCTCCCGGGTCAGCGAGGCGCCGATCCGCTGGGCGAGACCGCCGGCGAGGACGGCGACCAGGAGCCCGACCAGGACCCAGCCGATCGCCACGAAGGCCGGCGACAGGCCACTGGCGTCCTTCACGCTGTAGACGATGACGACCAGGATGAACAGACCCCCCAGGGCTGGGAGCACGAGTTCGGCCGGGCGGACCGTGACCTGACCCTTGCGCCACGCGGCGAAGACCGCGACCTCGACAAGCAGGTAGGTGAACAGCAGGCAGGTCGCGCCCACGACGGCGAAGAAGAAGTACGCGTCGATCGCGGCGTCGCCAGTGCCCATGACCGGCCAGCCGGTCAGCCAGGTGATCAGGTTGACGACGATGCCCAGACCGGCCATGGCCAGGACTGCGTTCCGCGGGGTCCGGTGCGTCGGGTCGATCTGGGCGAACTGGCGAGGACCGAAGCCGTCGCGGGCCAGTGCCATCGCCAGCCGCGCCGAGGCCATCACCGACGAGAGGTTCGAGGCGAACGCCGACAGCACCGCCGTCAGCAGGAGCAGCAGGGCGAACCAGTGACCGACGAAGCCCTCACCCAGGTCGCCGAGAGTGTTCCCGGAGCTCTGGAAGGCGGCCAGGCCCTCCTCATCGGTGCCGAAGCCGATCGTCTCGGCGAACATGACGACGACGAACAGGACGCCGGTGAGCAGGACGGAGCCGAAGAGCGCACGAGGGATGTTGCGGCGAGGGCTGTCGGTCTCCTCGCCCAGCGCGGCACAGGCCTCGAAACCGGCCCACGACAGGAACGCGGCGACGACGGCGGCGAGCACCGCCCCCAGCCCGACGCCGTCCGGCGTGAACGTGGAGAAGTCCACGCCGGTCGATTCTGCGCCACCCTGGCCGAAGATGGCGATCACCAGCACCAGCATGGCGGCGATGCCCACCCCCTCGATGGCGAGCAGCGAGCGCGACACCGTCGTGGTGTCGCGGGTGTTCATGTAGCCGGTGACCAGCAGGCAGAGGACGGCAGCGATGCCGTAGCCGAGGCCGGCGCCCTCACCCGTGGCCGACGAGAGCAGCGCGTTGAGGAAAGCCCCGAACACCGCGGCGGTGCAGACCGTGAAGAACAGATACGTGCCGAAGAGCGCGAAGCCGGCGACGAAGCCGGCGCGCGGCCCGAGGGTCGCGCCCACCAGGGCGTACGCGCTGCCGGCGTGGTTGTACCGCTGGGTCAGCCGGATGAACCCGTAGGCGACCAGCGCGACGCCGATGAAGCCCAGGAGGAACACGAGCGGGACGGCCTTCCCGACCGTGCCGATGATTCCCTGACCGTTGCCGGCCATGGCCAGCGTGGGGCCCATGAGGCCGAGTGAGAGCGCGAGCGCCTCCCACAGTCGCAGCTTCCGCTTGGCCATGTCACTCCTCGGTGTCGATGGGTGGAGCACGGGGGTGGAACAGGTGGTTCAGGAGGACCAGGCGAACCTGGTCAGCGCGTGGGCGTCCTCGTCCGCGTACAGCTCGGACTCGTACCGGCGCACGGCCAGGACGGCCGCGCGCAGCTCCGGGCCGAGGACGGCGCGGGCCGCGTCGCTCTTCTCGAAGAGCTCGATGCGGCCGGCCGCGTCGTTCGGGAGCGGGACGACGCCCGCGGCACGCGCCTGCTCCGGCGTGAGCTGCGTCGGGTCGACGGTGACCGCGGCCGGCAGCTCCAGCCCCTCCTCGATGCCGATGGCCGCGAAGCCGAGGACCAGGCCGGTTGCCAGGTAGGTGTTGGCACCGGCGTCGACGCACTTGACCTCGACGTTGGCCCCGTGGGGGTTGCCGTGGGTGGCCAGCAGCAGGCGGACGGCGGCCTCGCGGTTCTCCACGCCCCAGCAGGCGGACGCGCCGGACCAGTGGCCGGGCTGCATCCGCTGGTCGGAGACCACGGTGCCCGCGAGCACCGCGATGCTGCCCGGCAGGTGCCGGACGATGCCGGCGACCGCGGAGCCACCTTCGGCGGTGAGGCCCTCGGCCAGCGGGCCGCCGCTGAGCAGCGGCACGCCGTCCCGGGTCAGGGACACGTGCATATGGGCGCCGTTGCCGGAGCCGCCCGAGAAGGGCACCGGCGAGAAGGTGACGCGCAGGCCGTGGTGCCGGCAGGTGCGCCCGATGACCGCCCGCGCGAGCAGCACGTCGTCGGCCGCCCGGACCGGGTCCCGCGGGGGCAGGGAGATCTCGAACTGCCCCAGCCCGTACTCCGCGTGGATCTGCTCGACCGGGACCGCGGCTGCGTCCAGCCGCTCACAGAGGTCTGCGGCGAACTCGCTCAGCTCGCTGTACACGCCGGCGCCGTAGCAGGGCCACCCGTCGCGCTCCCCCAGCGGCCGGCCCGCCTCGTCCAGGAGGCCGAACTCCAGTTCGTTGCCCACCATGGCCTCGATGCCGAACGACGCCAACCGGTCGACCTGGCGGCGGGTCACGCTGCGCCAGCAGTACGGGGAGAGCTCGCCGTTCTGGTCCCGCACGTCCGCGGGCGCCCAGCCGAACCCGTGGTCCAGCACGACCGCTCGCTCGAGGTCGGCGGTCAGCCGGAGGTCACCCACGACGCCCAGCTCCGGGGTCATGGCGATCCCGTTGTCGACGCAGAACACCGGCCAGGTCAGCGAGGCGCCCATGCCGGAGCGGGCGAACGACTCGATCCGGCGGGCCGGGACGGTCTTGGCGCGGATGATGCCGCCCGTATCGCTGACGACCCCCGTGAGTGTGCGGAGGCCCGCTTCGCGGAGACGCTCGGCCTGACGCTCGACACTGACCGAGGAGTCGCTGGGGGCTGATGGCAGCACTTGACGCATCCGTTTCGTCAGGGCGATCCTCGGAGTCGATGTAACCTTTGTTACAGGACCCGGTCTTTATACCGGTCGCTGAACCGCCTTGAGAAGGGATGTTGTCAACTTGTGTCGGTTGCTGGGATACGTCTCCCACGGGCCGTCGTCCGCTCTGGAGGGCCTCGGCGCGACGGAGTTCCAGGCCTTCACCTCGCTGTCCGCTCTCCACGGGGACGGCTGGGGCATGGCCTGGTCCCGCCCCGGCGGTAGCGGGATCGGTGCGGCGACCTCACCGGTGTCGGCGGCCGAGGACCCGTCCTACTTCGAACTGGCCGGCCAGGCCCTCGGCGCGGCCGGGCTCGTGCACCTGCGCTGGGCCACGGACGGGCTGATCGTCCATGCGATGAACACGCACCCATTCACCGACGGCACCTATGCGCTCGCGCACAACGGCAGCATCTCGCCGATCGAGATCCTGGAGAGCCTCCTGTCGGAACGCAGTCTGGCGCAGGTGAAGGGCACCACCGACAGCGAGCGCTACTTCCGCCTCGTCCTGCAGTGCATCGAGGAGGCCGGGGATGAGCGGGCCGGCCTGCTCCGCGCGGTCGCACTCCTGCACGGGCGCTTCCCCGAGGCCAGCCTCAACGCGCTCTTCCTGACCCCGACGCGCCTGTACGCCGTGCACGTCAACAGCCGGGCGGCGACCCCGCTCGACGACCTCCGGGAGTTGTTCGGATCCGACGACGCCATGCCGCACGGGCACGCCGCCGCGTACTTCGACATGGCGTACAAGGTCTCCCCAACCGCCGTGCACGTGATTTCCAGCGGGCTGCCGGACGAGGGGTGGACGCCGGTCCCGAGGGACAGCATCCTGGCCATCGACCTGATCTCCCGCGCGGTCGATGTGCTTGATCCCCGGTCGGCCCACTCTGCACAGTGACCTGGTGTCCATCGGTGACGTCCTGAAGGCAGACCTGTCGTCCTTCAGCCCTCAGGAGCGACGGGTCGCCCGGGTCCTGCTCGCCGACTACCCCCGGGCGGCGCTCGGCACCAGCGCAGAGCTCGCAGCGGCAGCCGGAGTGAGTCCGCCGACGGTCGTCCGCTTCGCCCGGAGCCTCGGACATTCGGGGTTCCCCGCTCTGCAGCAGGCGTTGCTTGACGAGCTCTCCGAACGCGTGGCGTCCCCCTTGTCGCTCTACGAGGACACTCGGGCGAACCGTGTCGAGGGACACTGGCTCGACCGCGGAGTGCAGGTCGCGACAGCCTCGATCACGCAGTCCCTGACCGCTATCCCCACGGCCGAACTGGACGCCGCAGTCACCCTCCTGGCCGATCCCCGGATGCGGATCACGGCCGTGGGTGGCCGGTTCTCCGGTTACCTGGCCGGCTACCTCGCGCGCCACCTGCGAGAGATCCGCACGCACGTCTCGGCACCGGACGACGGGAAGACGATCGACGCGGCCGATGTGATGGACGCCGACCGCCGGGACGTCTTCGTCGTGTACGACTTCCGGCGGTACCAGGCGACGACGGTGGAACGCGCGACCGAGCTTGCTGACGCGGGTGCGCACATCGTCTGCATCACCGACGAGTGGCTCTCCCCTGTCGCACAGGCGGCGGAGGTCGTCCTGCCCACCTCGGTGCGGTCCACGGGCGCCTTTGATTCCGCCGCGGCCGCCTTCGTGCTCACCGAGCTGCTGGTGGACGCCGTCCTCGACCGGCTCGGACCGGCAGCCGTCGAACGCATGGGCCGGTGGGAGGCGGCCACTGCCCATGAGGTGTTGGCCTGATGTGAGCATGACCAGGGCAGCCCCCCGGCAGTTGGCGTGGCACGGTCACAGTCGCTGCACGACTCGCGTCGTCACTCCGTCGGTGCGGTCGGCGCCTCGGCGCACATCGAGATCGTCCTTTCCCGACGGGCGACGGGAAGCGTGTGCGTAGGTAGCGGGTCGGACACAAAGAAGTGGGACTCCTCCCACCCTCCACAGGGTGAGGACATCACAGAAGTGCAGTTCCAGGCCTCCGGCGCGGAACCACGCGCCGCCACTGGCGGCCTCCATGTCGACGAGCTCGTCCTGGCGACTCTCACCTCGTGAGCTCTGTCGGTGCCCCCTTGGTCACCTCGCGGAGGCCGCGCAGCTCTGCATCGACGGCGGCGACGCGTCGAGGGGGGAGATGGGCATGGCTGTCTCGATGCGCCACCGTGGACCGGCTACGCGCTGCCCCGCTTGCCGACGGACTCGACGGCGCGCACGCAGCGGGCCTCCGATGAGCGTCCCTCCTCTCCCTTCTTCCGGCCCCGCGGACATCGGCATTTCTCCGGATGGATGGCCGACCGCGGACCGCGACTCCAGTGGAGGACCTTGGGCCGGCGCGGCACCGCATGCCGCAGTCCCCTGGCGCGATCCCGACTCGCCGCTCTCCTGGTTGCAGCGCATGCTGGACAGGCTCGCGAGTGCGCCGAGGTCGGCGTCGGTGACCACGAAGTGATCGACGTCGGACCGCCCCAGGTTCTGGTGCACCCGGCACCACCAGGGGCAGCGTGCTGTTCGCGCACAACCTCGCCGACCGGCCGGTGACCGTCCGCGTTCCCGACATCGGTGCGCCCGTCCGGGCAACTGGTCGATCTGTTCCACGACCAGGAGTACGGCGCGCCCGACCTCGACGGACTCGAACTGGCCGGTTACGGCTTCCGCTGGATCCGGCTCGCCGAGAGTCCCTGTTCGGTCAGCCGTCCCGCGAGCCCACGGAGCTCGTGAAGCCCACTGCGTGATCACCGGCATCGAACGAACTGGATGGAGGAGCTGTGAGCGAGTCAGAGCTAGAGGAGACCGGCACCGGGGAAGCCGCCAAGCGCATCGGCCAGGCGCCGACGACCACGGACGTGACCGATCCGGAGCGGTCCTCACGGAACGCCGCCGCCGGCTCCGGTTCCGAGCCGGGCGAGGCCCGGTCCAGCCGGACGCCGACGAGGGGGTGGATCCCTCGGCCAGCATCGAGTTCCACAACGAGGGCCTCCTCTGACCACGACGGCCTCGCAGTGGCTGACTGCGAGGCCGTCGCCTTTCTCAGGACAGACCTTGCTCAGCGCAGGCCGAGCAGCTTCGTCGCCTGTGCCGCTATCCGGGACTCGCCCAGGGCCTTCGGGTGGACGATCACGGCGTTCGTGCCCTGGAGCATCGGCTCCATCCAGCGGACGCCGAGAGATAGGCGGGGCGTCAAGGGGTCGGCAGACAGCGACCCTCCGGAAAGCGTGTGTGCGTATGTACCGTGTCGCCCCTCGGACACTCCATCCAGAACCCCACGGTTCCCGACCGTGGGGTTCTGCCGTCTCAGGTGCGCGGCCAGGTCGGTCGGCGACACCGGCCCCTGATGGGCGTCCCGGCGGACGGTGCAGAGACGGTCCGCGTCTCGCCGACGACCCCCTCTAACCACGTAGACCCGTCTCCGGCCGCCCCGCTCCCCCGTAGCGGGGTGTGCGCGTGACCAGCCCGGTGCCGGCGAGGTACTCGGGGTACCGGCGAGCCGTGATCCGGGAGGCGCCGATCTGCTCGGCGGTCTCGACGGCGGAGAGCCCGCCGGCGGTGCGCAGCACGGCCACCACCGCGTCGAGCGTCTGGCGGTGCATGCCCTTCGGGAGCGGCGCCGGCCGCTGCGGACGCCAGGCATCGAGCGCCCGGCCGACGTCCTCCTGACCGGTGGCGTCACCGCCCGCGCGCAATCGGCCGCGATAGTCGGCGTAGGCCACCGACCGGTCGCGCAGGGCCGCGTACGTGAGCGGCTTGAGCAGATAGCCGACCAAGCCGTGGGCGGCGGCCCGGACGGTGGTCAGCTGCTCGTTCAACCTCGACGGGTCCGGACTACACGGAACTCGGGTAGCGGCTGTGCTCCGGGAAGTTGCCGTAGAGCAGTTCGTTCCCCGGGCCTTCTGTTACGGCCTGCACGAGGAGCTCACCGCCGACGAAACAGCCCAGCCAGGATGCGCCGCGCCCGCCGAACGTCTCGGCTCGGTCGCCTCTCGACCGTGGCTTGTTGATGCCGACCTTGTACGCCCGCAGCTCGCGCCCGAACCGACGCGCCTTGTCCTCGTCGTCACAGGCGATGCTGGCCACCAGTGCGCCGTTGGAGGCGTTCATCTGGGCCAGCAGCTCCGCCTCCGTGTCGACGACCACGATGGTGTCGATCGGCCCGAACGGCTCGGCGTGCATCAGCGTCGACGCACCACCCGGCGCCAGCAGGGCGGCCGGCGCCACGTACGCCGACGTGTCCTGTCCCGCGATGAAGCGCCCGTCGGAGAGGCTGCCGCGATAGAGGGGGATGGCACCGCGGTGCAGCGCGTCGCCGACCCTACGGTGGAGGTCGTCGGCCTTGGCCGCGCTGATGACCGGGCCGAAGTCCAGCGTCGGCAGGTCGTCGGCGTCCTGCGCGACGGCGAGCGGATGCCCGAAGCGGATGGACCGGATCACCGGCAGGTACATGGCGAGGAACTGGTCGGCCAGTTCCCGCTGGACCACGTAGCGGGGGTAGGCGGTGCAACGCTGCTTGGCGTATTCGAACCCCTTCGTCAGGTGCGCTGCCAGCCCCTCCCAGTCCGAGAACTCCCAGATCCCCCAGGCGTTGAGCCCCTCCTGCTCGATCATGTGCCGCTTGCCGGTGTCCACCAGCGACGCGGCCACCTTGCCACCGGCCGAGCGGCCGCCGACGAAGGCCATCGCCCCGATCCCCGGCGAGCGCACCAGCACCTCCGACAGCTCCGCGCCGCCACCGGACAGCAGCGTCATGGGCAGCCCCTCCCGGGCCATCAGTGCGTGGGCCAGGGTCAGGCAGGCGGCCCCGCCCTGGGACGGCGTCTTGGCCAGGACCGCATTGCCGGCCAGCAACTGCACCAGCTCGGCATGGACCAGCACCGACATCGGGTAGTTCCAGCTCGCGATGTTGCTCACCGGCCCCGACAGCGGCGTGCGGTCGCCGAGCATGGCCTCGATCTCATCGACGTACCAGCGCACACCGTCCAGGGCTCGATCGACGTCGGCGCAGGCCAGCTTCCACGGCTTGCCGATCTCCCAGGCCAGCAGGAGGGCGAGTTCGTCGCGCACGTCGGCCATCGCGTCGACCGCGGCGACGACCCGTGCCTGTCGCTCGCTCAGTGGCGTCCGGGACCACTCGGCGTGGGCCTCGGCAGCAGCATGCACCGCGTGCTGCGCCTCTCCCGCCGACAACCGGGGCAGGCCGATCAGCTTGCTGCCGTCGACCGGGCTGATCAGCACCTCCGGCTCGCCGGTGGCCCGCCACGACCCGTTGACCAGGTTGTGCAACCGGTCGGTGCCGAAGGCCTCGGGCGCGAGGCGGGAAGCCCGACCGAGTACGGCAGCCCACTCGGTGCCGGGCTTGACGTGGAGTGCGCCCTGGTTCTGTTCGATGACTGCCGGGGACATGGGTCCTCCTCGGAGGTTCGGTTCCGCCGTGCTCGGCTGCCGCCCGCGCGTCCGAGTGGACCCGCTCTGGCCGCTCGGCGGGGGCACGGCGCCCTCTCGGACCGCCGGGGCGGAGCGTCGTGACCACGTGCACTCGGGTCGTAGCGGGGAGGGGCCCGGCCGGCCCTCTCCCTGATGCGGCCGACCCCGCGGGGAGGGGCCCGCTGCGTAGAAGCGGCACGATGGACCGGGAGCCGGTCGTGCTCAGCGAGGCGGCCGGAGCTCTGCCCTGGTTCAGCGATAGAGGTGCTCGGGGCGGCCGGGTGACCCCTGTGCCGGTCGTCCGGCGTGCCTCCCTGGTCAGGTCGAGCGCTCGCCGACACCGGTCCCCCGATTCGCCCAGCCGGCCGGTCGTCGAGTCGGGTCGCAGCAGCGGAGTCTGCCCGCCGGCTCCTTCCGCCATCCCCTCGACCACCTCGCGCAACGCGTCGACGGAGGACACGGTGGGCGACCAGCCGAGTTCGGTGCGCATCTTCGTGGTGTCCGAGCAGGGGCAACTGCAATGCCAGGTCGAGCAGCGCGGGCTCGGCCGGGACGAGGTGCAGCTGCCACGCGGCACTGAGCCCGGCGCGCACCACGGTGCCGGGCACCGGGACCACCCGCGTCCCGAGCACCTCACCGATCGTCGCGGCGTCGATGACGGGGTCGGCGGCGACGTTGTAGGCGCCCCGCCCGTCGCCGACGACAGCCAGCCGGTAGGCCTCGGCGACGTCGTCGGCGTGCAGCGCCTGGAACCGCAGCCCCGCTGGCCAGGGGACGACCGGAAGCCGGCCCGGGCGGACCAGAGCGCTGGGCAGCAGCGGCCCGGCGAAGATCCGTCGCTGCTCCGTGGCGGCCTGCCGCTGAAAGATGAACGCCGGCCGCAGCCGGACGACCCGGGTGCCGGGATGCCGGGCCTCGAACGCGTCGAGCACCCGCTCGACGTACGCCTTCTCCCGCCCGGACGCCGCCGTCGGGACGCTGTGGGTGGGCCAGGACTCGTCCACCCGCCGGCCCGGTCCCGGGGAGTAGGCGCCGACGGACGAGGCGTAGTCGAGGGCACCGACGCCCGCCGCAGACGCGGCCTCGAACACCCGCGCACTGCCCACGGCGTTGGCCTGCCAGGTCATCGTCGGCCGGTGCGTCGGCTGGAACAGCCAGGCGAGATGGACGACGGCGTCGGCTCCCCGCAGATGCGGGACGAGGTCGTCGCCGGCGATGTCCGCTGCCACGAACGTCGTCTTCGGCGGCTCCCACCCCGGACGCCGCCG
>JAODNN010000118.1 GCA_025465355.1 Blastococcus sp. | reverse complement strand
GTGTGATCCCGGTGCCTTGGCATGGGGGTCCGGCCTCACGGGGAAGATCTACCTGCCGGAAGATCTACCGAACGTGGCGCGTCACCGCAGTGACGTCTGATGCCTCTGGAGAGAGCAGGTCACGGATGATGCGCGGACTTTGGGTAGCGCCATCCCCGGTGGGGTCCGCTCACGGCATGCAGGTATTTACTCGCGGGTAGAAATAGGACACAACGCGACAAGCCGCACCCCAGGGGGATCGCAATGACAGCGCGCACAGCCAGCGGGGTCGGGCCGGACGGGAACGGCCGGCAGACCCGGCAGAGTGAGACGGAGGAAAACGGGCAGGGCGGTACGACGGGGCCTGCGGCCCGGGGAGATGATGACATCGGCGTCAGGGCCCAGGTGGGTGCGGCCGGCGTGAGGTCCGACGAGGGAAGCGACACCGAGGCACGGGATGGTGTGGACGTGGACGTCCAGCATGGCGAAGGCCGGGTACGGGACGGCGCGGGCGTTCAGGGCGACGGTGGCCCGGTACGGCGGGACGGCGCGGCCGTGGACGTCAAGCGGAGCGATGGCGTCGTGCGGCGGGGCAGCGGGATGTTCTCGGCGCGGATCGGACCGGCCGAGAGATCCGCCGCGCTGGCCCGGATGGCCGACCCCGAGCAGGAGCTCGACGTGATCGTGGTCGGCGGCGGCGTGGTCGGGTCCGGCGTCGCGCTGGACGCCGTGACCCGCGGCCTGTCCGTCGGTCTGGTGGAGGCGCGAGACTTCGCCTCCGGCACCTCCTCCCGGTCGTCCAAGCTCATCCACGGCGGCCTGCGCTACCTGGAGCAGCTGGCCTTCCCCCTGGTGCACGAGGCGCTGCAGGAACGGGCCCGGCTGGTGCACACGATCGCGCCGCACCTGGTCACGCCCCTGCCGTTCCTGCTCCCGCTCACCGCGCCGGGGTGGCAGCGCGCCTACTTCGGTGCAGGGGTCGCCCTCTACGACGTGCTCGGTGCCGCGCTGACCTCCTCCCGCGAGATTCCCACCCACCGGCACCTGTCCCGCCGCAGGACGCTGGAGGCGTTCCCCGGCCTGCGCGGCGACGTCGTCCGCGGCTCCATCCGCTACTGGGACGCGCAGGTCGACGACGCCCGGCACACGCTGGCCGTCGTCCGCACCGCCGCCGGGTACGGGGCGCGCGTGCTCTCCAGTGCGCGGGTGGTGGGGTTGCTCCGCGACGGCAGTGGTTCGCTGGCACCGGTGATCGGCGTGCACGTGGCCGATCTCGCCGACGGCTCCACGTTCACCGTCCGGGCGCGCAGCGTCATCGCCGCCACGGGGGTGTGGAGCGACGACATCGGGGCGATGCTCGGCTCGTCGGCGCCGAGCCTGCGCGTGCGGGCCTCCAAGGGAGTGCACCTGGTCGTGCCGCGGTCGGCGATCGACGGTGGCCAGTTCGCCGACGGCGACGGGCCGCAGGCCGGGTTGATCCTGCGGACGCCGTCGAGCGTGCTGTTCGTCATCCCGTGGCACGAGCACTGGATCATCGGCACGACCGACACGCCCTGGCAGCTGGACCGCGCACACCCGGCGGCCAGCAGCGCCGACATCGCCTACCTGCTCGACCAGGTCAACCGGGTGCTGGTCCGGCCGGTGACCGCCGACCAGATCCTCGGCGTGTACGCCGGGCTGCGGCCGCTGCTGGCGGGGGAGTCCGACGAGACCAGCCGGCTCTCCCGCGAGCACGCGGTCGTCACCCCGGTGCCCGGTCTCGTGCTGGTCGCGGGCGGCAAGTACACGACCTACCGGGTGATGGCCGAGGACGCAGTCGATGCGGCGGTTGCGGGGCTGCCGGGCGTGCCGGCCTCCCGCACCGCGCACCTGCCGCTCGTCGGGGCGCGGAACTGGGACGCCGTCCGCGACCGCGCGCCGGAGTTCGCGGCGGCGAGCGGCCTGCCGGAGGCCGCCATGGGCCGGCTGCTGAAGCGGCACGGCGACCGGATCGTCGACATCCTCGACCTGGTCGGCTCCGATCCCGCCCTGGGCCACCCGTTGACCGGTGCGCCGGACCACCTGGCTGCCGAGGTGGTGCACGCGGTCACCGCGGAGGGCGCCCTGCACCTGGACGATGTCCTGACCCGGCGAACCCGGGTCTCCATCGAGACGGCGCACCGCGGCGTGGAGTCGGCGCCACAGGTGGCCGAGCTCCTGGCCGGCGTGCTCGGCTGGGACGAGGAGCACACTCGGCGCGAGGTGGAGCACTACACCGCCCGGGTCGCCGCGGAACGCGAGTCGCAGCGGATGCCCGACGACCGCACCGCCGACGCAGCCCGGCTCGGCGCGGCTGACGTGCGCGCGGCAGTGTGAGGGTGCGCGCAGTGGTCTCCTCGGCCTGCCCCCTCGGGGTGATCCCGGCTGCTCTCGGCGCTGCGGCGTTCCGGTCCGGCCCTCCCGGCACGTAGCCTGCTCGAACGATGTGGCAGCTCAACAACGGCGTCCGTTACTACCCCTGGGGCAGCCGTACCGTGATCCCCGAGCTCCTCGGGCAGCCGGTTCCCGCGGATCGGCCGTACGCCGAGCTCTGGGTCGGCGCGCACCCTGACGAGCCCAGCGTGCTGGCCGACGGGCGACCGCTGAACCGGGCCATCGACGCCGATCCCGAGGTGCTCCTGGGCGCTCCCGTCGTGGAGCGCTTCGGCACGCGGCTGCCGTTCCTCATGAAGGTGCTGGCCGCCGACAGCCCGTTGTCACTGCAGGCGCACCCGACCACCGAGCAGGCCGAGGCCGGCTTCGCGGCGGAGGAGGCCTCCGGCGTCGCGCACGACGACCCCACCCGCACGTTCAAGGACCCGTTCCACAAGCCTGAGCTGCTGCTGGCGCTGACCACCTTCGAGGCCCTCTGCGGTTTCCGGCCGGTCGAGGAGTCGCTGCACTGCCTGGCCAAGCTGCAGCTGCCCGAGCTCAAGCCGACGATCGCCGCGCTCGCCCGGGGCGGTCTGCGCACGGCGATCCCGCAGCTGCTGGCGCTCACCGACAAGCGCCGGACGGCACTGGTCAGCGCGGTGGCCAGGGCGGCGGCGGGCTTCGTCGCCGCGCACGACCCGGAATTCATCAACACCTACCGGTGGGCGGCCAGCCTGGCTGAGACCTACCCGGGAGACGCAGGCGTCGTCATCTCGCTGCTGTGCAATCACCTGAAGCTCGAGCCGGGGGAGGGCGTGTTCCTGCCCGCCGGCAACCTGCACGCCTACCTGTCCGGCGCCGGGATCGAGGTGATGGCCAGCTCCGACAACGTCCTGCGGGGCGGGCTCACCGTCAAGCACGTCGACCTCTCCGCGCTCATCGAGGTGCTGGACTTCACCGACGGGCGGATCCCGGTGATCCACCCGGTGCTCGGGCCGGGCGGGCTGCGCTACCCCGTGCCGGTCGAGGATTTCGACCTCACCCGGTGCCAGCTCGACGCGCAGGCGGGCACCCTCACCACGGCAGGGCCCCAGGTCCTGCTGTGCACCGAGGGGACCGCCGTGCTGGCCTCGGCCGACGGAGAGCTGGCTCTCGCGAAGGGCCAGTCGGCCTTCGTCTCGGCCGGTGCACCCCTCAGCGCCCGCGGCCCCGCCGTCCTCTACCGGGCCACCACCAACCTCAGCTGA
>JAODNN010000094.1 GCA_025465355.1 Blastococcus sp. | reverse complement strand
CCGGCACGTGGCGGGATCTGACGGAGAGCGTCAACCAGCTCGCGTCGAACCTGACCGGGCAGGTGCGCAACATCGCCCAGGTGACCACGGCGGTGGCCCGCGGGGACCTGAGCCAGAAGATCACCGTGGACGCCCGCGGCGAGATCCTGGAGCTGAAGTCGACGGTGAACACGATGGTCGACCAGCTCTCCTCGTTCGCGGCCGAGGTGACCCGGGTGGCCCGCGAGGTCGGTACCGAGGGCAAGCTGGGCGGGCAGGCGCAGGTGCGCGGAGTGTCGGGAACCTGGCGGGATCTGACCGAGAGCGTCAACCAGCTGGCCGGCACGCTCACCACGCAGCTGCGCGCGATCTCGGCGGTGTCGACCGCGGTGGCGCGGGGCGACCTCACCCAGCAGATCCAGGTCGCGGCGCTCGGCGAGGTCGCCGAGCTCAAGGACAACATCAACCAGATGATCGCGGCGCTGCGCGAGACCACCGCGGAGAACGCCGAGCAGGGCTGGCTGGACTCCAACCTCGCCCGCATCGGGGGCCTGCTGCAAGGCCAGCGCGACCTCGGCGATGTCGGTCAGATGATCATGCAGGAGGTCGCGCCGCTGGTCGGGGCCCAGGTCGGCACCTTCTTCCTGGCCGCCGATGCCGGTGACCTCGCGGAAGCGAGCGCCCCCGCCTGCTGGGTGATGTGCGCCGGGTACGCGGTCCCGCTCCAGGATCCGCCGCAGGAATACCGCTTCGGCGAGGGCCTGGTCGGCCAGGCCGCGATGAGCAAGCAGAGCATCGTCGTCACCGAGCTGCCCCTGGGCTACCTGGATGTGCGCTCGGGGACCGGTACCGTCGCCGCCGGCGCGATCGTCGTGCTCCCCGTCCTGTTCGAGGGCGAGTCGCTGGGGGTGATCGAGTTCGGTGCGACCACGCCGTTCTCGGCGCTGCACCTGACCTTCCTGGAGCGGCTGGTCGCCACGATCGGCGTGGCCCTGGCGACCATCCAGGCCGGCCGGCGGACCGAGCAGCTGCTCGCGCAGTCCCAGCGGCTGACCACGGAACTGCAGGACCAGTCAGCCGAGCTGCAGCGCACGAACGCCGAGCTGGAGGAGAAGGCGCTGCAGCTCTCCGAGCAGAACCGCAACGTCGAGCTCAAGAACATGGAGATCGACGCGGCACGGCGCGGCGTCGAGGAGAAGGCGCAGCAGCTCGCGCTGGCCAACCAGTACAAGTCTGAGTTCCTGGCGAACATGAGCCACGAACTGCGTACCCCGCTCAACTCGCTGCTGTTGCTCTCGCGGCTGCTCGCCGACAATCGGGACTCGAACCTGACCCCGAAGCAGACCGAGTTCGCCAGGACCATTCACGCATCCGCGTCGGAGCTGCTGCACCTGATCGAGGACATCCTCGACCTCTCCAAGATCGAGGCCGGCCGGGTGGACATCCAGCCCGCCCCGGTGGAGCTCGCCGAGGTGTGCGCCGTCGTGGAGCAGGCGTTCGGTGTGCAGGCCGAGGACAAGGGCCTGGAACTGCGCGTCGAGACGGCGGCGGAGCTGCCCGGATTGATCACGACCGACGCCCAGCGGCTGCAGCAGATCCTGCGCAACCTCCTGGCCAACGCCATCAAGTTCACGGATACAGGCAGCGTCACGCTGCAGGTCGGCCTGGCGCCACCCCGCACGCTGCACGGGGTGCCCTCGCTCGACGGCGCCCGTTCGGTCGTCACGTTCGCGGTGCGCGACACCGGGATCGGGATCCCGGGCGAGAAGTTGGCGATGATCTTCGAGGCGTTCCAGCAGGCCGACGGCACCACCAGCCGCAAGTACGGTGGCACCGGACTGGGCCTGTCGATCTCCAAGGAGCTGGCCGGGCTGCTGGGTGGCAAGATCGAGGTGTCGTCCGAGTCGGGCGTCGGGTCGGTGTTCACCCTGCTGCTGCCCGACGAGTGCCCCGCGATCACCTCGGCGGCGTCCGGTGTCCCGGCCCGGCGCCCGGCCGAAGTGCCGCCGGAAGCCGCCGAGCGGGGCGAGCCCATCCTGCGGGCCGTGTCCCCGTCGACGGTGCATCCGGCGCCGGACCTGTCCGGGACCACGGTGCTCATCGTCGACGACGACGTCCGCAACGTCTTCGCCCTCACCAGCGCGCTGGAAATGCACGGCCTCGAGGTCCTCTACGCCGACAACGGCCTCGACGGCATCACCCTGCTCACCGAGCACCCGGAGGTCCGGATCGTGCTGATGGACGCGATGATGCCCGACCTCGACGGCAACGCGACCACCCGCCGGATCCGGGCGCTCCCACAGTGGCAAGAGCTACCGATCGTGTTCCTGACGGCCAAGGCGATGCCCGGGGACCGGGAGTCCAGCCTGGCCGCGGGCGCCACGGACTACGTCACCAAGCCCGTCGACCTCGACGAACTGCTCACCATCATGGCGTCGTGGGTGACCGGGAACGGGAATCCGGCGGCCCACGACGCCGGCGCTCCGGCATGACCGCGCCGGTCCGGGTCCTCGCGGTCGACGACCGGCGGGAGAACCTGCTCGCGCTGCAGGCGATCCTGGAGGGTCTGCCGATCGAGGTCGTGCCGGTCACCAATGGTGAGGACGCGCTCAAGCAGCTGCTCGTCAAGGACTTCGCGCTGATCCTCCTCGATGCCCGCATGCCCGGGATGGACGGCTTCGAGACCGCCAAGCACGTCAAGCAGCGGGAGCGGACCCGGCACATTCCGATCCTGTTCCTCACCGCGGCTGACTACGACCCCCACATGGCCTTCCGCGGCTACCAGGCGGGCGCGGTCGACTACATCACCAAACCCTTCGACCCGTGGGTCCTGCGGTCGAAGGTGGCCGTGTTCGTCGACCTCTACCGGCTGCACACCGAGCTCACCGAGCGCGCCGCCGAGCGGGACGCGCTGCGCAAGAGCGTGGACGAGGCGTTGGCGCTGCTTGACGCCGCCCAGGCCGCCGACGCCGCCACCTCCACGCTCGTAGACCGCCTGCGCGGTGTCCTCGGCATGGTGCGCCGCGATCAACCCTGGTAGCCCTTGCTTCTCGAAGGAGCGGGACGCTCCGACAGCACTGAGGCACGGAGGCGGCGTCAACGCCCCTGCTGAGCTGGACAAACAGATATGAGCTGGTGACGACGTGGAGCGGGTGACCGGGATCGAACCGGCATGGCCAGCTTGGAAGGCTGGGGCTCTACCATTGAGCTACACCCGCGAGGTGCCCGCACAGCGTACCGGCCCGCCGGATCACTCGTGCGTGAGGCGCCAGGCGGACGCACCCGTTGTGGGTGGTCGGGTCAGCCGCCCAGGCCGGACTGCAGGTCCTCACGCCGGACGACGCGGGTCGCGCGCAGGGGCACATCGCCGTGGCCCGGCTCAGTCCAGTCCACCTCGACCACCTGGCCCGCTCGCAACTGGCCACCGGGTCTGCCGTGTTCGATGACGGAGGCGTCCACCCAGCAATTGCCCGGAAGCCCGGGGGCCTCGATAAGTCCGCTACGTGATTCCTCGTCCCAGCGGACGACGGTGCCGAGCGTGCTGCCACTGTGGGCCATGGGTGGAGAGTCCCGCCGGAGGTCGTCCGTAGCAAGAGCGGCCGGGTGCGAGTGTGGTGATCCGTCCGTTGTTGACACGATCACCGTCCCGCTCGCAGGCGGGCGGCAGCCCGCCTGCGTGGCCACCTAGACTCGGGCGGCCACGGGGTGTGGCGCAGCTTGGTAGCGCACCCGCTTTGGGAGCGGGGGGCCGTGGGTTCAAATCCCGCCACCCCGACGTCACCTGAACCATCGCTCACGACGTCTCTAGACTCGTGGGCGACCGGCGTCCTCCATGCCCGTGAGGCGCCTGACCCCACTGTCTGTACCGAGGAGCACTGTCGCTGTGAAGAGCACCATCGAGGAACTGGGCCCCACGCGGGTCCGGATGGCGATCGAGGTGCCCTGGGGGGACCTGGACCACGCTTTCGGTGAGGTCTACAAGGAGCTCGGCAAGCAGGTGCGCGTGCCCGGTTTCCGGCCCGGCAAGGTGCCCAACCGGGTCCTCGACCAGCGCATCGGGCGCCCCGTCGTCCTGGAGCAGGTCGTCCAGCACGCCGTCCCGGAGGTCTACTCCGAGGTCGTCCGCGAGAACCAGGTGAGGGTGCTCGGCCAGCCCGAGATCGAGGTGACCCGCCTCGACGACAACGACACCCTGGCCTTCACCGCGGAGGTCGACGTCGCCCCGCAGCTGGAGCTGCCGCCGCTCGAGAACCTCTCGGTCACCGTCGACGACCTCGAGGTCACCGAGGCCGAGATCGACGAGCAGATCTCGGTCATGCGCGAGCGCTTCGGCATGCTCACCGGCGTGGAGCGCCCGGCTCAGGACGGCGACTTCGTCTCCATCGACCTCGAGGCCAAGCTGAACGACGAGGTGCTCGAGGACGGCACCACGACCGGCATGTCCTACGAGGTCGGCTCCGGCCAGCTCATGGAGGGCCTGGACGACGCCGTCCGCGGCCTGTCCGCCGATGAGTCGAAGACCTTCCAGACCGCGCTGCTGTCGGGCCCGAACGCCGGCGAGCAGGCCGACGTGACCGTGACCGTCCGCTCGGTGAAGGAGAAGGACCTCCCCGAGCTGGACGACGAGTTCGCCTCCACCGCCAGTGAGTTCGACACCCTGGCCGAGCTGCGCGACGACGTCCGTGTCCGGGTGGGCCGCACCAAGACGCTGCAGCAGGGCGCGCAGGCGCGCGACAAGCTGGTCGAGCACCTGCTGGAGATCGTCGAGGTGCCGATTCCCGAGAACCTGGTCGAGCGCGAGATCGAGTGGCGCAACCGGGCGTTCGAGAACGAACTGCAGCAGGCCGGGATGGACTGGGACAGCTTCCTGTCCATCTCCGGTACCGAGAACCGTGAGGCCTACGACGCCGACCAGCGCAAGACGGTCGAGGAGGCGGTCCGCACCCAGTTCATCCTGGACGCGATCGCCGACGCCCGTGAGGTGACCGTCGACAACGACGACCTGTCGGCGCAGATCATGGCGCAGGCCCAGCGCAGCCGGATGAGCCCGGAGCAGTACGCCCAGCAGCTGCAGCAGGGCGGCAACATCGCCGAGTTCGTGGCCGACGTGCGCCGCACCAAGACGCTGGCCCAGCTCCTCGAGCAGACGACGATCACCGATGCGTCGGGCAACGTCGTCGACCTCGAGGCGCTGCGCCCCAAGACGGTCCAGGCTCCCGCGGCCGACGCTCCCGCCGCCGCCGACGCTCCGGCGACGGACGAGGCCCCGGTGGCCGCGACCGGCGATCCCGAGGACGACGCCGAGAGCTGATCCGCCCGCACGCGCGGCCGACGCCGTCCCACCCCGCACCGGGGAGGGGCGGCGTCGTCCGCTTTCCGGGTTCACCCTTCCGGGACAGGTCGCTGCGCCGTCGGCGAACACCGCCCGAACAGGGACTGAGTCGTCGCAGGTGCGGGTTAGGGTCGTCAGGACTCAGTCGATCGCCGGGGGAGCCACTCCCCGGGGGGCCGATCAGGGCCCACACCTACGAGCACCCGCCCACCGAGACCGACTGCACCGAACATTCCTACGGAGGTCATTCCACCCGTGAGCACCCTCGACCCGAACCTGGCGAGCGCGCCCGTGCTGCGCGGCGCCGGGGGGATGATGAACCTCGGCGACTCGGTCTACGAGCGCCTGCTGCGCGAGCGCATCATCTTCCTGGGCAGCCAGGTCGACGACGTCATCGCCAACCAGCTGGCCGCCCAGATGCTGCTGCTGTCCGCCGAGGACCCGAAGCAGGACATCCACCTCTACATCAACTCGCCCGGTGGCTCCGTCACCGCGGGCATGGCGATCTACGACACGATGCAGTTCATCGACTGCGACGTCGCGACCTACGGCATGGGGCTGGCCGCCTCGATGGGGCAGTTCCTGCTCACCGCGGGTACCAAGGGCAAGCGCTACGCCCTGCCGCACGCGCGGATCATGATGCACCAGCCGTCGGCCGGCGTCGGTGGTACCGCGTCGGACATCGCCATCCAGGCAGACCTGTTCCGGCGGACGAAGTCCGAGCTCAACGAGCTGCAGTCCTTCCACACCGGGCAGCCGATCGAGCAGATCGCGAAGGACTCCGACCGCGACCGCTGGTTCACCGCGCAGGAGGCCCTCGAGTACGGCTTCGTCGACCACGTGGTGAGCAAGGCGGCCATGACCGACCGGACCAACCCGGTCACCGACAACTGACGGTTCGGAGGAACTGACATGAGCTTCGAGATGCCCTCCAGCCGCTACATCCTGCCCTCCTTCGTGGAGCGCACGAGCTACGGCATGAAGGAGTCCAACCCCTACAACAAGCTCTTCGAGGAACGGATCATCTTCCTCGGGGTGCAGATCGACGACGCCTCGGCCAACGACGTCATGGCCCAGCTGATCACGCTGGAGTCCACCGACCCCGACCGCGACATCACGATCTACATCAACTCGCCTGGTGGCTCCTTCACCTCGCTGATGGCCATCTACGACACGATGATGTTCGTCCGGCCCGACATCCAGACCGTCTGCATGGGCCAGGCCGCCTCGGCCGCCGCCGTTCTGCTCGCGGCCGGGACGCCGGGCAAGCGGCTGGCGCTCCCGTACTCGCGGGTGCTGATCCACCAGCCGTCGGGCGAGTCCGGTGGGCAGGTCTCCGACCTGGAGATCCACGCCGCCGAGATCCAGCGGGTGCGGTCGCAGATGGAGGAGATCCTGGCCCGGCACACGGGCCAGACCCTCGACCAGGTCCGCACCGACATCGAGCGCGACAAGATCCTCACGGCCCCGGAGGCGAAGGCCTACGGCATCGTCGACGAGGTCATCCAGAGCCGGAAGCTCAACGCACTTCCCGCCGTCCCGGTCTGATCGTCGCGGGTCGAGGTCGCGCGTGTCGCGGCCTCGACCCGTACCGTCGGAAACCCTGCACCTTCCCCGAGCCTCGGGGAGCCGTCCGGAGTTCCGGGGACCAGCGGGACAGAAGGGGGACAGCCGGTATGAAGCGGGTGAGTCATTGCCCATCGGCGTCGGTGGCGGCAGGTACGTTCGACGAGCGCCCGACCCCCGGCCCCAGCGCCGGGAGGAGAGCCTCGCGGGACGGGGCCGAGCAGGGCTAGCAGCACAATCGACACGCAGGTACCTGGATGTCAGGACCAGCTATCCCGAGGTGGAGGTCAGCAGGTGGCACGAATCGGTGAGAGCGGTGACTTGCTCAAATGCTCTTTTTGCGGGAAGAGCCAGAAGCAGGTCAAGAAGCTCATCGCGGGCCCCGGGGTCTACATCTGCGACGAGTGCATCGACCTCTGCAACGAGATCATCGAGGAAGAGCTCTCGGAGTCCTCGGACCTGAAGTTCGACGAGCTGCCCAAGCCCAAGGAGATCCACGATTTCCTGGAGCAGTACGTCATCGGCCAGGACAAGGCGAAACGGACCCTCTCGGTCGCCGTCTACAACCACTACAAGCGGATCCAGGCCGGCGGTGAGCGGGGCCGGGACGAGTCGGTCGAGCTCGCGAAGTCCAACATCCTGCTGATGGGTCCGACCGGGTGCGGCAAGACGCACCTGGCGCAGACCCTCGCGCGGATGCTGAACGTCCCGTTCGCGATCGCCGACGCCACGGCGCTGACCGAGGCCGGCTACGTCGGTGAGGACGTCGAGAACATCCTGCTCAAGCTGATCCAGTCGGCCGACTACGACGTCAAGCGGGCCGAGACCGGGATCATCTACATCGACGAGGTCGACAAGATCGCCCGCAAGAGCGAGAACCCGTCGATCACCCGCGACGTCTCCGGCGAGGGCGTGCAGCAGGCGCTGCTGAAGATCCTCGAGGGGACGACGGCGTCGGTGCCCCCGCAGGGCGGTCGCAAGCACCCGCACCAGGAGTTCATCCAGATCGACACGACCAACGTGCTGTTCATCGTGGGTGGCGCGTTCGCCGGACTGGAGAAGGTCATCGAGGCGCGGACCGGCAAGCAGGGAATCGGGTTCGGCGCCGAGATCCGGGGCAAGGCCGAGATCGCCGAGGCCAACGCCTTCGCCGAGGTCATGCCCGAGGACCTGCTGAAGTTCGGCATGATCCCCGAGTTCATCGGCCGCCTGCCGGTGATCACCAGCGTGCAGAAGTTGGACCGTGAGGCGCTGATCAGCATCCTCACCGAGCCGAAGAACGCCCTGGTGCGCCAGTACCGGAAGCTGTTCGAGCTCGACGGGGTCGACCTGGAGTTCACCGACGACGCCCTCGAGGCGATCGCTGACCAGGCCATCCTGCGTGGCACCGGAGCCCGCGGGCTCCGCGCCATCATGGAGGAGGTGCTCCAGTCGGTGATGTACGACATCCCCAGCCGCGAGGACGTCGCCTCCGTGGTGATCACGAAGGACGTTGTCCTGGAGCATGTGAACCCGACGATCGTGCCGCGCAAGCCCACTCGCGCGCCCCGCGAGAAGTCCGCCTGACCTGACGTACTGCCACGACGGCCCGTCCCCGATCCGGGGGCCGGGCCGTCGTCGCGCGCGGCACAGCCGCCGCGGGTCGACGCGGCTCAGCCGGTCAGGGCGCGGTGCAGTGCCTGCCCGATGAGCCGGGCGGCCGGTTGGGAGGGATGGACGCCGTCCTTGGTCATCCCCGGCAGGTAGTGACCCGCGCTGTCGCGGATGTCGGTCATCGGGTCGACCAGTTGCCATCCCTCACGGTGGGCAAGTGCGGGCAGCGCCCCATTCAACTGCTGGACCGCCGGCGTCACGGCGTCCTCCGGCGGGATGGTCGAGAGCACCACCCGGGGGGCCCCGACGGTCCGAGCGATCGCGTCCAGGTTCTTCTCGACGACGGAGGTCGGAACGTGGGCGTCGACGTCGTTGCTGCCGGCCATGAGCACCAGGACGTCGACATCGCGCGGGACCGAGGCCTGGACGCCGGCCAGCATGTCGCCGGTCTTGGCGCCCCCGTGGGCCCAGCCGCCGAGGATCTGCACGCCGTTGCCATTGGCGTACGCCGCCCAGGAATTCTGGCTGATCGTGCCCTGGTCGAAGGACGAGGAGTCCGCCGCGGTGATGGAGTCACCCACCGCCACCACCTTCAGGCCGCCGCCCGGGGACGGCGCCTTGACGTGGGGCGCGGATGCCTCCGCTGCGGACGAGCAGCCCACGAGCAGTGCGAGTGCGAGGAACGCGTGAGGGAGTAGTGGCCGCCTCACCGATCGTGTACCGCGGACGCTGCCGCTATGGCGACGTTCTCAGGAGCCAGGGGCCGGCCAGGCCGGTGGCCGTTGTGCATGAGCATGCGCACCAGCCTAAGAGCTTGTCCGGCCGAGACCTCTGGGAGATAGGCCACTGACACCGCGCGGGCGATCCGGGGCAGGTCGCCGCGGCCCGGACAGACCAGCCACAGCGGCCGGTAGCGAGGCTGGAACTTGGCCTTGAACGCGAGCAGCGATCGGAATCCGTAGACGGGCTCCATCGTCCGCCCCGCCAGCTCGAGCAGCCGCGTCAGCATGCCTCGCCCGGCCGATTCCGGTGGCAACGCCAGCGGCGCACCGGAGAGGCTCACCCATTCGGCCCCTTCGTCCTGGAAGGTCAGGGCGGCGGTGGCGATGAGGAACTCCATGACGCCGGGACTGGCAGTCCGGGCGCGACGCATGACGTCGAGCGTCCAGCCCACCGTGGCGCCGTCCCGGTGGGCGGGCAACCAGCTGGTGAGCCCGCTGACGCGGCCGTCCCGGTCGACGGCGAGCAGGCAGCGGACGGCGGGGTCGGTGAGTTCGTCGAGGCCGCCGAGCGTGAACCCCATCTCCGGCAGCCCCTTGTCCGCCAGCCACTCCTCGGACAGCCGCGCGACCTTCTCCCGGAGCGCCAACGGCGCCTGGGACCACGAGATCCACCGGTACTCCAGCCCCTCCCGGGTCGCCCGGTTGAGGGCTGTCCGGACGTCCTGCCACCGCCGTCCCGAGAACGACAGATCGCCCAACGGGAGCCAGGTCTCGGCGGCCACCTGCAGCTGTTGCGCGCCCGTGCCCGCCAGCGCGTGGACGACCTCGTCCGTGACGCTGAACCAACACGGTGTCCACCCCTGCTCCTCGCACCAGGACGTGAACCCGCGGACCGCAGCCATCCGGACCTCTGGCGGCCCGACCGGGTCGCCTGTGGTCAGGGCGACTCCGCCGATCACGCGGTAGGCCACCACGGCGGAGCCGTCCGGCGGCAACCAGTACCGATTGCCCGTCCATGTGGTGATGAACGACAGGCCGTTCTCCCCGAACCGGTCGACCAGGGCACGGGCACGGGCGGCGTCGCCCGTCGGTGGCCTGGGCCGGATGAGCCGCGCCGCCGTCAGCAGCAGCGCCGTCCACGCCGCCACGCCCGTCCAGTCCGCCAGGATCCGGGACCCCTCGTCGCGCGCGACGAGGGGTATCGGCAGCTCGCCGAGGTATCCCGGGGGCAACATCCGGAGCGGCAGATCGAGGAGGAGGGCGGCCGGGGACGCCCGCCGGGCCCACTCGCTGCTCATCACCGATCCGGCGACGACGTAGATGACTGCCAGCCCGGCCAGCCCGATCCCGGCGACGGTCAACCAGCGGCGTACGGCACCTGGCCCGGCGTGCACCAGGAACCGGTCCCGTGTGATCAGCAGGAGGACGAGCACCGACAGCGGGGCGACCAGCAGGGCAGCCGTCGACGCCGCGGACAGCGTGCCCGGCCGTTGGGCCAGGAGCTCGAACTCGTCCTTGGGAGTGCGGAGCACGGTCAGCACGATGGTGGCCCCGACGCCCGTCAGCACGGCGCTGAAGGTCACGGCGCCGACCCACGCGGCATGCCGGCCACGCCGCAGGCCCTCCGCGAGGACCAGCTGCAAGAGCACGGGCAGGATGGACAGCAACGCGGGTCCGTGACCGGTCAGTCGGGCGTGAGCCTGCAGGGCGGCACAGTCGGCCACGTCACCGCCGCGTCCGCACACCGCCCGGAGCAGTCCGTGGGGCGGCCTCGTCGAGACGAACAGGTGTGACACCACTGCCCACGGCCCACCCGGGGTGCCGGAAACCGCCGCCATGAGCGGGCCGAGCGCCGCGACCGCGACCACGAGCGCGACCAGGGCCCGGCCTTCTCGCCGGGTGGAATGTGCGGGCGTCGTCCCGTCCGCGCGGCGCCCGAGAAGAGTACCCGCCACGACCCCGAGGACCCAGCCGCCGAGACGGACGACGTCCCCTGCCGTGCCCCCGTAGAGAACCAGGGCGACGAGGCTGATGGAGACCGACACCCGCAAGCGGCGCCGCCAGAGGGCCGGGGCTCGTCCCACCGCGAGCCCCGCGGCGGTGAGCACGCCGGGCATCGGCCCGACCACGACCGTGGCCGAGAGCAGGCGCGCCCACGGGTCACCTGTCGCCCGCAGCGCCCAGATCGAGGCCAGCCCCAGGAGCGTGCCCAGCACCTGACCGGCTACCAGGGCCGGCAACGCGGTGCGGCTTCCCAGCCGCCGCTCGGCCGGCCCGAGCAGGACCGCGACGGCGATGAGGGTCCCGACGCACGACAGCGTGCCGGCACACCATGCCGCGGACGTGAGCAGTCCCCACGGTGGTTGTCCCAGCCCCGCCCCGAAGGCCGCCCGCGTTTCCCGGCGCGGGTTGCCCCAGGATGTCGTGACGACGAGGACGACGAGCAGTCCAAGGGTCACCGGGTTGCGCCGCAGCAGGGCAGCCGGGTCGGGGCGGACAGTGGTCCTGGGTACGGCGTCGGCCCCCGCGGTCATGGCGTGATCCCCGTCCGCGACCCGAGCCACGACAGCGCGTGGGGGAAGGCCGACCGCCACACCGACCACGCGTGCCCGCCCGGCTGCACGGTGTACATGATCGACATTCCGGCCGCCCGGGTGGCTCTGGCAACCTCCAGCGCCTGAGGCCGGTAGAAGTGGTCCCCGGCGCCGACGGTCAGGTAACCGGCCGAACGTGGATATCGCCGGGTGGCCAGCTCGTGGAGCGGGTCGACGGCGTCGAACGCGGCTTCGTCGCCGCCGAAGGCGGCTGCCACGGTTCTCGCGTGGGTCCCGAGCGTCGGGCCCGACTGCCCGGAGAAGTCGATGAACGTGGGGAAGACGTCAGGATGGGCGACGGCCAGCTGGAGGGCACACGTGCCGCCGAACGAGATGCCGCCCACCGCCCAATGCGCCTGGCGGGGATCGACCTGGAGGGCCGACCTCACCCACGCGACCACGTCGCGCGCCAGGTAGGTGTCGGATCGGCCGAGACGCGAGTCCATGCACAGCGGGTTGGCGAACGTGCCGCCGAGGGCGTCGGGCATGACGACCACCGGCGCCAGACCGCCGTGCGCGTTCGCCCAAGCGTCGACCATCTCCGCCAGCCCTCCGCCGTCCAGCCAGTTCCGCGGGGTGCCTGGCTGGCCACCGATGAGCAGCAGGACCGGCAGCAACGGGCGGGTGCGGGCGAAATACGCCGGAGGCACGTAGAGCCACGCCGGGCGGGCGCTGAAACCGGAGCGCGCCGCCGGGATCGCCACCTCGGTCACCGACCCGTGACGCGGGAGGTCTGTCGGTGACCGCCAGCCGGCGGACAGGGGTCGGCCCGGGACAGCCGCTGTCGTCCGATGGGCCCGCTGGAGCACGCTGCCGACGGGCACGCTGTTCAGGGGCGGCAGCTGCAGGGCCGAGGCGACAGTCGGGAACGAGCCGTAGGCGGTGTTGACGCCGTCGGCAGCCCCGACGACGACGAGCAGTGCGGCGCCGAGGGCGACCCCGCGTACCCGCCACCGCTGATGACGCCAGCCGACGGCCAGCAGCACGACCGCGAGCAATCCGGCGCCCACCCAGGCCAGGACGACCGGCGGCAACGCGTCCGGCCACGGCTTGGTCACTTGCAACCACAGCCACACCGCGGCGAGCAGCAGGACGGCGAGGACGCCGGCCAGGGGCACCCACCGCGTCCACCACATCCGGGTGCGCCGGAGCGCCAGGAGGGCGGCGAGCGCGACCAGTGAGCCGACCTCGATGGCCCAGTGGAGGGGGCCCTGGAGGAGCGACAGACCCGTGAACCACTGCCAGTTGCGCATGCCTCCGCCCTCTGCCGGGAGACGCCCTGACGATGCGCCCTTTTCTGAGACGACCGTGAGCATGCTCCGTGCCGTCTGAGCCTGCTCTCAGGTCGCTGATAGCAGAATGCGACGGTGCGCATGGCTGTCCGGGCTCCCGGCCTCGAACCCGTCGCCCGGGCAGCGCTCCTCGTCGGCGCCGGCCTTCTCTACGTGATCGGCCTCAGCCGCAGCGGGTTCGGGAACTCGTTCTACGCCGCGGCCGCCCAGGCCGGCGCGCACAGCTGGTCGGCCATGTTCTTCGGCTCCTCGGACGCCGGGAACTCGATCACGGTCGACAAGCCCCCCGCGGCGCTCTGGATCATGAGCCTGTCGATCCGGCTGTTCGGTCTCTCCAGCTGGTCGGTGCTCCTTCCGCAGGCGCTGATGGGTGTGGCGACGGTCGCGCTGCTGGCGGCGACCGTTCGCCGGGTGCTCGGGCCGTGGCCCGGTCTGCTGGCCGGGCTCCTCTTCGCGCTCACCCCCGTGGTGACGGCCCTGTTCCGGTACGACAACCCGGACGCGCTGCTGACCCTGCTGCTGGTGGCCGCCGCCTGGGCGACGACGCGCGCCGTCGAGGACGGCCGGCTCCGCTGGATGCTGCTGGCGGGCGGCTTGCTCGGGTTCGCGTTCCTGACCAAGTCCCTCCAGGCATTCCTGGTGCTGCCGGCACTCGCCGGCGTGGTCCTCGTCGCCGCTCCCGGGTCGCTGCGCCGGCGGATCGGTCACCTGCTTGCCGGCGGCGCGGCGATGGTGGTCGCGGGCGGCTGGTGGTTCGTCGTCGTCAGCCTGATCCCGAGCGCCGACCGGCCGTGGGTGGGTGGCAGCCAGAGCGACTCGCCCCTGGAGCTGGCGCTCGGGTACAACGGGCTCGGCCGGCTCACCGGCCAGCACAGCCCCAGTGGACGGGTGCTCGTCAAGGGCGGCTCGATCTGGCGGGTCCTGGGCTCGGCGGGTGACCAGGTCGCGTGGCTGCTACCGGCGGCGCTGCTCGCGCTCGTCGCCGCACTCTGGCTGCTCCGGGGGATCCCGCGGACCGATCCGGTCCGTGCCGCCGTCCTGCTGTGGGCCGGGTGGACGGTCGTCACGACCCTGGTGTTCAGCGTCATGCAGGGCATCTGGCACGCCTACTACACCGTGGAGACGGCTCCGGGCCTCGCCGCCCTCGTGGCCATCGGCGCGACACTGCTCTGGCGGCAGAACACCCGCCAGGCCCGGATGGTCCTGACGGCCGGCTCGCTGATGACGACGGCGTGGGCCGTGTCCCTGGTCGCCCGTCGGCTGCCGCTGGTCAACGGCCTGGTCGTCGTCCTCGTACTGACCGGGCTCGGCGCGGTCCTGCTCCTTCACCTGGCCGCCTCGTCGACGGGTGAGCGCCCCGGCCTCCGGCGTGCGGCAGGTGCCCTGCTCGTCGCCGCGGCGGTGCTCGGGCCCGTCGCGTGGTCGGTGGCCTCCGCGGCCCGGTCGCACACGGGCAGCAGCGTCAGCGCGGGGCCTGTCGGGGGAAGCCTCTATCCGCCCGCCACCAGGCCGCCCGCCTCGCCGGCGTCCCCGGAGGCGCTGAGCCTGCTCCGGCAGAACACCGGCGGATGGACCTGGACGGCGGCTGCGGTCGGACACGTGGCGGGGGACCTGCAGCTGGCCGTCGATGCTCCGGTCATGCCCGTCGGCGGCTTCGCCGGCCACGACCCGTCGCCGACCCTTGCTGCTTTCAAGGCCGACGTCGCCGCCGACCGCGTGCACTGGTTCGTAGCCGGCCCGAAAGCGAGTGGGGGACCGGCGGCCGCCATCGACGCCTGGGTGCGGGCGACGGCGCCCGCCGTGCACGCCGGGTCGACGACGCTGTACGACCTGTCCGCGCTCGGGAGCGACCTCCAGCCGCCGACCGCCGCCGGCCCCTGACCCGGCGGGTTCTCAGGACTCCGGAACCGGCGCCAGGACGACGTCGACCGTGAGCGGACCGTCGCCGGGGACGACCGACAGCGTGGCGATGCGGCCGGCGTCCACCAGATCGGCGCGGGCAGCCTCCACCAGCGGCACCTGTTCCGCGGGCGCGGTGACCGTCGCCGACTCGACGTCCGCCCGCATCGACTGCTTGGCGTCGGACTTGGCCTTGCGCACCCCGGCCAGCGCGGCCGCGGCCGCCGTCACCACCGCCGGGTCACCGCCGGTCGGCAGCTCGGAGGCGGTCGGCCACAGGGCGCGGTGCACCGACCCGCTCTGCCACCAGGACCAGACCTCCTCGGTGACGAACGGCAGCACCGGCGCGAACAGCCGCAGTTGCACCGACAGGGCCAGCGCGAGGGTGGCCTGGGCCGACGCCGCGGCGGCTCCGGAGCCGTAGGCCCGCGACTTGACCAACTCCACGTAGTCGTCGGTGAACGACCAGAAGAAGGACTCGGCGACCTCGAGCGCGCGGGTGTAGTTGTAGGCATCCATGGCGGCGGTCGCCTCGTCCACCATGACCGCCATCGCCGCCAGCAGGCCGCGGTCGATCGGCTCGGTGACGTCCTCGGCCGACAGCCCGGCCGAGGCACCGAGACCCAGCACGAACTTGCCGACATTGAGGATCTTGATGGCCAGCCGCCGGCCGACCTTCATCTGCGTCTCGTCGAACGGTGAGTCCGCCCCGGGCCGGGCGCCCGCCGCCCGCCAGCGGACCGCGTCGGTGCCGAAGCGCTCCAGCACGTCGATCGGCGTGACGACGTTGCCCTTCGACTTCGACATCTTCTTGCGGTCCGGGTCGACGACGAAACCGGAGATGGTGGCGTGCGTCCACGGCACCGTGTCGAACTCGAAGTGCGACCGCACGACGGTGGAGAAGAGCCAGGTGCGGATGATGTCGTGCGCCTGGGGCCGCTGGTCCATCGGGAAGACCTTGGCGAACAGCTCCGGATCGGTGTCCCAGCCCGAGGCCACCTGCGGCGACAGGGACGACGTGGCCCAGGTGTCCATGACGTCGGGGTCGGCCATGAAGCCACCCGGCTTGCCGCGCTGGTCCTCGGTGAAGCCCTCGGGCACGTCGGACGACGGGTCGACCGGCAGGGCCGACTCCGGCGCCAGGACCGGGTTCTCGTAGTCCGGCTCGCCCTCGGAATCCAGCCGGTACCAGACGGGGAACGGCACGCCGAAGAACCGCTGGCGGCTGATCAGCCAGTCACCGTTGAGCCCCTCGACCCAGTTCTCGTAGCGGTGCCGCATGTGCTCGGGCACCCACTGGATCTCCCGGCCGCGGGCGATCAGGGCCTTCCGCAGTTCGGGGTCCCGGCCGCCGTTGCGGATGTACCACTGCCGGGTGGTGACGATCTCCAGCGGGCGCTCGCCCTTCTCGAAGAACTTCACCGGGTGGCTGATCTGCTTCGGCTCGCCCTCGAGGTCGCCGGAGTCGCGCAGCAGCTCCACGATCCGCTGCTGAGCGCTGAACACGGTCTTTCCGGCCAGCTCGGCGTAGGGCTCCGCAGGCACACCCGGCGGCGGGTCGGCCAGGACCCGGCCGTCCCAGCCGATGACCGGGCGGGTGGGCAGCTGCAGCTCGCGCCACCAGGTGACGTCGTTGAGGTCGCCGAAGGTGCAGATCATCGCAATGCCCGAGCCCTTGTCCGGCTCCGCCAGGCGGTGCGCGACGACCGGCACCTCGACGTCGAACAGCGGTGTCCGCACGGTCTGCCCGAACAGCGCCTGGTAGCGCTCGTCGTCGGGGTGGGCGACCAGCGCGACGCAGGCCGGCAGCAGCTCGGGCCGGGTGGTCTCGATGTGGACCGGGCCGGAGGGGCCGTGGAAGGAGAGCCGGTGGTAGGCACCCGGACGCTCGCGATCCTCGAGCTCGGCCTGGGCCACCGCCGTCCGGAACGTCACGTCCCAGAGGGTCGGCGCCTCCTGGGCGTAGGCCTCACCCCGGGCGAGGTTGTGCAGGAAAGCCCGCTGCGCGGTGGCGCGGGAGGAGTCGGAGATGGTCCGGTAGACGTTGGACCAGTCCACCGAGAGCCCGACCCGGCGCCACAGCTGCTCGAAGGCGCGCTCGTCCTCCTCGGTGAGCTTCATGCACAGCTCGACGAAGTTGCGCCGCGAGATCGGGATCTGCTCCTTGCCCGGCTTCTCCGGGGGCTGGAAGTTCGGGTCGTAGGGGAGCGAGGGGTCGCAGCGGACGCCGTAGTAGTTCTGCACCCGCCGCTCGGTCGGCAAGCCGTTGTCGTCCCAGCCCATCGGGTAGTAGACGTGCTTGCCGCGCATCCGCTGGTAGCGGGCGACGATGTCGGTGTGGGTGTAGCTGAAGACGTGCCCCACGTGCAGGGAGCCGCTGGCGGTCGGCGGGGGAGTGTCGATCGAGTAGATCTGCGACCGCGGCGTGGCCGGGGCCAGCGCGGCGGCCCGGTCGAAGGCGTAGGTGTCCTGCGCCGCCCAGCGCTCGATCCACTTCTTCTCGAGCCCGTCCAGCGACGGCTTCTCGGGTACGCCGACGGTGGCTCCCGAGTCGGCCACCCCTGAGGTGGCTCGGTCCGGGGTGCGGGTGTCGGTGACCATGTACCTCAGTCTAGGAACTCCGCGGCTGGCATCCTGAGCAGGATGAGCAGCAGCAGCAAGGATGACAGCACTGGGGACATGGCCCGCGTGGCGAAGGAGCTGTTGGCCCGCTGGCCGGAGAACCGGCTGGAGCCCTCGCTGACCCGCATCAGTGCGCTGGTCGACCTGCTGGGTTCCCCCCACCGCGCGATGCCCGTCGTCCAGGTGGCCGGCACCAACGGCAAGACGACGACGGCGCGCATGATCGACGAGCTGCTGCGCGGCTTCGGCCTCCGCGTGGGCCGTTTCACCAGCCCCCACCTGCAGTCGATCCGGGAGCGGATCGTGCTGGACGGCGAGCCGGTGAGCGCCGAGCGCTTCGTGGAGACCTACAACGACATCTCGCCCTACATCGCGATGGTGGATGCGGCGAGTGAGATCCCGCTGTCCTTCTTCGAGGTCATGGTGGGCATGGCGTACGCGCTGTTCGCCGACGCGCCGGTGGACGTCGCCGTGATCGAGGTGGGCATGGGCGGCACCTGGGACGCGACCAACATCGCCGACGCCCGTGTCGCCGTCGTCACCCCCGTGGCGCTCGACCACGCGGAGTACCTCGGGCCGGACGTCCCCACGATCGCCGGGGAGAAGGCCGGGATCATCAAGGACGACGCGATCGCGGTGCTGGCCCACCAGGAGCCCGGGGCGCTGGACGCACTCGTCCGCCGGGCCGTCGAGGTGGACGCCGTCGTCGCCCGGGAGGGCACCGAGTTCGGTGTGCTGGAGCGCCGGGTCGCGGTCGGCGGCCAGCAGGTGCGGCTGCAGGGTCTCGGTGGCGAGTACGAGGAGATCTTCCTGCCGTTGTTCGGGGCCTACCAGGCGCAGAACGCGGTCACCGCACTCGCCGCCGTGGAGGCCTTTCTCGGGGCGGGGGCGGCGACCGGGCCGATCGAGCAGGAGACGGTCCGCGCGGCGTTCGCCGCCGTCCGCTCGCCGGGGCGGCTGGAGCGGGTCCGCACGTCGCCCACGGTGCTCGTCGATGCCGCGCACAACCCGGCCGGGATGACGGCAACGGTCGAGGCGATCCGCGAGTCCTTCGACTTCACCCGCCTGGTCGGCGTCGTCGGCTCGGTCCGGGGCAAGGACGTCAGCGGCATGCTCGCCGCCCTGGAGGACATCTGCGCCGAGCTCGTGGTCACCCAGAACAGCTCGGCCCGCGCGATGCCGGCCGATGAGCTCGGCGCACTCGCCGTCGACGTCTTCGGGGCCGAGCGGGTGAGCGTGCATCCGATCCTGTCCGAGGCACTGGATTCGGCGATCGAGCTGGCCGAGGCCGGTCCGGACGACGCGCTGGGTGGTTCGGGCGTGCTCGTCACCGGCAGCGTCATCACTGCCGGGGAGGCCCGCACGCTGCTGTCCGGGCGGCGCGCATGACCGCCCCCGACCCGGTGCGCGCTGGACGGGCGCTGCGCGGCGCCGCCGCCGGCGTCCTCGTCCTCGAGGGGATCGCGGTGCTCTTCGTGCCGCGGGGGATCGCGCAGAGCGGGCCGGGGCTGACCGGCTTCCGGCTCACCGTCCTGCTGGTCCTCGCCGTCCTGCTGATCCTGGCCGCCGGACTGCAGCGCCGTCCCCTCGGCCTGATCATCGGCACGGTCCTGCAGGTGGCATTCCTGCTCACCGGCCTGCTCAACAGTGTGATGTGGATCGTGGCCGGGGCCTTCGTGCTGATCTGGCTGTACCTGCTGCAGGTTCGCAAGGAGCTGCTCGGCTCGCCGTTCGGTGCCGTCCCGGTGCCGGAAGCCGGTGAGCCCGACGAGGGAGATCCGGCCGCCCCGTAGGCTGCCGCCCCGTGACTGATCGCACCCTTGTCCTGGTCAAGCCCGATGGCGTCGCTCGCGGCCTGGTCGGCGAGGTGATCTCCCGGCTCGAGGCGAAGGGCCTGCGCCTGGTCGCCGCCGAGCTGCGCACGCTCGACCGCGAGACCGCGGAGACGCACTACGCCGAGCACAGTGAGCGCCCGTTCTTCGGCTCGCTGGTCGAGTTCATCACGAGCGGCCCGCTGATGGCGCTGGTCGTCGAGGGCCCGCGGGCCGTCGAGGCCTTCCGCGCCATGGCCGGCGCCACGGACCCGGTGAAGGCCGCACCCGGCACGATCCGCGGTGACTTCGCCCTCGAGGTGCAGAACAACATCGTCCACGGCTCCGACTCCGACGAGTCGGCCGCGCGCGAGATCGCACTCTTCTTCCCCGGCCTGGCCTGAGAAAGGACCGCCTCGCCCCCCGCCACTCGCACGCTCGCGGCGGGACCCTGCGAGGCGGCCGCGGCAGATCTCGGCGGGGGGTGGGCGGCTCGTGGGCGGCGGCTACCCTGGACCGGTCATGACTGGTGAGTCGCTCTACCCCCGTCTCGAACCACTGCTGGCCCAGATTCAGAAGCCGATCCAGTACGTCGGCGGCGAACTGAACGCTCAGGTCAAGCCGTGGGACGCCGCCGCCGTCCACTGGGCACTCATGTACCCGGACGCCTACGAGGTGGGGCTGCCCAACCAGGGCCTCATGATCCTCTACGAGGTCCTCAACGAGCGCCCGGACGCCCTGGCCGAGCGCACCTACGCCGTCTGGCCGGACCTCGCCGGGCTGATGCGTGCGAACGGCGTCCCCCAGTTCACCGTCGACGGGCACCGCGCGGTGCGCGACTTCGACCTGCTGGGCGTCAGCTTCGCCACGGAGCTGGGCTACACCAACCTGCTCGAGGCGCTCGACCTCGCGGGAATCCCGCTGCACGCGGTCGACCGCGACGAGACGCACCCCGTCGTCGTCGCCGGCGGGCACGCCGCGTTCAACCCGGAGCCGGTCAGTGACTTCGTCGACTGCGCCGTCCTCGGGGACGGCGAGCAGGTCGTGGGCGACATCACCGACGTCGTCTCCGCGTGGAAGGCCCAGGGCAGACCCGGTGGCCGCGTCGAGCTGCTGAGCCGGCTGGCGCGGGTCGACGGCGTCTATGTGCCGCGGTTCTACGCCGTCTCCTACGGCTCGGACGGCGCCATCGCCGCGGTGACCCGCACCCGGGACGACGTCCCCGCGCGCGTCGGCAAGCGCACCGTCATGGACCTCGACGAGTGGCCCTACCCCAAGCAGCCCCTCGTGCCGCTGGCCGAGAGCGTCCACGAGCGGATGAGCGTCGAGATCTTCCGTGGCTGTACGCGCGGCTGCCGGTTCTGCCAGGCCGGGATGATCACCCGCCCGGTGCGCGAGCGGACGATCACCGGCATCGGCTCGATGGTCGACGCCGGGCTGCGCGCCACCGGCTATGAGGAAGTCGGGCTGCTGTCGTTGTCCAGCGCCGACCACTCCGAGATCGGCCAGCTGGCCAAGGAGCTGGCCGACCGCTACGAGGGCACGAACACCAGCCTGAGCCTGCCGAGCACCCGGGTCGACGCTTTCAACGTCACCCTGGCCAACGAGCTGTCCCGCAACGGCCGCCGTTCGGGGCTGACGTTCGCCCCCGAGGGCGGCAGCGAACGCATCCGGCGGGTGATCAACAAGACGGTGTCCAAGGAGGACCTCGTCCGCACGGTCACCACCGCCTACGCCAACGGCTGGCGCCAGGTGAAGCTCTACTTCATGTGCGGTCTGCCCACCGAGACCGACGAGGACGTGCTGGAGATCGCGGACCTGGCGGTCGAGGTGATCCGCGCCGGCCGGGAGGCCAGCGGGTCCAAGGACGTCCGCTGCACCGTCTCGATCGGCGGCTTCGTCCCCAAGCCGCACACGCCCTTCCAGTGGGCCGCACAGGCCAGCGCCGAGACGATCGACCACCGGCTGCGGGTGCTGCGCCAGGCCATCAACGCCGACCGCCGGATCGGCCGCTCGATCGGCCTGCGCTACCACGACGGCAAGCCCGGGGTGATCGAGGGCCTGCTCTCCCGGGGCGACCGGCGAGTCGGGCGGGTCATCGAGCGGGTGTGGCGCGACGGCGGGAAGTTCGATGGCTGGAGCGAGCACTTCTCCTACGACCGCTGGACGACGGCGGCCGCGGAGGAGCTCGCCCCGTTCGGCGTCGACCTCGACTGGTTCACCACCCGCGAGCGGACCGAGCACGAGATCCTGCCCTGGGACCACCTGGACTCCGGGCTGGACAAGGAGTGGCTCTGGGACGACTGGCAGGACTCGCTCTCCGAGGAGGAGGTCGCCGACTGCCGGTGGACCCCCTGCTACGACTGCGGCGTCTGCCCGACCAACGGCACCGAGATCCAGATCGGCCCCACCGGCCGCAGCCTGATCCCGTTGACGCCGGTCGCCGGCGCACCACGCTGATGGCCCGCCAGCCCGACGGCCCGCCGCCGCCGCCGACGGTGCAGAAGCTGCGCATCCGCTACGCCAAGCGTGGCCGGCTGCGCTTCGCCTCCCATCGCGACCTCGCTCGCACTCTGGAGCGCGCGCTGCGCCGGGCGCAGGTACCGATGGCCTTCTCCGCCGGCTTCAGTCCGCACCCCAAGATCTCCTACCTCGGGGCGGCCCCGACCGGTGCCGCGAGCGAGGCCGAGTACGTCGAGATCGGCCTGAGCGATCGGCGGGAGCCCGAGGCCGTGCGGGCGGCGCTGGACGCCGCGTTGCCCGCGGACATCGCCGTCCTCGAATGCGTGGAGGCGGCGGAGGGAACCGGCTCGCTGGCCGACCGGATCGACTCGTCGGTGTGGCGGGTCGAGCTGCCCGGCGTGACCCTGGCCGAGCTCGCGCCCGCGGTCGCCGCCTTCCTGGAGCGCGACGTGGTCGAGGTCGCCAAGCGGACCAAGAACGGCCTCCGGGACGTCGACGCGCGCGCGGCCGTGGCCAGCGCGTCAGCTGCCGAGGAGGCAGGTTGTGCCATACTGGATATGGTCGTCCGGCAGGTGACGCCCGCTGTACGACCCGACGACGTGTTGGCCGCCCTGGCTGCCGTCGCCGACCTGCGCCCGCCGTTGCCCCCTCGGGCCGTGCGTGCGGCGCAAGGCCGGCTCGACGACAGCGGGACCGTGGCCGATCCGTTCGGTCCTGACCGTGCGGCGCGCACCCGCTGCCAGGGGGAGCACGCGGCGGTCTGACCGGTGACAGCACGGGGCCTCGCGACGTCGAACGACACGGCTGCCAGACGTGACGCACCGAAGACCCCCGTTCCACGGGGCGCTGATCACACAGTGCCCCTGCACCGCCGAGAATTTGCAGCACGGCTCCACCAGCATGTCCGGTCGCCGGTCGCGGCACCCGCCGCGAGGTGACCGGTTCCAGACTTCCGCAGGACGAGCGTGTCCGCCGCACCCCGTGTGGTGGCTCGTCCCGCCCAACCCGTGTTCCTGCGCGGCCGCCAGTCCTCGGATCGGCGCCCGGGAGCACATGAGGAGACGAGCCCTCGTGGCCGAGAACCTGAACGAGAACGAGAACACCGAGCCCGCCGTGGAATCCGCGGTCGGCACGAGCGGGGAGCCCGCGGTCGACGCGGCAGCTCCCGCCACGAACGCCGTCCTCCCGGACGAGGCGGACGCCGACCCGGCAGAGGACGAGGCCCCCGCGGAGGAGGCCCCCGCGCAGGAGCCGGCCGCCGAGGAGGCCCCGGCCGAACCGGTCGCGGCCGCCGAGCCCGAGCCGGACCCCGAGCCCGTCCTTCCGCGCTTCGGCGCCGAGTTCAGCTCGCCGGAGCCCACCGCCGTCGTCGCACGCCCCCGACGCCGCGCGACCCGCCCTGCGCTCCCGGTCGATCCCTTCCCGACCGAGCCCCCGGCGGCCGCGGCTCCGCCGGCCCCCGCCTTCATCGCCTTCGTCGCCCCCACGGAGACCGACGCCCCCGCCCCGCGTCGTCGTGCCCGCCGTCCCGCCCAGGAGCCGGCTGCGGAGGACTCCGCAGCGGCCGGCGGAGGGGGCGACGGCGACACCGAGGCCACTGCCCCCAAGCGGACCCGGTCGCGGCGACGCCCCGCCGGTGAGCAGGCTGACGCGCCCGACCAGGCCGACAAGGCCGAGGTCGAGGACGTCACCGACGAGCACCTGGACACCGACGAGCGCCAGGACACCGAGGACACCGAGGACACCGGCGCGGGCAGCCGCCGTCGCCGTCGCGGACGGCGTGGCCGTGGCCGTGGCCGCAGCGGGGAGGACTCCGCCGAGGGCGACGACGCCTCTGACGACACCTCTGACGAGACCGGTCACGAGCAGACCGCGGAGTCCGAGGGCGACGACCTCGAGACCGAGGACGGGGGCGACGGCGACGAGGCCGGAACCGGCTCGAGCACCCGTCGTCGTCGGCGGCGCCGTCGCCGGACCGGTGGCGCTGGTGGGGACAGCAGCAGCGACGAGGTCGACGACGACGACCGTCCCGAGCGCGCCGGCCGCAACGGGCGCCTGACGAGCGACGACGACGTGCGTGGCGTGGCCGGTTCGACCCGCCTCGAGGCCAAGCGCCAGCGCCGCCGGGACGGCCGGGACACCGGCCGCCGTCGCACCCCGATCCTGAGCGAGAGCGAGTTCCTGGCCCGGCGCGAGGCCGTCGACCGCAAGATGGTCATCCGGCAGCGGGGCGAGCGCACCCAGATCGCCGTCCTCGAGGACGACGTGCTGGTCGAGCACTACGTGACCCAGGCGCAGTCGACGTCCTTCGCCGGGAACGTCTACCTCGGCCGGGTGCAGAACGTGCTGCCCAGCATGGAGGCGGCGTTCGTCGACATCGGGAAGGGACGCAATGCCGTCCTGTACGCCGGTGAGGTCAATTGGGACGCCGCCGGGCTGTCCGGCAAGTCGCGTTCGATCGAGCAGGCGCTGAAGTCCGGCGACAAGGTGCTGGTCCAGGTCACCAAGGACCCGATCGGCCACAAGGGCGCCCGGCTCACCCAGCAGATCAACCTGCCGGGCCGGTTCCTGGTCTACGTGCCCGGCGGCTCGATGACCGGCATCAGCCGCAAGCTGCCCGACACCGAGCGGCAGCGGCTCAAGGACATCCTGAAGAAGATCGTCCCCGAGGACGCCGGTGTGATCATCCGGACCGCCGCGGAGGGCGCCTCGGAGGAGGAGCTCACCCGCGACGTCAACCGGCTGACCGCGCAGTGGGAGGTCATCCAGAAGAAGGCCGAGTCGACCTCCAGCGCGCCGACGCTGCTCTACGGTGAGCCCGACCTCGCGATCCGCGTCATCCGTGACGTCTTCAACGAGGACTTCAAGGAGCTCGTCGTCCAGGGTGACGACGCGTGGGACACCGTCGAGGCCTACGTCGCGCACGTCTCCCCGGAGCTGACCGGGCGGCTGACGCGGTTCACCGGCGAGGGCGACGTCTTCCACAACCTGCGCATCGACGAGCAGCTGGCCAAGGCGCTCGACCGCAAGGTCTGGCTGCCCTCGGGCGGCTCGCTGGTGATCGACCGCACCGAGGCGATGACGGTCGTCGACGTCAACACCGGCAAGTTCGTCGGCTCGGGCGGGAACCTCGAGCAGACCGTCACGCGCAACAACATGGAGGCGGCCGAGGAGATCGTCCGCCAGCTCCGGCTGCGCGACATCGGCGGCATCATCGTCATCGACTTCATCGACATGGTCCTCGAGAGCAACCGCGACCTCGTGCTGCGGCGGCTGACCGAGTGCCTCGGCCGCGACCGCACCAAGCACCAGGTGGCCGAGGTCACCTCGCTGGGCCTGGTCCAGATGACCCGCAAGCGCGTGGGGCAGGGGCTGCTCGAGGTCTTCTCCGAGCCGTGCGAGCACTGCCGCGGCCGTGGCGTGCTCGTGCACATCGACCCGATCGACGAGAAGCGCCGCAACAGCGGGGGTAACTCGGGGGGCAGCACCTCCGGGGGCGGGTCGGTTGGCGGCAACCGCCGTGACCGGATCTCCGGCTCACGGGATGACGGCCCCGCCCACGACACGACCGCGACGGACGACGCGTCGGAGACGTCGGCCACCGGCTCGGGAAGCCCCGATGGCGAGGCGGCCGAGGGCAGCCGTGGCGGTGGGCGTCGCAACCGCGGTCGCCGGAACCGCGGCCAGTCGGGTGAGGACCGCGCGGCCGAAGACGCCGCCGTCCTGGCCGGCGCGCGGGTCGACGACGGGACCGCTGACGCGGAGCCTGCGGTGGACACGCCGGTGACCGGTGACGGGAACGCCCTGGTCGCGGAGATCTCGGCCGCCGAGGACGTCCCGGCCGCGGAGTTCCCCGCCGAGACGGCGACGCCCGGGGCCGCGACGTCCGATGCTGCGACGCCCGAGACGGCGACGCCCGAGACGGCGACGCCCGAGGCGCCCGCGGCAGAGAACCCGAGTGGCATCGTGCCGGAGACCGAGCCGGTTGACAGCGCCCCGGCGCCGGCCGTGGCCCGGCCGCGCCGCCGCCGCGCGGCCAGCCGTCCGGCGGGTCCGCCCGTCTGATCCCGCCGTCCCCGGACGTCGCCCGGCGGACCCGGCCCCTGGTCGACCCGCCGGGCGCCGCTCGGGTACGCTGGACGGGCTGCACCGCCACCGCGCGGGCACCGCATGGTGCCGCCGGGAAGGCGTCCGCAGCCCGTCCAGCACTCGGCGTCCGCTCCGGTCGCGCGCGCGGGGACACAGAAGAAGCGAACGAGGAGTCAGTGGTGTACGCAGTGGTGAAGGCCGGTGGCAGCCAGCACAAGGTGGCCGTGGGCGACACGTTCACGATCAACCGACTGGCCGGTGAGGCGGGCGACACCGTCGCTCTCCCGGCCATCCTGCTGGTCGACGGCGACGCCGTCACCAGTGACGCCGAAGCGCTGGCCAAGGTCACCGTGACGGGCGAGATCGTCGGGCACGGCAAGGGCCCGAAGATTCACATCCACAAGTTCAAGAACAAGACCGGTTACCACAAGCGTCAGGGGCACCGCCAGCCCCTCACTGACGTCGTGGTCCGCGACATCACGAAGGGCTGACGCCGAGATGGCACACAAGAAGGGCGCTTCGTCGTCCCGCAACGGTCGCGACTCCAACGCCCAGCGCCTCGGCGTGAAGCGCTTCGGCGGCCAGGTCGTGAAGGCCGGCGAGATCATCGTGCGCCAGCGCGGCACCCACTTCCACCCCGGTCTCGGTGTCGGCCGTGGCAGCGACGACACGCTGTTCGCGCTCGCGCCGGGTTCGGTCACCTTCGGCACGCGGCGGGGACGCAAGACCGTCTCCATCAGCGCCGTCGAGGCCTGAGCACCTCACACACACGCAGACGAGCGCACGGGTGGTTCGCCCGTGCGCTCGTGGCGTTTAGCAGCTAGGAGGCGGCGGACATGGCCGCTTTCGTCGATCGAGTGACCGTGCACGTGGCCGCCGGCAACGGCGGCCACGGCGTGTCCTCGGTTCACCGGGAGAAGTACAAGCCGCTGGGTGGGCCCGACGGCGGCAACGGAGGGGACGGCGGCGACGTCGTCCTCGAGGTCGATCCCAGCGTGCACACGCTGCTGGACTTCCACCACCGCCCGCACCAGAAGGCCGGCAACGGCCGTCCGGGTGAGGGCAGCAACCGGCACGGCGCCCGCGGTGAGGACCGCGTACTGCGCGTACCCGCGGGCACTGTCGTGAGCACCCCCGACGGGCGCGAGATGGCCGACCTCGTCGGTGCCGGCACGCGCGTGGTGCTTGCCCGCGGCGGCAAGGGTGGCCTCGGCAACGCCGCCCTGGCCAACGCTCGCCGCAAGGCGCCGGGTTTCGCTCTGCTGGGGGAGCCCGGCGAGGCCTTCGACGCGGTCATCGAGCTCAAGAGCGTCGCCGACGTCGGCCTGGTCGGCTTCCCGTCGGCCGGTAAGTCCTCGCTGATCTCAGCCATGTCCGCGGCGCGGCCGAAGATCGCCGACTACCCGTTCACCACCCTGGTGCCCAACCTCGGGGTCATCCGCTCCGGCGACGTCGTCTACACGATGGCCGACGTCCCCGGCTTGATCCCGGGGGCTTCCACCGGCAAGGGTCTCGGCCTGCAGTTCCTCCGCCACGTCGAGCGCTGTGCGGTGCTCGTGCACGTCGTCGACATGGCCACGATGGAGCCGGGACGCGACCCCGAGACCGACATCGAGGCCCTCGAGCACGAGCTCGCCGAGTACGGCGGCGACGAGCTCGACCTGGTCGGCCGGCTGCGGATCGCCGTCCTCAACAAGATCGACGTACCGGACGCCCGGGAGCTGGTGGACCTCGTCCGCGGCTCGCTGGAGAAGCGCGGCCTGGCCGTCTACCCGGTGAGCGCGGCCACGGGGGAGGGGCTGAGCGAGTTCGGTTACGCCCTTGCCGCCGCTGTCGACGCGCACCGCGCCAGCCTGCCTCCGATGGAGGCGGTGCGGGTCACGCTGACGCCACGGGCCGTCGACGACTCCGGCTTCACCGTGGAGCGCGATCCGGAGGATCCGGACGGGTTCGTCGTCCGGGGTGTCCGGCCGGAGCGCTGGGTGCGGCAGACCGACTTCAACAACGACGAGGCGGTGGGCTTCCTCGCCGACCGGCTCAACCGGCTCGGCGTCGAGGAGAAGCTGGCCAAGGCCGGCGCACACGAGGGCGACGCGGTCACCGTCGGCGACGTCACCTTCGACTGGATGCCGACCCTCCCCGCCGGCACGCTCACCGTGGAGGAGTCCGCCGGCCTGGGCGGCCGCGGCACCGACAGCCGGATCGACGCGCCGCACCGCGTCCGCGCCGAGGAGCGGCTGGCGGCCAAGCGGGCGCGGCGGGTGCCCTACGAGCTGTCGGAGTCGGGCTGGACGGACGCCGACATCCCTGCTGACATCCCCGCCGACGACCCCTCCGACGACCCCGTCGACGACCCGGCCGGCGCCGCGGACGACCCGACGTGAGCGGGCTCGCCGCCTCCGACGCTTCCTCCGCCGCCCGCCCGGAGATCGCCGGTGCCCGGCGGGTCGTGGTGAAGGTGGGCTCCTCGTCGCTGACGACGCTGCCCGGCGGCCTGGACGCCGATCGGCTCTCCGCGTTGGTCGACGTCCTGGGCGCGGTCCGGGCCGCCGGCCGGGAGATCGTGCTGGTCTCCTCGGGGGCCATCGCCGCCGGCCTGGCCCCGCTGAACCTGGGGATCCGTCCGCGCGACCTGGCGACCGCCCAGGCGGCGGCCAGTGTCGGGCAGCTCCGCCTGGCCCAGACCTATGCCGAGTCGTTCGCCCGGCACGGGGTCACCGTCGGCCAGGTGCTGCTGACGGCCGACGACCTGACCCGGCGCAGCCACTACCGCAACGCCCACCAGACGGTGGAGCGGCTGCTGGCCCTGGGCGTGCTTCCGGTCGTCAACGAGAACGACACGGTCGCCACCGAGGAGATCCGCTTCGGCGACAACGACCGGCTCGCCGCGCTCGTGGCCCACGTTGCGCTTGCCGACGCCCTGGTGCTGCTCTCCGACGTCGACGGCGTCTACGACGGCGACCCGCGGACCGGGCCCGCCGAGCTCATCGACACGGTGCGCGAGCCGGCCGACCTCGCCGCGGTGCGGCTCGGCTCGGCCCGCCGCAACGGGGTAGGCAGGGGCGGGATGGCCACCAAGGTGGAGGCGGCGTTCATCGCCGCCCACGCCGGGGTGCCCGTCGTCGTCACCTCGACGGCCCAGGCTGCCGCCGCGCTGGCCGGCGAGCAGGTCGGGACGATGTTCCAGCGCATGGGCCGCCGTCCGGGCGCGCGCCAGTTCTGGCTGCGGTATGCCAGCCGCCCGCGGGGGCGGCTGGAGCTGGACGAGGGTGCGGTGCGCGCCGTGCTGGAGCGGCACGCGTCACTGCTGGCCGCCGGGATCACCGGCGTGACCGGCGAGTTCCTGGCCGACGACCCGGTCGAGCTGGTCGGGCCGGACGACGTCGTGGTCGCGCGTGGCCTGGTCTCCTACGACGCACGGGAGATGCCGGCGCTGCTGGGACGCAAGACCGGCGACCTGCCACCGGAGTACCGCCGCGAGGTCGTGCACCGCGACGAGATGGTGCTGGTCGCCCGCCGCCGAGTCGGCTGACGCGCGGCTGAGACACTGGGTCCGTGACGATCCGCCCCATCCGGGAGCTCGGTGATCCCGTGCTCCGCACCCCGTCCGACGAGGTGAAGGTCTTCGACGACTGGCTGGCCGCCCTGGTGCGCGACCTCGTGGAGACCGTCGATCACCCCGGCCGGGCCGGCCTGGCAGCCCCGCAGATCGGCGTCAGCGTCCGCGCGTTCTCCTACAACATCGACGGCGTGATCGGGCACATGGTGAATCCGGTGATCGTGGAGCGCTCGGAGGAGATCCAGGACGGCGACGAGGGCTGCCTCTCCGTCCCGGGCATCTGGGCGCCGACCGTCCGGGCCATGCACTGCGTCGTCGAGGGCGTGGACGTCCACGGGGAGCCACTGCGGTTGGAGGGCACCGGCCTCATGGCGCGCTGCCTGCAGCACGAGGTCGACCACCTCGACGGCAAGGTCTTCCTCGACCGGCTGACCGGGGAGGCCCGCAAGGCCGCCCTGCGTGCGCTGCGTGCCCACTGACATGCGGTTCCTGGAACCGGTCACGCTGGCCGGGGAGCGGGTCACGCTCGAGCCGCTCGCGCACACCCACCACGACGACCTCGTGGAGGCCGTCCGCGACGGCCGGTTGTGGGAGCTCTGGTACACCTCGGTGCCGGCACCCGGCGCCATGACCGCGGAGATCGATGCCCGGCTCGCCCAGCATGAGGCCGGCACGATGCTGCCGTTCGCGGTGCGGCACAACGACACGGGCCGGGTCGTCGGCATGACGACATTCCTGAACGTGGAGCCCGAGGTGCCGCGCCTGGAGATCGGCGCCACCTGGACCGCGCAGCGGGTGCACCGCACCGGTGTGAACGCCGAGAGCAAGCTGCTCCTGCTGACCCACGCCTTCGACGTCCTGGGCTGCCTGGCGGTCGAGTTCCGCACCCACTGGCACAACCAGCAGTCCCGCACGGCGATTGCCCGCCTCGGCGCCAAGCAGGACGGCGTGCTGCGCAACCACCGGCGGATGCCGGACGGGACGCTGCGCGACACCGTCGTCTTCTCGATCACCGACGTCGAATGGCCCGCCGTCCGCGCCGGGCTCCGGCACCGCCTCGCCGGCCCCCGGGGCTGACCCCGGACCTCGCACGTAGAGGCCGGCAACCGGAAGGTCCCCGCGTAGGCTCCAGGGCGTGTCCGCCGCAGACTTTCCCCTCATCGGGGCTGCCGCGCAGCGCGCCCGTGCGGCCGCCCGGGTGCTTCGCACCCTGCCCACCGACGTCAAGGACGCCGCCCTGACGGCGATGGCGGATGCGTTGCTGGCGCGCACCGACGACGTGCTGACGGCCAACGCTGCCGACGTGGCGGCGGCCGCGGCCGAGGGCACACCCGAGGCGATCCTCGACCGGCTCCGGCTGGACGCCGCACGGGTGGCCGGCGTCGCGGAGGCGCTGCGTGCCCTCGTGGCGCTGCCCGATCCGGTGGGGGACGTCGTCCGCGGGTCGACGCTGCCCAACGGGCTGCAGCTGCGCCAGGTCCGGGTGCCGCTCGGGGTGATCGGCATCGTCTACGAGGCGCGCCCCAACGTGACCGTCGACGCTGCAGGGCTGTGCCTGAAGAGCGGCAACGCGGCGCTGCTGCGCGGCTCGGCCTCGGCGTTCCGGACCAACACGGCGCTGGTCGCCGTCCTCACCGAGGCGGCGGAGAAGACCGGGCTGCCGGCCGGCTCGATCGAGCTCCTGCCGGCGGACCGCGCGTCGGTCGGTGAGCTGCTCGGCGCCCGGGGCCTGGTGGACCTCGTCATCCCGCGCGGCGGGGCGTCGCTCATCGAGCGGGTGGTGCGCGAGTCGAGGGTGCCGGTCATCGAGACCGGCGTCGGCAACTGCCACGTCTATGTGGACGCGGCGGCCGACCCGGCGATGGCCGAGGCGATCGTGCTGAACGCCAAGACCCACCGGGTGAGCGTCTGCAACGCGGCGGAGACGTTGCTGGTGCACCGGGACGTCGCCTTCCTGCCCCGCCTCCTGACCGCGCTCGCCGACGCCGGTGTGACGCTGCACGGGGATGCCACCGCGCAGGCCGCTCACCCTGCCGTCGTCCCCGCGACCGAGGAGGACTGGGCGACGGAGTACCTGTCGATGGACATGGCGGTGCGCGTCGTCGATGACCTGCCGACGGCGCTCGAGCACATCGCGCGGTGGGGGAGCGGGCACAGCGAGGCCATCGTGAGCGATTCCGCGGCTGCGATCGCCGGCTTCACCGCAGGCGTGGACGCCGCCGCGGTACTGGTCAACGCCTCGACCCGGTTCACCGACGGCGGCGAGTTCGGCTTCGGCGCCGAGATCGGCATCTCGACCCAGAAGCTGCATGCCCGCGGGCCGCTGGGCCTGCCGGAGCTGACCTCGACCACGTACGTCGTCACCGGCAGCGGCCACATCCGCTGACCGCCCCCGAGTCCGAGGAGCGCAATGCCCCGCCCGCCGACGCAGTTCCCGCAGTTCTCCTCTGTCGCCGACGTCAGCAAGCGGCTGGCGGCGGCCGGCTACCTGCCGGACGAGCAGATCGCCACGACGGTCTTCCTCGCCGATCGGCTCGGCAAGCCGCTGATGGTGGAAGGCCCCGCCGGGACCGGCAAGACCGAACTGGCCAAGGCGCTGGCGACGGCGAGCGGCGCCGAACTCATCCGGCTGCAGTGCTACGAGGGGCTCGATGAGGCCCGCGCGCTGTACGAGTGGAACTACAAGAAGCAGCTGCTGCGCATCCAGGCGGCGCAGGTGCGCTCTGCCGACGACGGAGGCGGCGCGGACTGGAACACCGTCCATGACGACATCTTCGGCGAGGAGTTCCTGCTCTCCCGGCCGCTGCTGACCGCGATCCGGCGCACCGAGCCCACCGTGCTGCTCATCGACGAGACCGACAAGGCCGACGTCGAGGTGGAGGGCCTGCTGCTGGAGGTGCTCTCGGACTTCCAGGTCACGATTCCCGAGCTCGGCACGGTCGTGGCAACCCGCCGTCCGATGGTGGTGCTGACCTCCAACGCCACCCGTGAGCTGTCGGAGGCGCTCAAGCGGCGCTGCCTCTACCTCGCGCTGGACTACCCGAGCGCCGAGCGGGAGCGCGAGATCGTGCTCTCGAGGGTGCCCGACCTCGCTCCGGGGCTCGCGGAGCAGCTGGTGCGCACCATCCGGGCCCTCCGGGCGCTGGAGCTGAAGAAGTCGCCCTCGATCTCCGAGACCCTCGACTGGGCCCAGACGCTGCTCGAGCTGGGTCTGGACACGCTCGACGAGTCGGCGATGCGCTCCACACTCGGCGTCGTGCTCAAGCACGCGAGTGACCAGCACCGCGCCGCGGCCGAGCTCCGGCTGAACTGATGAGCGCACCGGCCCGCTTCTCGTCGGCGGAGCCCGGTGGGCTGGCCGGCCACCTGGACGGGTTCGTCCGGGCGGTCCGGGAGGCCGGGATCCCCGTCGGCATCAGCCAGGCCGTCGACGCGGCGGAGATCCTCACCGTCGTCGATCTGCTCGAGCGCGAGCAGCTGCGGCACGGACTGGCCGCCGTCCTGCTCCAGCGGGCGGCGCAGCGGCCGGCCTACGACGTGCTGTTCGACCTCTGGTGGCCACTGGGCGACCGGTCGCCCGCCGCCGGGGAGAGCGACGGGGACGCCGACGGTGAGCCCGGGCAGTCGACCCTGGACGTGCCCGGAACGGACGCAGAGCTGGCCGAGCTCATGCGCGCCGAGCTGCTGCGGCTCCTCCAGGAGGGGGACGACGAGCAGCTGCGCCGGTTCGCCCGCGAGGCCGTGGACCGGCTGGGGCGCGGGCAGCCGTCGCCGTCGGGACAGTCGTTCTTCAGCTACCGCGTGCTGCGCGCACTCTCGCCCGACACGTTGGTGGCCGGCCTGCTGGCCGGGTTGCTGGCCGGTCAGGAGCGTGGCGGGCTCGCCGAGCAGATCGCCCGGCAGACGGTGCGGGAGCGACTGGCCGCCTTCCGGACGGCGATCGAGGCCGAGGTGCGCCGGCGGACGGCGGCGGAGAAGGGCCGGGAGAAGGTCGCGAAGAGCGCGGTGCGCCCGCTCGCCGACCAGGTGGACTTCCTGCGGGCGCAGGCGAGCGACCTGGCGGAGCTGCGTCGCGCGGTCGCCCCGCTGGCCCGGCGCCTGGCGGTCCGGCTCTCCGCCCGCCGGCGGCTGGGCCGCGAGGGCCGGCTGGACTTCCGCAAGACGGTCCGGGCTTCGCTGGCCACCGGTGGGGTGCCGGTGGTCACCCATCACCGGCCGCGCAAGGTGCACAAGCCCGAGCTGGTCGTGCTCTGCGACGTCAGTGGCTCGGTGGCCGGCTTCAGCCACTTCACCCTGATGCTCACCCAGGCGCTGCGCGAGCACTTCACCGGCGTGCGTGCCTTCGCGTTCGTGGACTCGACCGACGAGGTCACGCGCTTCTTCCGCCCCGGTGCCGACGTGGCCGACGCCGTTGCCCGGATCGGGCGTGAAGCCGACGTCGTGACGTTCGACGGGCACAGCGACTACGGGAACGCCTTCGAGGTCTTCGCCGACCGGTGGGCGTCGGCGGTCGGTCCGAAGACGTCCCTGCTGGTCCTCGGCGACGGGCGCACCAACTACCGGCCGCCCGGTCTGCCGGTGCTCGCCGACCTGGTGCGCCGGGCACGTTCGTCGCACTGGCTGAATCCCGAGCCGCGCCGGTTGTGGGGGAGCGGTGACTCCGCGGCCGACCGCTACGGCGAGGTGATCGACATGGTCGAGTGCCGGAATGCCGCACAGCTGGCGGAGTTCGTCACGACGCTCTGAGTCGGCCGGACTCGTGTCGGCGGCGCGGCTGTCGACGCCGCCAGGAGCGGTATGTCGACGGGGTCCCTTGTCGATCCAGCCCCTTGTCGACGTGGCTGCTTGTCGACTCGGGTGCTCCGTCGTGGCCGGTTGTTGCCACGGTTTCGAGCCCGGTGCGTGACCCAACCGGGCCTGGGTCGTTGTCAGAGTGGTGCGGATGCAGGCCGCGGCCCGGTCCGAGCACGGGGGACCGGGCAGTACCGTGACCGGCCGCACGGGGGGTCCGGTCGCGGGAGGCCTGTGGCGCCCGGCCCTCCCGCCAGGCGCTCCGGCACTCGCCGGTCGGAGTCGGTCCTCCCGGGGCCGGCTCCGGCCGGCCCGGATAGGCTCGGTCAATGGCAGGCGGCCGGGTAGGCGTGATGGGCGGGACGTTCGATCCCATCCACCACGGTCACCTCGTGGCTGCCAGCGAGGTCGCAGGGCTCTTCGGTCTCGACGAGGTCATCTTCGTGCCCACCGGTCAGCCGTGGCAGAAGAGTGAGCGCGAGGTCAGCCCTCCCGAGGACCGTTACCTGATGACCGTGATCGCCACGGCCTCCAATCCGCGCTTCTCGGTCAGCCGCGTGGACGTCGATCGCGGCGGCCCCACGTACACGATCGACACGCTGACCGACCTGCGCGCCCAGCGGCCGGACGCGGAGCTGTTCTTCATCACCGGCGCGGACGCGTTGTCCCAGATCGTCAGCTGGCGGGACAACCAGCAGTTGTTCGACCTCGCGCACTTCGTCGGTGTGACAAGGCCGGGTTTCCACCTGGCCGATGCGCACCTGCCCGGAGGCGTGGTGAGCCTGGTCGAGGTCCCGGCCCTGGCCATCAGCTCGACCGACTGCCGTGACCGGGTCGCCCGGGGCATGCCGGTCTGGTACCTCGTGCCCGACGGCGTCGTGCAGTACATCGAGAAGCGGGGGCTGTACCGGGAGAAGCCCCGGCGCCACGGCTCCGACTCCGGCCCCCAGCAGCTCACCACCGATCTCCAGGAGGTACCCCGATGACCGCCTCGGCCGAGGCGCGGGAAACCGCGCTGCTCGCCGCGCAGGCGGCTGCGGACAAGCTCGCCACCGACGTGTCGATCGTCGACGTCAGTGACCGGCTCGCCATCACCGACGCCTTCGTCCTCGCCTCCGCACCCAACGAACGCCAGGTGCAGGCGATCGTCGACGCCGTCGAGGAGCGGCTGAGGGAACACGGCACCAAGCCGGTCCGTCGGGAGGGCGTCGCCGAGTCCCGGTGGGTGCTGCTCGACTTCGTCGACGTCGTCGTGCACGTCCAGCACGCCGAAGAGCGCGCGTACTACGCCCTCGAGCGGCTGTGGAAGGACTGCCCGATCATCCCCTTCGCCGACCGTGCCGGTGCTCCGGCCGCGGGTCCGGTGCCCACCGCGGAGCCGCAGGCCGCCGCCGACGACGTCCCGGCGTCCGGCCCGCGGGAGACGACCGGCCAGTGACCGCAACAGCCCTGCCGGCGCTGCCGGTGTCGAGGCTGCTGCTCTGGCGGCACGGGCGGACCGAGTGGAATGCCGAAGGCAGGTTCCAGGGCCAGCTGGATCCCCCGCTCGACCAGCTGGGCCGCAGCCAGGCTGTCCGCGCCGCGGCGCAGCTCGTGACCGCCGGGCTCTCCGCCGAGGACACGGTCGTGGTCTCCAGTGATCTCAGCCGTGCCGCGACGACCGCGACCGCGTTGACCGATCTCCTCGGCGTCCCGCTGCTCGTGGATCCCCGCCTGCGTGAACACGGCATGGGGAGCTGGGAGGGGCTGACCCGGGACGAGGTCGCCGCACGCCACCCGGGGCAGTACGCCGACTGGCGTGCCGGACGGGCGGTCCGCGGTCGCGGCGGGGAGGAGCCGGCGCACGTCGCGGAACGGGCCCTCGCGGCGCTGGCCGATCTCCCTCCGGCCCGCACTGCCGTCGTGGTGACGCACGGTGGTACTGCCGGCCGGCTGATGGAGCGACTGCTCGGCTTGGGCTCCGAACACCGCCGCGTCCTCGGGCCCCTGACCAACTGTGCCTGGAGCGAGCTGACCACCGAGAGCGGCCACTGGCGACTGCTCCGTCACAACACGTCGGTGCTGCCTGTTCCCGGGGAGTCCGGGGCGCTGCAGCACGGCAACGGGGCGTGGCCTTCGGAGGCCCAGCCCGCTGCCGACGGTCGCTCCGCGAAGACCGATCCGGCCGTCGCCGGGGACGCTGACGCGGTTCTCTGACCCTTCGCCACGGATGGCCGTGGCGTCCAGCACTGCGCGTGGGCGGAACCGTTCCGCGCCCGGGGTCTAGCCTCGCCGGGTGTCTGTCGCCGTCCTCACCGATTCGACGGCCTATCTCCCCGCCGAGCTGCTCGATCAGCTCGGGATCGACGTGGTCCCGCTCTACGTCGTGCTCCCCGGCCATTCGGGCCGAGAGGGCAGGGAGATCGAACCCGACGAGGTTGCGGCGGCGCTGGCTGCCCGTGGGCAGCGGGTCTCCACCTCGCGGCCGACCCCGGGTGACTTCGTCGCGGCCTACCGGCGCCGGCTCGGTGCCGGTGCCGACCGGCTGGTCTCCATCCACCTGTCCTCGGAGCTCTCGGGCACCTGGGACGCCGCGCGTCTGGCGGCCTCGCAGGTCGGTGAGCACCTGGTCACCGTCATCGATACCCGCTCGACCGCCATGGGCTGCGGCTTCGCGGTCCTCGCGGCGGCGCGGGCAGCCCAGGACGGGGCCGATGCCGCGGAGGTCGCTGCCGTAGCGCGCGCCACGGCGGCCGCGACCCGCACCTTCTTCGTCGTCGACACCCTCGAGCATCTGCGCCGGGGCGGGCGGATCGGCACCGCCGCCGCGGCGCTCGGTTCGGCGCTCGCCGTCAAGCCCGTGCTGCACGTGCGGGACGGGCAGGTGGTCTCGCTCGAGAAGGTCCGGACGTTCGGGCGTGCACTCCACCGACTGGTCCAGCACGCCGTGGAGGCCGCCGGGGAGGAGCCCGTCTCGGTCGCCGTCCACCATCTCGCCGCACCGGAGCGGGCTGACCGGCTGGCCGCCGAACTCCGCGATCGACTGCCCGCGTTGCGGGAGATGTACGTCAGTGAGCTCGGCGCCGCGATCGGCGCACACGTCGGACCGGGCGCGGTGGGCGTCGTGGTGTCCCCGACGCTGGCAGCCGGGAAGCCCGAGACCGAACCGGTATAGCCGGCCGGGCGGGTCCGTGTGCAGCGGCATTGCGGCAGGGTGCACCCGGGACCGGGCAACGCGCCGGGCACCGTCCACAGCTGGCGTCCTGTCCACAGATCATGTGCGTGCCCGCTGAGCACCGTGAGGGCTCCCTAGCGTCGGGCGGGTGCGCCTCTCCTCTCGCAGCAGCGACGACGCCGATGTCATTCGCGCACGGCTGCGTGCGCTGCTCGCAGAGGGCAACCGGCCGGGCGGCTGGCTGCCCGATGACGGTCCCGGCGCCGAGCCGGTCGACGGCGCATCCGACCCCGGGGCGCCGAGTGCGTTGGCCGATGAGCTGGGCGCGGAATCCTGGGGCACGCCACTCGAGCAGCCCGAGGCCGGAACGGGGCTTCCCGAGGGAATCGGCCGCCACCGCGCGCCCGGAACCACCGTCCGGCTGGCTCCGGGGCGGCGCGGCGTGCGGTCGCTGTGGGCTGCCGGACTGATCGCGGCACTCCTGCTGGTGGGCTGGACATGGCTCGACCGGCCTCGCATCCAGCCGGTCTCCAGGTCATCCGTCGGGACAGCGGCACGCCCGGCGAGCCCGACGCCGCCGACGCCGACGGTCGGTGAGGTGGCCGAGACGTCCGCGACGCTCGTCGTTTCGGTGGTGGGCCTCGTGAAGCACCCGGGGCTGGTCACCTTGACGACGGGTGCCCGGGTGGCGGACGCCATCGCGGCGGCCGGCGGTCTCCTGCCCGACGCCGACGCCGCCTCGGTCAACCTGGCCGCGGTGGTCTCCGACGGTGAGCAGGTGGCTGTCGGCGTTCCGGCGTCATCGAGTGGCTCAGCAGGATGCGGCGCCGGCGCCGCATCCTCCGGCCCGGCGAGCCGGCTCAACCTCAACACCGCGACGGCGGCGGACCTGGACGGGCTGCCGGGGATCGGTCCCGTCCTCGCGCAGCGGATCGTCGACTACCGGGATCAGCAGGGCAGGTTCACGGCGGTCGACCAGCTCGACGACGTGCCGGGCATCGGCCCTGCGATCGCCGCCCGGCTCGTGAAGCTGGTGACCGTGTGACGGCGAGGACCACCGTGGCGGTCGAACGACGGCCGGCCTCGCGGTGGGTGTGGGTGGACCTGCGGCTGGCCCCGGTGGCTGCCACGGTCTGGGCGACCAGCTCGGTGTCCCCGCTGCTCTCGCCCGTCATCCTGGGGCTGACCGCCGCGGCGGCGGCAGGGACGGCGGTCGCCGTCGGCAGACGGCGACGAGCCGGCGGGGTAGCCGTGGTGCTGGCCGCGCTCGCCGGCCTGGCGGTCACGTCGGGAGCCGCGGCGGTGCGTGGCGCGGTACGGGAGGCCTCGCCCCTGCGGGGGGTCGCCGAGTCCGGCCGGAGCGTGGTGGCCACCCTCACCCTGACCGGTGACCCACACGTGGTGGCGACCGCAGGGGGCGCGCGGGTCATCACCGACGCAACAGTCTCGGCGGTGGTCGATCGCGGAACGACGTACCGGCTGGACTCCGCCGTGCTGCTCTTTGCACCCGCCGAGGGGTGGCAGGACCTCCAGCCGGGCCAGAGCGTCCAGGTGCGCGCAGGGGTGGCGCCACCACGGGCGGGCGACGACATGGTCGCGGTGCTCTCCGCGCGGGGGCCGCCGACGCTCGTCGGCGGGCCGGGTCTCGTGCAGCGAACCGCGGGCAGGCTCAGGGACGACCTGGCGGCGTCGGCGGCCAGGATGCTCGACGAGCATCCCGCGGGGTTGCTGCCGGGGCTGGTCGTCGGTGACACCCGCACCATGGATCCGTTGCTGACCGCGGACTTCCGCAGGGCCGGCCTGTCTCATCTCACCGCCGTGTCCGGCGCGAACGTCGCGATCGCGATCACCGGGGTCCTGTGGCCGTTGCGACGGCGAGCCGTGGACCGGCGGGTGCAGGCACTCGTCGCCGGGCTGGCGCTGGTGGCGTTCGTCGTGCTCGCGCGTCCCAGCCCGAGCGTGGTGCGTGCCGCGGCGATGGGCGCGATCACCCTCGTTGCGCTGGCGTCCGGACGCCAGCGGGCCGCGCTCCCGGCGCTCGGCGCCTCGATCTGCGTGCTCCTGCTGCTCGAGCCGGGCCTCGCCCGGGACGCGGGCTTCGCCCTGTCGGTCGCGGCGACGGCCGCCATCGTCGTCCTCGCGCCGGGCTGGTCCAGGAGGCTGCAGCGGCACCGCTGGCCACGGGCCCTCGCGGACGCGGTAGCGGTGAGTGCCGCCGCAGGCGTGGTCACCGCACCGATCGTGGCCGGGCTGTCCGGCTCGGTCAGTCTGGTGTCACTGCCCGCGAACCTGCTGGCAGCTCCCGCTGTGGCACCCGCCACGGTGCTCGGCCTCGCCGCCGCCCTGGTCGCCTCGCTCCTTCCGCCGCTCGCCGACGCCCTGGTCTGGCTGGCCGGCTGGCCCGTGCGCTGGCTCGTGCTGGTGGCCGAGCGGGCGTCGGCCGTACCGGACGCAGCCACCGGTTGGCCCGCGGGACGAGCGGGTGCGGTGCTGCTGACCGTTCTCCTCGTTGTGGTCGGGTGGGCGCTGTGGCGGTTCCCTCGACTGCGCCCGCTCGCGCTGGCCGCCGTGGTGGGCGCCGCCGTGCTGGGGTGGCCCGTGCGGCAGGCCCTCCGGGGCTGGCCCCCGCCGCAGACCGTCATCGTTGCGTGCGACGTCGGCCAGGGCGACGCCCTGGTCGTGCCGACCGGACCGGGGGCCGGGATTCTCGTCGACACCGGACGCGAGGTCACCGGCGTCGACCGCTGCCTCCGCCGACTCGGGATCGACTCGCTGCCGCTCGTGCTGCTCTCCCACCTCGATGCCGACCATGCCGGTGGACTGGCCGGCGCGCTGAGCGGCCGGCACGTGGGTCAGGTGGCGACGGGCACGCTCCCACGGAAAGACACCCGGATCCCCGCTCTCGATCGGCTGCTGCGTCGCAGCCGGCTGGAACGCGCGGTCCTGCTGCCGGGCGACCGGCGGACCGTGGGCACGGCGACGGTGGAGATCCTGGCGCCGGCACCCGGGTGGGCCACCGCCTCCGCCACGGCCAACGACCTCTGCCTCCTCGTCCGGGTCACGACCCAGGGTGTCCGCGTCCTTCTCACTGGCGACCTGAGCGCCGCTGCCGAGCAGCGGATCCTGGCCACCGGGGTGGACGTGCGGGCGGACGTGCTCAAGGTGCCCCACCACGGGAGCGCGGACACCGATCCCGGCTTCCTGGCCGCGACCGGTGCGCGGGTGGCGCTCATCTCCGTCGGGGCCGACAACACCTATGGGCACCCCGCCCGCCGGGCGCTGACATGGCTGGCCCGGGACGGCATGGGGGTCCATCGCACCGATCGGGAGGGTGACCTCGCAGTCGCTGGCTCCGCTGACTCCTGGGGCGTGGCGGCTCACGGCGGCGGAGGCCCCGACGCAGTCGCGGCGGCGCTGCCGCTCGCGCCGGCGGACCGGCCGGCCGCGACGATCAGGCGGCGACGCGGAGGACTGCTCGCGGCCCGGGAGCGTCGCTCCCGCATGACACGATGCACATGTGTCCGCCAACCCCGTCGAGCCCACCTCGCGCCTGCGCGTGGTGATGGGGGAGGAGGAGTTGCTCCGCTCGCGCGCCATCGCCGCCGTTCGTTCCGCCGTCCTCGCCCGCCACCCCGACGTCGAGGAGCACGAGCTCGTCGCGGCCGGGCTGCCGCTCGGTCAGCTGGCCGACGCCCTGACGCCGTCCCTGTTCGGCGGCCACCGGCTCGTGGTGGTCCTGGGCGTCCACGAAGCGGCCTCGGCACTGGCGGAGTCCCTGATCAGCTACACCAAGGACCCCGATCCCGACCTCACCCTCGTCGTCGTCCACTCCGGGGGGAAGCGCAACGAGGCGCTGGTCAAGGCGTTCGTCGCCGCCGGCGCCGCGGTCGACGAGTGCGCCAAGCTGAGCTCGGTGGGCGACCGTGCGGCGTTCGTCCGCAACGAGGTCCGCTCGGCCGGAGGCCGGATCGCCGCGGACGCGGTCATGGCCCTGGTCGAGGCGATCGGTGCCGATCTCCGGCAGCTGTCAGCCGCGGCCGGCCAGCTGGTGTCGGACTTCGGCGGGACCATCGACGCAGACCACGTGGCCCGCTTCCACCAGGGCCAGGCGGAGGTCACCGGATTCACCGTGGCCGAACGGGTGCTCGTCGGTGACCGTGAGGGGTCCATCGAGATGCTCCGCTGGGCCCTGCAGCGCGGCGTCGCGCACGTCCTCATCGCCGATGCGATCGCCGATGGCGTCCGTACGGCAGCCCGGGTCAGCTCGCTCAGCTCCACCAACCCCGGCGAGCTCGCCCGCATCCTGAAGATGCCGCCGTGGAAGGTGAAGAAGGCGCAGACGCAGTCCCGCGGCTGGAGCATCGACGGGCTGCAGCAGGCGATCGGAGTGGCCGCCGAGCTCAATGCCGACGTCAAGGGCGCCGCCGCGAACGCGGACTACGCGCTCGAGCGGGCGGTCCGGCGGATCGTCACGATCCGGGCCGAGACCGGCCGCGGCTCGCGGGCGCGCTCGGGCCGCTGACCGACGCCGGTCACTGACAGGTCACCCCCAGGAACGCGACGAGCCCCCGTCCCGAGTGGGAGGGGGCTCGCTTCACGACCGCGCCGACGGCACGGTGCACCGGCTCAGAGCCCGGCGACCTGCTTGGTCAGACCGGACTTGCGGTTGGCGGCCTGGTTCTTGTGGATGACGCCCTTGCTGGCGGCCTTGTCGAGCGCCTTGGTGGCGGTTCGCAGCGCGGTGGCCGCAGCGGCGGGATCCCCGGCCTCGGCCGCGGTGCGGACGCGCCGGACGGCCGTCTTCAGGGCGGACTTGACCGCGACGTTGCGCTGACGCGCCTTCTCGTTGGTCCGGTTCCGCTTGATCTGGGACTTGATGTTCGCCACGCGTGAGCCTCGGTGTCTCGCAGGAGGGAGTACTTCTGACAGTGCGTCCGGGCGCAGTGCACCAGCGGACCGGTCTGCCAAGATACCAGCGCCAGCAGCCCGGGCCCAACCCGGGCCGTTGTTCCGTTCAGTGGCACCGCCCCTAGGGCCGCCACGAGCCTTCCACGACGGAGCGGCCGGGCGCGCAGGTGGGCACGCCCTCGATGCCCACCGGGTCGAGCGCCGTGCCGCCCGCCGGGGCGTGGGACGATGGATTCACTGTGACGACTCCCGCTACCACCGATCCGGCCCTCATCCGGAACTTCTGCATCATCGCCCACATCGACCATGGCAAGTCGACGCTGGCCGACCGGATGCTCGAGGTCACCGGGCTCGTCGAGGGGCGCCAGATGCGCGCCCAGTACCTCGACCGCATGGACATCGAGCGGGAGCGCGGCATCACCATCAAGGCGCAGAACGTCCGGCTGCCCTGGACCCCGAGGACCGGCGAGCACGCCGGAACCGACTACGTGCTCGACATGATCGACACGCCCGGCCACGTCGACTTCACCTACGAGGTGTCCCGCTCGCTGGCTGCCTGCGAGGGCGCGGTCCTCCTCGTCGACGCCGCCCAGGGCATCGAGGCCCAGACCTTGGCCAACCTGTACCTGGCCCTCGAGAACGACCTCACCATCATCCCGGTGCTCAATAAGATCGACCTGCCGGCCGCTCAGCCCGAGAAGTACGCGGCGGAGATCGCGCACATCATCGGCTGCGATCCGGACGACGTGCTGCGGGTCAGCGGCAAGACCGGCGAGGGCGTACCCGAGCTGCTCGACCGGATCGTCCAGGAGATCCCCGCCCCGACCGGCACACCTGACGGCCCGGCCCGCGCGATGATCTTCGACTCGGTCTACGACATCTACCGAGGCGTCATCACCTACGTCCGCGTCGTCGACGGCCGGATCTCCGCGCGCGACCGGATCAAGATGATGTCCACCGGCGCCACGCACGAGCTGCTCGAGATCGGCGTCATCTCACCCGAGCCCAAGCCGGTCGAGAGCCTCGGCGTCGGCGAGGTCGGCTACTTCATCACCGGCGTGAAGGACGTTCGCCAATCGCGAGTCGGCGACACCGTCACCCTCCAGCACAAGCCCGCCACCGACTCGATCGGCGGCTACCGCGACCCGAAGCCGATGGTCTACTCCGGCCTCTATCCGATCGACGGCAGCGAATACCCCCTGCTGCGTGAGGCCCTGGACAAGCTGCTGCTCAACGACGCCGCGCTGACCTACGAGCCGGAGACGTCGGCCGCGCTCGGCTTCGGCTTCCGCGTCGGCTTCCTGGGCCTGCTGCACCTGGAGATCGTCCGTGAACGTTTGGAGCGCGAGGCCGGCATCAGCCTCATCTCCACCGCGCCGAACGTCGTCTACCGCGTGGTCATGGAGGACGGCTCCGAGATCACCGTCACCAACCCGAGCGACTGGCCCGCGGGCAAGATCGACAAGGTGTTCGAGCCGGTCGTGAACGCCACGATCATCGCGCCGAGCGACTACACCGGCGCGATCATGGAGTTGTGCCAGGGCCGCCGCGGGCAGCTGGGCGGCATGGACTACCTGTCGGAGTCCCGCGTCGAGCTCCGCTACACGCTGCCCCTCGGCGAGATCATCTTCGACTTCTTCGACGCACTGAAGTCGCGCACGCGGGGGTACGCGAGCCTCGACTACGCCGAGGCGGGCGAGCAGGAGTCGTCCCTGGTCAAAGTCGACATCCTGCTCCAGGGCGAGGCGGTCGACGCGTTCTCCGCGATCGTGCACAAGGACAAGGCCTACGGCTACGGCGTGATGATGGCCGGCAAGCTGCGTGAGCTCATCCCGCGTCAGCAGTTCGAGGTGCCCATCCAGGCGGCCGTCGGCTCCCGGGTGATCGCCCGCGAGACGGTCCGCGCCATCCGCAAGGACGTCCTGGCCAAGTGCTACGGCGGTGACATCACCCGCAAGCGCAAGCTGCTGGAGAAGCAGAAGGAGGGCAAGAAGCGGATGAAGATGGTCGGCCGCGTCGAGGTTCCCCAGGAGGCGTTCGTCGCCGCCCTCTCCACCAACGAGTCGACCGCCTCCAAGAAGTGAGGGGCCGCCTCGAGGCGGTCTGCGTCTCTGGGGCCGACCTGCTTCCGCTGCCGGGGCGCCGGCCCAGTCGCAGCGGCATCGACAAGAAGGCGGTCGAGGGCCGGGTCGCCGTCGGTGAGCTCGGTCTGGACGGCGACGTCCAGGTGAACCGCAAGTACCACGGCGGCGAGGGCCAGGCGGTCTACGCCTACGCGCAGGAGGACGCCGACTGGTGGGTCGCCGAGCTGGACCGCGAGCTGCCTGCCGGCCGGTTCGGCGAGAACCTGCGCCTGTCCGGGATCGACGTCACCGGTGCCCTGCTCGGGGAGCGCTGGCGGATCGGGACGGCGCTGTTCGAGGTGACCGCCCCACGGATCCCGTGCGCCAACTTCGCCCGTTTCTGGGACGACGTGCCCCATCTGGTCAAGCGGTTCACCGTGCGCGGGGCCAGCGGCGCGTACCTGCGGGTCCTCGAGACCGGGGACGTCGGTGCCGGCGACGTGATCGAGGTGGTGCTGCGTCCCGACCACGGGGTGAGCACCGGCCTGGCCTTCCGGGCCTTCACCACCGAGCAGCGCCGGCTGCCCGAGCTCACTCCCGCTCTGGCGTTCCTGCCGGTGAAGGATCAGCCCAGGATCGCCGCCAAGATCGAGGCGCGGGCAGGTTCGCGGCTCTGACGAGGGCGGCGCGCTACTGTCCGCCGCGACAGGTGGGGAGACCCCCGGCCGAAGGGAGGTCGCCATGGCCCTGCGCCGGACGATCCTCGCGCTGCTGGCCCTGACCGTCCTCGCTGCGCCGGCACTCACGGCGTGCGGGGGAGGGACCCCGCAGGAGTCCGCATCGCAGCTCCTCGGACGGGCCAAGACGACACTCGACAAGGCCTCCACCGTGCACTTCGTCCTGGGCAGCTCAGGCGCTCCCACGACCGGAACTGCGCTGGCCGGGGGAGAGGGCGACATCGCCCGGCCCTCGTCCTTCCAGGGCACGCTCAAGGTGCTCGCGTCGGGGGCGACGGTCGACCTGAAGGTCATCTCCGTCGGCGGCAAGGTCTACGCACAGCTCCCGTTCACCACCACCTACAGCGTCGTCGACCCGGCGGCCTTCGGCTTCGGTGATCCGGGGGCGCTCCTCGACCCGAACACCGGCATCTCGCAGCTGCTGAAAGGCGCGACGTCCGCAGAACTCGGCGCCGAGAAGAGGGTCGGCGGTGAGGTGGTGCGCGAGGTGTCGGCCCAGCTGCCGGGTGACCTCGTGCAGAAGATCCTCACGAGCAAGGATCCGAGCAAGCCGGTCAGGGGCCAGTTCTCCATCGCCTCGGACAGCGGTCAGCTGCGTCGAGCCGAGCTGACCGGCCCGTTCTTCTCCGCCACGAACGACGCCACGTTCACGCTCGACCTGAGCAAGTTCGGGGCCCATGTCTCGATCGCCGCGCCGCCCACCGGCTGAACCGGCGGCGAACCGGGCCGCGGACACGGCGACCGATCAGGTGGCCGTCGTCCCTCCCGCGCCCGGACTGGCCGTGGTCGTCCTCGCGACCCTCGCCGTCCTGGTCACCGCGGCGGACACGTACGTCGTCGTCCTGGCGTTGCCGGACATCCTGACCGGGGTCGGCGTCGGGCTCGACGAGCTCCAGCGGGCCTCGCCTGTCATCGGCGGCTTCCTGCTCGGCTACACGGCCACGCTGCCGCTGCTGGGCCGGCTGGCCGACCTGCGCGGTCGGGTCCCGGTCCTGGTCGGCTGCCTGCTGCTCTTCGCCTTCGGCTCGCTGCTCACGGCCACCGCCGTGTCGCTCGGGCCCGCCGTCGCGGGCCGTGGCCTGCAGGGGATCGGCGCCGGCGGCCTGGTGCCCGCCACGCTCGCGCTCGTCGCCGACCGCTGGCCACCCGAGCGCCGCTCGCTGCCGCTCGGGGTGGTGGGCGCGGTGCAGGAAGCCGGGGCGGTGCTGGGCCCGCTGGCCGGGGCGGCGGTGCTGGCGGTCGCCGACTGGCGGGCCATCTTCTGGCTCAACCTCCTGCTGGGCCTCGGGCTCGCCGTGGGGGTGGGGGTCGGCGGCCGGGTCCGCCGGCCCGACCCGCTGGGACTGGCGCTGGCCGTGCCGGCGTTCCTCGCGCTGGCCCTCCAGCTCGCCGCCCCCGCGGCCCTGGCCGAGGACGTCACCGGGGGGCTGCTCTACGTCCCGGTGGTCTCCTCGGTCGGGTTCTCGACACCGCTCGTGCTCGTCGCCGTGCTGGCGGGGGCCGCAGCCGTCGTCCGCAGCATCGCGCGGCCCGAGCGGGCCGTCCTCCCCGTGGTCGGGTGGCGAGGGCTGGCCGCCGAGGTGGACGTCCTCGGGTCAGCTCTGGTCGTGCTGACGCTCGGCAGCCTCGTGTGGGCGTTCGCCGCGGCCGACCCGGCCACGCAGGTGGTGGCCTATGGCCCGCTGCTCCTGCCTCTCGCGGCTGTGGCGGGGGTCGCGTTCCTCCTGCACGAACGCCGAACGCCCGAACCGGTGCTCCCGCTGCGCGCGCTGCGGCCGGTCGAGGCATGGGGCGCGATGGTCGTCAATCTGCTCGTCGGTGTCGCGCTGGTGGCGGCGCTGGTCGACGTCCCGCTGTTCGCGCGCAACACGACGACACCCGGTGACCAGTTCGGTGCGGCGCTCGTACTGCTCCGGCTGTTGGTCGCGGTTCCGGTCGGTGCCGTGGCCGGGGGCTGGCTCTGCCGGTCGGTCGCCCCTCGTTTCGTCGCGGCGGGAGGGACCGGGCTGGCCGCGGTCGCGTTCGTCGCCATGACGGGGTGGGGCGCCACGTCGCTGGACGGCGTCTGGGCGACAGTGGTGCTGCTCGCCGCCGGCCTCGGTTTCGGTCTCGCCATCGCCCCGGTCAACACGGTGCTGCTGGCCGCTACGGGGTCCGACGTGCACGGCACTGCGAGCGCGCTCGCCGTCGTCGCCCGGACGGTGGGGATGCTCCTCGGCCTCTCCCTGCTCACCGCGGTGGCGCTGCGGCGGTTCACCGCTGAGGTGGCCGCGATCGGCTCGCCGATCGAGCTGTGCCCGCGGAGCCCGGCGGACTGTCCGGCCTACGACACCGCCACCAACGCGGCGATCCTGAGCCAGTTGCACACCGTCTTCGCGGGGGCGGCGGTGGCCGCCGGCCTGGCGGCGATCGCCGCGGTGTCCCTGCTGCGGGACGTCAGGCCGCGAGCGCGGTCGTGATGTCCTGCCGGAGGACGGCGAAGTCGACGCCCCGGTCGGAGAGCACCTTCGCGGCCAGACCGTCGCCCTCCCGCAGCAGGCCGAGTGCGATGTGCCCGTCGGAGATGCTGCCGCTCTTCAGCACGACGGCCTCGCGCAGGCTCAGCTCCAGCACCTTCTTCGCCCGGCGGGTGAACGGGATGTGACCCTTCGGCTCGCGTCCCCTCCCCGGACCCGAGACGTCGAGGGTGCCCGGTCCGAAGGCGGCCTCCACGCTGTCCCGTACGGCATCCAGGTCGATCCCGACCGTGCCGAGGGCCGCTGCGTCGAGCCCGTCGCCGTGCGTGAACCTATGGATGGCCTCGATGGCGGCCTCCCTCGTCAGCCCGTGCCGTGCGAGCACGGCCGCGGTGGGGGAGCCCGCCTGATCGAGCAGCGCGAGGAGCAGGTGCTCGGTGCCGATGTAGTGATGGCGCAGTAGCCGGGCCTCGTCCTGTGACGAGACGACGACCTGCCGGGCCTCCTGGGTGAACCGCTCGAACATGCCTTCAGTCCCTTCGCCGGAGCGGCCCGCGGCCGCCCGCGTGCTTCTTGTGCACCGCTTGCCGCGAGACGCCGAGCCGCTGCGCGATCTGCTCCCACGTCCAGCCGTGGTTGCGGGCGTTCTGCACCTGGAGGGTCTCCAGGCGCTCGACGAGGGTCCGCAGGGATCGGACGGCTGACAGACCCACTGCGGGGTCCCTACTGCCGGCGGCCGATGCCACCTCCACTGTGTCCGCCATGGCTGTCAACCTAGGTTGCGTGACGGGGACTGTCAACTTTTCTTGACACCAGAGCTGATCATGGTCGGCGCCCGCCCCGGTCGGCGGTGGGACGCCTCAGGCGACCGCCGCGGCCTCCCCGCCGGTGACACGGAGCAGGTCCTCGTAGGAGGCGGAGAACATCGTGTGGTGGTCGCCGCCGCCCGCCCATACGACGGGATAGCCGGCGAGGTCGACGTCGACGACGGTGCGCAGGGGAGCGGGGTGACCGACCGGGGCCACGCCACCGACCTCCTGGGCGGTCGCGGCGAACACGAACTCGGGTGTCGCGCGGCGTACTCGGTGCGCGCCGATCAGCGCGGCCATCTTGGCGGTGTCCACCCGGTGCGCGCCGCTGGCCAGCACGAGCAGCGGCTCCCCGTCGGCCTCGAAGACCAGGCTGTTGGCGATGGCGCCGACCTCGCACCCAAGTGCCGCCGCAGCCGCGGCGGCCGTCGGTACCGGCTCGTCGAACCGCCGAACCTCGGCCGCCACCCCGCCGGTCCGGAGCGCCGCGACGACCCGATCGACAGCCGTCACAGGGTTGTCCGGTTCGCTTCCGCGGGGCGCTCCGCTCCTCGCTCGTTCCTCGCTGCGATGGTCACGCCCCTGTCCGCTCACAGAGTGAAGACGATCTTCCCGGCGGTCCGGCCCTCGAGCATCCGCTCGAACCCCTCGCGCGCCTGGGTCAGCGGCAGTTCGACGTCGATCTGGGGACGGACGCCGGTGACCCGGCACAGCGCGATCAGCGACTCGAGCTCGCTGCGGGTGCCCATGGTGGAGCCGATCACCGACAGCTGGGTGAAGAAGACCCGGTTCAGCTCGGCGCCGGGGTTGTAGCCGGTCGTGGCGCCGGAGGTCACGATCACGCCGCCGGGCTTGAGCGACTTGACGCTGTGCGACCAGGTGGCCTCACCCACGGTCTCCATGACGCCGTCCACCCGCTCGGGCAGCCGCGCACCGGACTCGAAGGCCTGCTCGGCGCCGAGCGCCAGCGCCGCGGCCCGCTTCTCCTCGGTGCGCCCGGTCACCCAGACCCGGTAGCCGGCCGCGCGGCCGAGCACGATCAGCGCCGTCGCGACCCCGCCGCTGGCCCCTTGCACGAGTACGGTCTGGCCCGGACGGAGCCCGGACTTCACGAAGAGCATCCGGTAGGCGGTCAGCCACGCCGTCGGCAGACAGGCGGCCTCGGCGAACGACATCTCCGGCGGCTTGGGCAGCACGTTGCGCTTCGGGACGGCGACCTTCTCGGCCATCGTCCCCTGGTGCAGCTCCGAGAAGAGCGTGCGCTTGGGGTCCAGCGTCTCGTCCCCCGTCCACCCCTCGCTGGCGACGACGCCGTGGACGATGACCTCGTTGCCGTCCCCGTCGATGCCGGCCGCGTCGGTGCCCAGGATCATCGGCATCCGCTCCTCCGGCAGGCCGATGCCCTGGAGGCTGAACAGATCGTGGTGGTTGAGCGAGACCGCTCTGACCTGGATCGTCGTCCAGCCCTCGGGCACCTCGGGCTCGGGCCGTTCACCGACCTCCAGGACGGACAGCGGGTCCTTCGGGGCCGGCTTCGAGACGAAAGCAGCGAGCATGAGCGGGACGCTAACCGAGCTTTCCGCCGGCAGCCACGCCGGGCTCTGTGTACAGAAGGCCCGACGTCAGCGGATGGTGACAGTGGTCCGCTTCCGCGCCGCGGTCCGCTCCTCGCTCGCTGGCGCTCGCTGCGATGCTCCCGCGGCTGTCAGCGGATGACGACGACGTACTCGCCGCGGGGCACGAACTCGCCGATCACCGGCGCTCCGGGAATCTCGCCACCCAGCAGCAGGCCGCCGGAGGTCTGCGCGTCGGCGAGCAGCAGCGCCTCGTCCTCGGAGACCCCCGTCAGATCGGTGTGCGGGCGCACCCAGTCCAGGTTGCGGCGGGTGCCCCCGGAGACGAACCCGTCGGCCAGCGCCTCACGGGCCCCGGCGAGATACGGGACGGCGACGGCGTCGATCACCGCGGTGACCCCGCTGGCCCGCGCCATCTTGTAGAGGTGCCCCAGCAGGCCGAATCCGGTGACGTCGGTGCCGGCGCGGATCCCGGCGGCGACAGCGGCGCGGCCGGCGTCGGCGTTGAGCGAGGTCATCGACGCGACCGCCTCCTCGGACACCTCTCCGGTGCTCTTGTGCCGGCTGTTCAGCACTCCGACGCCCAGCGGCTTGGTCAGTGACAGCGCCGTCCCGGCGACCGCTGCGTCGTTGCGGATGATCCGGTCGAGGTCGACGACGCCGGTGACCGCCATGCCGTACTTGGGCTCCGGGTCGTCGATCGAGTGCCCGCCGCCGACATGGCAGCCCGCCACCTGCGCCACCTCGAGTCCGCCGCGCAGCACCTCGGCGGCCAGCTCCGCCGGGAGCACGTCCCGGGGCCAGCCGAGCAGGTTCACCGCGACCACGGGAGTGCCGCCCATCGCGTAGACGTCGGACAGCGCGTTCGCCGCGGCGATCCGGCCGAAGGTGTACGCGTCGTCGACGACCGGGGTGAAGAAGTCGGTGGTCAGCACCAGCCCTTGGCCGCCGGCAATGCGGACCACCGCGGCGTCGTCCCCGTCGTCCAGCCCGACCACCAGCTCGGCGTTCGGGGACGACGGCCCGGTCGCGGTCAGCCCGGCCACCACCGCTTCGAGCTCGCCGGGCGGGATCTTGCAGGCACAGCCGCCGCCGTGCGCGTACTGGGTGAGCCGGATCGTCGCGGGCGCGGTGGTCACGGCCACGAATCTAGGCTCCGTCACCCAGCTCGGCCGCCGGGCAGCACGACCAGCCGGGGGCGCTGCTCCGCATCTCGCCGGCGCACGGCGCGGCCCGCCGGGTGGGTCGGATGGTTGCCGGACTGGCCCACCGGCGGTGCGCCGAACGAGGCCGGATCCCGGCGGGGCGCGGACTCGTCCGTCAGCTCGGCACCGGCCACGCGGTCGAGCCGGAACCAGCGGATCGCCTGCCGCTCCCGGCACCAGGCCACCAGGTACTCGCGGTCGGTGGTGCGGGCGAGCAGCTGCGGCTCCACCTCGCGACGGCTGGCCGCGCCTGTGCCGTCCCGGTAGTCGAGGACGACGACCCGGTGCTGGGCCAACCCCTGGTCGAGCACCGAGCCCACAGCCGCGGAGCGACCGGCCTCGAGGCGGACGAGGTGCGCGCTCGTGCGCAGTGCATGCCGGCGCCGCGGGTCGGGCTCCAGCGCCGCGAGCACCCGCTCCAGCGCTCCACGGCCCTCGGCGGCGTAGGGACCGTCGGGCCGCGCCGCCAGGGCGACGGCGATCGCGGCCGCCTGTTCGGGCGTGACCGAGAGGGGCAGCGTCACGGCGGAGCGGGACACGGTGCGCGTCATGGCGGGATGGTGGCAAGGGCCCCTGACAATTCCGGGTCGTACGCTCTCCGGCGGAGGCGTCAGGGTGTCTGGTGACCCCCGCGGCCTCTAAAGCCGACGTGGCCGAGCAGCTCGGTCAGGCGGGTTCGATTCCCGTCCGCCTCCGCCATCAACTTCCCGCGCCTACGCTGCGTGGCGATGAGCGCCGACCCGCGGCGGAACGTGCCGCGCACCGACACCCTGCTCGCCGATCCGCGGCTGGCGGAGGCGGGGGAGCGCCTCGGCCGCGGCCTGGTCAAGGATGTCGTCCAGCAGGTGCAGCAGCGGATCCGGGACGGCGAGGTCGCGCCCCCGGACGCCGTCGATGCCGTCCTCGTCCGACTGCCGGGAACCGCGAGCAGCCTGCGGCCGGTGCTCAACGCGACCGGCGTGCTGGTGCACACCAACCTCGGTCGCGCGCCGCTGTCGCCGGCGGCGGTCGAGGCCGTCGTCGCCGCGAGCGGCACCACGGACGTGGAGCTCGACCTCTCCTCCGGACGCCGCGGCCCGCGGGGTGAGGGGGCGATCGCGGCGCTGCTCGCAGCCGTCCCGGCCGCCGAGGCCGCCCTGATCGTCAACAACTGCGCGGCGGCCCTCGCACTGGTGTCGACCGCGTTCGGCCAGGGGCGGGAGCTGGTGCTGGCCCGCGGGGAACTGGTCGAGATCGGCGACGGCTTCCGCATCCCGGAGCTGCTCGCGTCCACCGGCGCCCGGCTGCGTGAGGTCGGCGCGACCAACCGGGTGGCCCTCGCCGACTACCGGGCCGCCCTCGGCACGCAGACCGGCGCGGTGCTGAAGGTGCACCCCTCGAACTTCGTCGTCCGCGGCTTCACCCGGTCGGTCGAGGTCGGCGAGCTCGCCGCCATCCTGGCCGGGACCGGCGTCCCGCTGGTCGCCGACGTCGGCTCTGGCCTGCTGCGTCCCCATCCGCTGCTCCCCGACGAGCCGGACCTGCAGACCACCCTCGCCGCCGGAGCCGACCTGGTGCTGGCCAGCGGCGACAAGCTGCTGGGGGGGCCACAGGCCGGGTTGGTCCTCGGGCGGGCCGAGCTGGTCCAGCGCCTCCGACGGCATCCGCTCTACCGGGCACTGCGGGTCGACAAGACCACCCTGGCCGCCCTGGAGGCGACGCTGCGCGGACCCCTGCCGCCCGTCCAGCAGATGCTCGCCGCCGACGTCGACGAGCTGCGGGTGCGGGCCCGCGCCCTGGCCGACCGGCTGGCGGCCGAGGGCCTCGACGCGGTAGCCGTCGATGCGGAGGCGCGGGTCGGCGGGGGAGGCGCACCGGAGTTCCCGCTCCCGAGCGCCGCCGTCTCGCTGCCGCCGTCCTTCGCCGACCCCCTACGGCATGGATCGCCGCCCGTCGTCGGGCACGTCGAGGGCGACCGCACCCTGCTGAACCTGCGCAGCCTGCCGCCGTCGCAGGACGACGCGCTGGCCGCCGCCGTGCTGGAGGTCGGTCGCCGGTGGACGTGATCGCCACCGCGGGTCATGTCGATCACGGCAAGTCCGCCCTCGTCAGGGCACTCACCGGCATGGAACCCGACCGATGGGCCGAGGAGCGCCGGCGCGGGCTCACCATCGACCTCGGCTTCGCCTGGACGACGCTGCCCTCGGGCCGCCGGCTGGCCATCGTCGACGTGCCCGGTCACGAGCGCTTCGTGGGCAACATGCTCGCCGGCGTCGGCTCGGTGCCGGCGGCGCTGGTGGTGGTCGCGGCGGACGACGGGTGGTCGGCGCAGACGGCCGAGCACGTCGCCGTCCTGGATGCGCTCGGCGTCCGGCACGCCGTGCTCGCGGTGACGAAGTCCGACGTCGCCGACCCGGCTCCCGTGCTGGCCGACGTCGGCGAGCGGCTCGGCGCGACCTCGATGAGAGCGGTGCCGGGCGTGGCCGTGAGCGCCCGCACCGGGGAGGGGCTGCCCGCGCTCGTCGGCGCCCTGGAGTCGCTGCTGGCGGCCCTGCCCGCACCCGACGTCGGCGCACCCGTCCGGCTCTGGGTCGACCGTGCCTTCACCATCCGCGGCGCCGGAACGGTGGTCACCGGCACGTTGGCGGCGGGCTCGGTGGCGGCCGGGGACCGGCTGGTGCTGGGCGACCGCGAGGTGGTCGTCCGCGGGGTCCAGTCGCTCGGCGAGCCGGTCGAGTGGGCGGTCGCAACCGCCCGGGTGGCCCTCAACCTGCGCGGGATGGCCGTCGAGGAGCTGTCCCGCGGGGACGCGCTGCTGACCCCGGGCGCGTTCCGTGCCACCGACGTCGTCGACGTCGTCCTGACCGCCGTGCCGGAGGGCCGGCTGCCGGCCGAGCCGGTCGTTCACGTGGGGTCGGCGACGGTCGGCGCCCGCCTCCGTCCGTTGGACGGCGCGGTCGTCCGGCTGCGGCTGGCCCAGCCCCTGCCGCTGCGGGTCGGCGACCGGCTGCTGCTGCGGGACCCGGGCAGCCGCCGGGTCCTCGGTGCCGATGCGGTGGACGTCGACCCGCCCGAGCTGCACCGGCGGGGTGCCGCCCGGCAGCGGGCCGCGGAGCTCGCGACCCGACCCACTGGTCCGGCCGCCGCCTCGGCCGAGCTCCGCCGCCGACGGATCGTGCGCGCGGAGGAGTTCGCGGCGATGGGCTGGCCGGTGCCCGCGGACGCGACCGCCCACGGGCCCTGGCTGCTGGCGGGGGGACTGGCCGACGAGCTGGCGGCGCGGGTGCCCCAGGTCGTCGCCCGCTACCGGCAGCTGCGGCCCCTGGAGCCGGGGCCGCCGACCGAGGTCCTGCGCCGAGCGCTGGAGCTGCCGGACGTGGGCCTGCTGGAGGTCGTCGTCCGGCCGCCGTTCGTGCTGCGCGACGGCCGGGTGCTCGACGAGGACGCCGCGCTTCCTGCGGAGGTCCAGCGCGCCGTCGAGCAGATCCGGGCCCGGCTGCGCGCCGACCCCTTCGCCGCGCCGGAGGCACCGGAACTCGTCGCCGCCGGGCTGGGCGTCCGCGAGCTGGCCGCCGCCGTGCGCAGCGGCCAGCTGGTGCGCGTCGCCGACGGCGTGTACCTCGCCCCGGACGTCGCGGAGCAGGCGCGCGACCGGCTGTCGGCGCTTCCGCAGCCGTTCACCGTCAGCGAGGCCCGGCAGGCGTGGGGGACCAGCCGCCGGGTCGCCGTCCCGCTCATGGAGTGGCTGGACGCACAGCGGGTCACCGAGCGACTGGCGGACAACACCCGCCGGTTGCGCTGAACCCGGTTCGGCAGCCGGAGAAACCTCTGCCGATTCTCACGGATCGGTCGACCGGGAGGACCCGGCCGACCGCAGCGCCGCCTCCTCCTCCGCCCGGACACGGTGCCGATAGCCGTACGCAGCGCGGCGCACGCTCTCGTCGTCCTCGGTCCCGGACCCCAGGGCGCTGCTCACCACCGCCACGGAGGCGATGAGCCAGATGATGTGCGCGTAGTCGCGGAAGGTCGGTGGATGGCCGATGTTCTGCGCCAGGATGTCGTGGGTCAGGAAGAAGGGGACGAGCACGGCCATCAGCGCCAGCAGGACGAGGTAGAAGATCGCGACGCCGAGGGTCACGGTGGCCGCGGTCGTGACGTTGTAGAGCCGGGCCAGCCGCGGGCTGCCGGCGTCCGCGAGTCGTTCCCACAGCTCGTGCTGAAGGATCAGATAGACGACCATCGCGGCGATCGACACGGCCGTGACCAGCACCAGCCGCCCCCCGCTGAGTTCAGCGGCCAGCTGCCACAGCGTGGGAGTCAGGAGTGAGACCGCGCTGCCTGCGAACGCGGCGAGCAGTGCGCCGGAGAGCCCGGTGACCAGCCGCCAGGGCCGATTGGCACGCACCATGCCGGCCAGCAGCCGCCATCTGCCCAGCCGGGACGGGAGCACCAGCCGATCGCCGCCTTCCCCGGTCTCCCGGGCCAGGGCCCGTAGGTGCCACGCACCTGGTCTCCGGCCCTCCGTGGTCCCCGCCAGCACCAGCACGAGGTGGGCGACGACGGCGAGCGCACGCTGCCGCAGGCGGATCGCCCCGAGCGCGGGGACGGACGCCAGGGCCGCACCGTCGTCAGGACTGAGGTCGGCCACGACCGCGCGGGTACCCGCGCGTCGGGGCAGATCGGTGAGCACGATGACCATGTCCCAGTCGCGCTGTCGCAGCATCTCGCCGGCGGCCTTCAGGAGCGTTGTCGCCTCCTGCTGCTCGCCCCCGGCGAGCGGTATCACCTCCATGTCCACCCGCCAGCTGCGCTCTGGGTCGACATCGGACAGGAAGCTCGGCAGAGCCTGGCCGAGATGCACGGGCAGGTTCGCCGGCAGATCGGGGTCGGCGAGCAGTCCGATGACGGCCGAGCGAGGCGCCTCGCTGCTCATCCCGGGACTTCTGCCCTGTCCCGACCGGCGGAAACGCCCCCGCGGCCGAGAGCTCCTCGATCAGTCGGTGGTGGGCACCCAGCGCGCGGGGCGCTTCTCGCGGAACGAGGCGATGCCCTCCTGGCCCTCGTCGCCGGCGAAGAACCGCGCCGAGAGGTCGAGCAGGTCGTCGAACTCCAGCGGCGACCCGGCGCGGAGCAGGCGCTTGGTCTCGGCCAGTGCGGTGGGGGCGCCGGCCGCGAGCGCCGTGAGCAGCCCGGCGAGCGCGTCGTCGACGGCGTCGTCGGCCGCGACCAGGTCGACCAGGCCACCCGCCGCCGCGGTCGCGGCGTCGAACACCTCACCGGTGAGCATCAGCCGGTGCGCCACGTGCGGCACCATCCGCGGCAGGACGACGGCGGAGATCACGGCCGGGACGAGACCCAGCCGGACCTCGGAGAACGCGAAGGACGCGGAGTCGGCCGCGACGACGACGTCGCAGGCGGCCGCCAGCCCGACCCCGCCCGCCCGTGCCGAGCCCCGGACGACGGCCACCACCGGCTTGGGGGAGGACCAGAGCGCCTCCAGCAGCTGGGGGAACTCGCGGACCCCCTGGTCCTCGACCCCGCCGCCCGCGGCCTCGGCAAGGTCCATCCCGGAGCAGAAGACGCGGCCGGTGTGGTTCAGGACGATCACCCGCACAGCGTCGTCGGCAAGGGCGTCGCGCACCGCCGCGCCGAGCTGTGCACGCATCGCGCGGGAGAGCGCGTTGCGGTTGGCGGGGGAGTCCAGCGTCAGCGTCGCGACCCCACGCGACACCTGTACCTGCAGCACTCGGTCGGGAGTCACAGCGGCATCCTGCCGGTGCGTGGCGGCCGCGCGGCACACTGGGAGCAGATGAACACCGTCCTGCCGCTGCTGCCGGCCTCGTCGCCGAGGGTGCCCGGATCCGGCCGGCTCCCCGACAGCGCCCGCGAGGGGCTGGCCACCACGCCCTTCGGGCTCTACGTGCACGTGCCGTTCTGCGCGACCCGCTGCGGCTACTGCGACTTCAACACCTACACCTCCGACGAGCTCGGGCCAGGTGCCAACCGGGCCGAGTACGCGGGCACCGCGATCGCCGAAATGCAGCGCGCGGCCCGTGTCCTCGGCCCCGACCTGCCGACGGTGTCCACGGTCTTCGTCGGTGGCGGCACCCCGACCCTGCTGCCCGCCGACGATCTCGCTGCGGTCCTGGCTGCGGTCCGCGAGCTCTTCCCGGTCGCCGACGACGTCGAGGTCACCACCGAGGCCAACCCGGAGACGGTCACCCCCGGTTCGCTGGCCCGTCTGCGTGAAGCCGGCTTCACCCGCGTCAGCCTGGGCATGCAGTCGGCAGCCGAGCACGTCCTGGCCGTCCTCGACCGCCGGCACACCCCCGGCCGGGCGGTGGAGGCCGCGCACGAAGCCCGGTCCGCCGGCTTCGAGCACATCAACCTCGACCTCATCTACGGCGCACCCGGCGAGACCGCGGACGACTGGGCGGCGTCCCTGGCCGCCGTCCTCGCCGCCCCGGTGGACCACGTCTCGGCCTACGCGCTGATCGTCGAGGAGGGCACCCGGCTGGCGCGACGGATCAGCCGCGGCGAGCTGCCGATGCCGGACGACGACGTCCTCGCCGACCGCTACGAGCAGGCCGACGCGACCCTGCGCGCGGCCGGGTTCGACTGGTACGAGGTGTCCAACTGGGCCACGGGCGGGGCCGCCCGCTGCCGCCACAACGAGCTGTACTGGGCGAACGCGAACTGGTGGGGCGTCGGTCCGGGAGCGCACAGCCACGTCGGTGGCCTGCGCTGGTGGAACGTCAAGCACCCGGCGGCCTACGCCGACCGGCTGTCCCAGGGGGAGAGCCCTGCGCAGGGCTCCGAGCTGCTGGAGGACGCGGACCGCGCGCTGGAGACGGTCATGCTCGGGCTGCGGCTGCGCGAGGGGCTGCCCCTGACCGCGCTCTCGGCCACCGGTCGGGCCCGGGCCACCGATGCGGTCGCGAGGGGACTGCTCGAGCCGGCGGCCCACGGCGAGGGCCGTGCGGTCCTCACCGACCGCGGCCGGCTGCTCGCCGACGCACTGGTCCGCGACCTGACCGACTGACCGCCTGCCCTTCCGCAGGCGGCGGCTGCCCGCGCATGCTGCCGTCACGGGCTGCGGAGGGAGGCGGCATGCGGCGGTTCGACGTGCGGCGTCGCATCGAGCGGCTGGATCCGGCGCGGGACTTCCACGAGATCTACCGGCTCACGGGGACGTACGAGTTCCCGTGGGACATGAACCAGGCCCTGAGCTTCGCGCTTTTCCGCACCTATGCCGTCCCCAGCATCGGCGGGCTGCTGGCGCGCACCGGTGAGCTCACCGAACGCGGACAGAAGCGCTACGACGACACCGTCCTGATCCTCGACGCGGTGCTCGAGCACGGTCTGGGCAGCGAGACCGGGCGCACCGCGGTCCGCCGCATGAACCAGATGCACCACTCGTACGACATCAGCAGCGACGACCTGCGGTACGTGCTCGCGACATTCGTCGTCATGCCGATCCGCTGGCTGGGCGACTACGGCTGGCGCCCGATGACCGAGTCCGAACGCATCGCGAGCGCCAACTACTACCGCGAGCTCGGCCGGCACATGGGCATCCGCGACATCCCGCAGACCTGGCAGGCGTTCGCGCGCCTGATGGACGCCTACGAGCGCGAGCACTTCGGCTTCGACGCCGGAGCACGGGGCGTCGCCGAGTCGACCGTGGCGTTGCTGACGACGTTCCCGCCCAACCACCGGCTGCCGGCCGCCCTCGTGCGCCGGATGTCCTTCGCCATGATGGACGGTCCGCTGCTGGACGCCTTCGGCTTCCCGCACCCCTCGCGGGTGCTGCGCGGGCTGGTCCGCGGTGGGCTGAAGGCGCGGGGGCGCGTGGTGCGACTCCTCCCGCCGCGCGCCGAGCCCTGTTTCGCCCGCCAACTGCCGCAGATCCGCAGCTATCCCCGCGGCTACGTCGTCGCCGATCTCGGCACGTTCCCGGCGGGCTGCCCCGTGCCAGGGGCTCCGCGCACCTGACAGATGTCAGCCGAGATCCCTGCTCGGGGTACGACGCCCGAGCGGCCCGTTCAGATCCGGCGGGGGTTCGGGACCGGGGGCTGAGCCGGGATCGACTCCGTCGTGGGGCCGGACGGCGTCTGCACGGGGGTGAGCGCGTCGAGGTCGAGCACGCGGACGTGGATGACGTTGCGCTGCTGCAGGGCCGCCCGCAGCGCGCGGTGCAGCCCGTCCTCGAGATAGAGCTCACCGTGCCACTGGACCGCGTGCGGGAACAGGTCCCCGTAGAAGGTCGAGTCGTCGGCGAGCAGGGCGTCGAGCGCGAGCTCTCGCTTCGTCGTCGTCAGGGTGTCCATCCGGACCTGCCGGGGCGGAATCATCGCCCAGTCCCGTGTGGACATGCCGTGGTCGGGATAGGGGCGGCCGTCATGTACAGCTTTGAAGATCAGGGAACCGACCTCCGCTCTCTGCCCCGTCCACGGGGCGCCGACCCGTCCCACCCTATCCGCCGGGCATCCCTGCGGCGACGGTCGCGTCGGAGGACGGTGGCGATGCCTCGTGGAGGCCGAGAGGCCCGCGAGCCGCGCGACGGGGCGCACCGGCGGAGGTAGTCTGGACTGGCACTCTGTCCGTGCGAGTGCCAGTCCAGGACGGCTGTCCGGAGGTCCGCGCGGCAGTTCGACCGGTGCGGGGAGGTGTCACCGTGGCGCACGACGAACGCCGCCTGGAGGTGCTTCGCGCCATCGTCCAGGACTACGTCTCGACCAACGACCCCGTCGGCAGCAAGGCTCTCGCCGATCGCCATGACCTCGGCGTCTCCCCGGCAACCATCCGCAACGACATGGCAGTGCTCGAGGAGCAGGGCTACATCACCCAGCCGCACACCAGTGCCGGCCGGGTGCCCACCGACAAGGGCTACCGCCTGTTCGTCGACCGGCTCTCGTCCGTCAAGCCGCTGTCGGTGGCCGAGAAGCGGGCGATCGAGCGGTTCCTCGACGGGGCGGTCGACCTGCACGACGTCCTCGGCCGCACCGTCCGTCTCCTGGCGCAGCTCACCCGCCAGGTCGCCGTCGTGCAGTACCCGTCGCTCTCGCGCAGCGCCGTCCGCCACCTCGAGGTGGTCCAGGTCGCCGCGGCGCGGCTACTGCTGGTGCTCATCACCGACACCGGCCGGGTCGAGCAGCGGGTCGTCGAGACGCAGACCGATGTCGACGCCGACAGCGTGCGCGAACTGCGCAGCGTGCTGAATGCCGCGTTCGTCGGGGTGCAACTGGCCGAGGCCGGCGACAAGGTGTCCGATCTGCTCGAGACGGCGCCGGAGCACCTCCGCGGCCTGGTGGGCACGGTGAGCTCGACCCTGCTGGAGACCCTCGTCGAGCCGAGCGAGGACAGGCTGGTCGTCGGCGGGACGGCGAACCTCACCCGCGGCAACGCTCTGGACTTCCCTGGCACCGTGCGACCGGTTCTGGAGGCGCTGGAAGAACAGGTCGTGGTGCTGCGGTTGATGAGTCAGGTGGACGCCAGCACCGTCATGGTCCGGATCGGCGAGGAGAACGCTCACGAGGCGCTCGCCAGTGCCTCGTTCGTGTCGGTCGGCTACGGCTCCACGGACCGGGCGCTCGGCGGCCTCGGGATCGTGGGCCCCACCCGCATGGACTACCCGACAAACATGGCCGCGGTTCGTGCCGTGGCCCGCTACGTCGGCCACCTGCTGGCCGAGAGCTGAGGCTGAGACAACTCGATGGCGACCGATTACTACGGCGTGCTGGGCGTGGCGCCCGGGGCGACCGAGAGCGAGATCAAGCGTGCGTACCGAAAGATGGCCCGGGATCTGCACCCAGATGTCAACCCGGAACCCGGCGCCAAGGAGCGCTTCCAGGAGGTCACCCGGGCCTACGAGGCGCTGACCGACCCCGAGAAGCGCCGAATCGTCGACCTCGGGGGCGACCCGTTCGACAGCAGCGCCGGCATGGGCGGCGGCGGGTTCAGTGGCGCCGGCTTCGGCGGACTGGGCGACATCATGGACGCCTTTTTCGGCGGCGCGGCCACCCGCGGCCCGCGCAGCCGCAGCCGCGCCGGCCGGGACGCGCTCATCCCGATCGAGCTGGAGCTCGACGAGACCGTGTTCGGCACCACCAAGGACATCACCGTCGACACAGCCGTCCTCTGCACCACCTGCAGCGGCGCCGGAACGGCGCCGGGCACGCACCCGACCACCTGCATCACCTGCTCGGGGCGCGGTGAGGTGCAGAGCGTCCAGCGCGGTTTCCTGGGGCAGGTCATCTCCAGCCGGGTGTGCCCGACCTGCGCAGGCACCGGTCAGGTCATCCCGGAGCCCTGCCCCGAATGCGCCGGCGACGGGCGCGTCCGGTCGCGGCGGACGATTCCGGTGAAGGTGCCGGCCGGCGTCGAGGACGGGATGCGGATCAGGCTCACCGGGCACGGTGAGGTGGGCCCCGGCGGCGGCCCCGCGGGTGACCTGTACGTGGAGATCCACGAGCGGCCGCACGAGGTCTTCACCCGTGAGGGCGAGGACCTGCACTGCCGGGTGACGCTGCCGATGACCGCCGCGGCGCTCGGCACCACGCTGAGCCTGAAGACCCTGGACGGCGAGGAAGACCTCGACATCCGCCCGGGCACGCAGTCCGGCAGCGTGATCACGCTGCGTGCGCACGGTGCCCCGCGGCTGCGCGCCACCGGCCGGGGGAACCTGCTCGTGCACGTCGAGGTCACGACCCCCACCCGTCTCGACCCCGAGCAGGAGAAGCTGATGCGCGAGCTGGCAGCCCTCCGGGGTGAGGACCAGCCGGAGACCCATCGCGAGGCGCAGGGCGGGCTCTTCTCCCGGGTTCGCGACGCGTTCAACGGACGCTGACCGGTGGCGACCGAGGCCGGGATCCCGGAACTCGACGGCGCACCCCTGTTCCTCCTGGACGCCGTCCCGGAGGCCGATGAGCTGGTGGTGGACGGGGCCGAGGGGCGGCATGCGGTCGACGTCCTGCGGCTGACCCCCGGTGAGCAGGTGCGGGTCGCCGACGGGAACGGCACCGTCGCCGAGGGTGCCGTGCTCTCCGCCGGGCCCGAGGGGCTCAGGGTGGCGGTGCGCAACCGGTTCGAGGTGCCACCGCACGAGCCCGAGTTCGTGCTGGTCCAGGCGCTCCCCAAGGGCGACCGCGGTCCGCTGGCCGTCGAGCTCGCCACCGAGCTCGGGGTCGACCGGATCGTCCCGTGGACGGCGTCGCGCTGCGTCACCCGCTGGCGGGAGGACCGGGTCGACAGGGGCCTGGCCAAGTGGCGGGCCGCTGCGCGGGCGGCCAGCAAGCAGGCCCGCCGGCCGCGGGTTCCCGAGGTGACCGGGCCGATGACCACCCGCGAGGTGTGCGGCCTGCTCGCCGACGTCGACCTCGCCGTGGTGCTGCACGAGCAGGCCCGCCGGCCGCTGGCGGAGCTGGCGATTCCGGCAGCGGGCACGGTTGCCGTCGTCGTGGGGCCCGAGGGTGGGCTGACCGACGGTGAGGTGGTGGCGTTCCGCGCGGCCGGCGCCCAGGCCGTGCGGCTCGGAGCCGAGGTGCTGCGCACGTCGACGGCCGGCGCCGCCGCGCTCGCCGCTCTTTCCCTGCGAACCCGCTGGGTATGACACGGCAGTCCTCCGGACTGCACCACGGCCCCGCATGAGGCCGGCGCCCCCGTCTCGATCTAGGGTCGCTTCGTGAGCGACTGCCTGTTCTGCCGCATGGTCGCCGGGGAGATCCCGGCCGATGTCGTGCACGAGACCGACCGCGTGTTCGCCTTCCGCGACATCAATCCGCAGGCCCCGACCCATGTGCTGGTGATCCCCAAGGAGCACCACCGGAACATCGGCGCGCTCGGCGCCGCCGATCCAGGGTTGCTGGCCGAGATCGTCTCCGCTGCCCATCAGGTCGCCACCCAGGAGGGCCTGGTGGACGGCGACACCACCGAGCCCGGCTACCGCCTGGTCACCAACACCGGTCCTGAGGCGGGGCAGAGCGTGGACCACGTACACCTGCACGTCCTGGGCGGCCGCCGCATGGCCTGGCCCCCCGGCTGAGCCCGGTCGACAGCAGAGCCCGGGCGTCTAGACGACCAGCCCGATTGCCAGCACCAGGACCAGACCCGTGACCGAGAGCAGCGTCTCCATCGCGGACCAGGTCTTGAGGTTCTGCACGACGCTCACGCCGAAGTACTCCTTCACCAGCCAGAAGCCCGCATCGTTGACGTGCGAGAAGAACAGCGAGCCGGAGCCGATCGCCAGCACGAGCAGGGCGACGTGCGAGGTGCTCAGCCCGGAGGCCAGTGGCGCGAGGACGCCGGAGGCGGTCACCGTGGCGACGGTCGCCGAGCCCGTGGCGACGCGGATGAGCACTGCGACGAGCCAGCCGAGCAGGAGCACCGACATTGAGCTGCTCTTGACGGCGTCGGCGATCACGGAGCCGATACCGGTGTCGATCAGCGTCTGCTTGAACCCGCCACCGGCGGCGACGATGAGCAGGATGCCGGCGATCGGGGGCAGTGACCTCTCCAGCGATGCGGCGATCCCCCGGAGGTCCATGCCCGAGCCACGACCGAACGTGAACATCGCAACGATCACCGAGATGAGCAGCGCGATCATCGGCGTCCCGATGAAGTCCAGCACGGTGTAGAGCGGCTGGCCCTTGGACAGGAAGATGTCGGCGAGGGCCTTGGCCAGCATCAGGACGACGGGCAGCAGGACCGTCGCCAGCGTGACGCCGAAGGACGGACGCCGGCCGACCCGTCCGGTGTCGACACCGTCCGTGCCCCCCGTGCCTCCACCGGTCGAGGGCCCACCCGTCGAGGGCCCCCCGGTCGCAGGTGCGCGGGTCGTGGCGCCGCCGGCCGCTGTCCCGCCGAGCGGGACCGGCTGCTCGGTCCCCGCGCCGACGAGCGCGGCCTCCCGGTCGGTCACGAACGTCGCCGGTGCAGCGACGTCGACCCACCGCGCCGCGTATCTGGAGAACAGCGGGCCGGCCACGATGACCGTGGGTATGGCGATCAGGACGCCGAGCGCCAGGGTGATCCCCAGGTTGGCGTGCAGAGCGGCGATGGCGATCAACGGCCCGGGGTGCGGGGGCACGAGCCCGTGCATCGCGGAGAGGCCGGCCAGCGCCGGGATTCCGACGCGCATGAGCGAGAGCCCGGAGCGGATCGAGACGAGCAGGATCACCGGCATCAGCAGGACGAGGCCGATCTCGAAGAACATCGGCAGGCCGATCAGGGCGCCGACCAGGGCCATCGCCCAGGGCAGTGTCCGGACGCCGGCCCGGCCGACGATCGTGTCGACGAGCTGGTCGGCACCACCGGAGTCGGCGAGCAGCCGGCCGAACATGGCGCCGAGCGCGATGAGCAGCCCGACGCTGGCGACCGTGGACCCGACACCGTTCGAGAAGCTGGTGACGGCGTCAGCCATCGGCATGCCGGCGACGGCGCCCACCACGAGGGAGCCGATCGTCAGCGAGAGGAAGGGGTGGACCTTGAAGCGGGTGATCAGCACGACGATCACGGCGATGCCGACCAGGGCGGCCAGGATCAGCTGACCGGTTCCCGACGCGGGGACGATCGGGGCGGGGGCAGCCCCTGCGGCGAGCAGGGCGGGGTTCATCGAGTACCTCCAGAGCCTGCCGCGCCGGCGGGCACGCCGGCGCGGTCACTGCGTTCGTCGACCAGCTCGTCGACAGGGCGGAGGACTACCCCGCGGACGGCGGCCCGCAACGGAGCCCGGGTGAACGAAGACGTCCTCGAGCGGCTGGGCCCGATCCGTTCCGGGGTGAGCTGTCCACGACGCGCGACCTGCGGCTCGCGCGAGGCCGTGGGGGTGGTCACCAGCCGCCTGATCGGCGACCGCCGCCAGGCTTCCGGGCGGGCAGTGTGAGGATCGGGGCATGACCACGATGGATGCGCCCGTCCGGATCGAGCGGGACGGTGACGTCGCCGTCGTCGTTTTCGACAACCCTCCGCTGAACCTCTTCGACGTGCCGGTGTTCAACGCGCTGGAGAACGCGGCGGCCGAACTGGTCGCGCTGACCGACCCGGCGCACCCCGGGCGGGCCAGGGCGGTGCTGGTCGAGGCGCGCGGGAAGGTGGTCTCGGGTGGGGTCGACGTGTCGTTCTTCCACGACATCGCCGAGGGACCGGAGCCGATGCGCCGCGGCGCGGATCTCTGGACTCGCCTGCTCAGGGTCGCGCAGACGCTCGAGGACCTCCCGGTGCCGACGGTCTTCGCCGCGCACGGGCTGACACTGACCGCGGCTTTCGAGCTGGCACTGGCCTGCGACATCCTCCTGGCTGCCGAGAAGTCATCCTTCGGGCTGGTCGAGATCGTCGTCGGACTCACCCCGTCGATGGGCGGTCCGCAGCGGCTCGCCGAGCGGGCCGGTCCCGCCCGCGCGAAAGAGCTGATCTTCACCGGCGAGCGCTATCCGGCCGCCGTCCTCGAGCGTTGGAACGTCGTCAACCGGGTGCTGCCCGACGAGGGGTTTGCCGAGGCGGCCAGGGAGTACGCGCACCGCGTCGCGGCCGGCCCGACGGTGGCCCACGCGGCGACCAAGAAACTCGTCGCCACCGCCGTCCGTGAGGGTGCCCGCGCCGCCGACGCCGTGCTGCCGGAAATCTCCGGCGCGCTGTTCGGCACCGACGATCTGCGCAGGGCCGTGGCCTCGTTCCTCACCGACGGCCCCGGAAAGGCGACCTATTCAGGGAGGTGAGCTGACGAGCGAACCGGGATTCCCTCCCTCCTGCGCGGGTAGACTCGGACAGTCCTCTAGTTCCGTCCTAGGAAGGCAGGGTCGAGGGTTCTTGCCCGACACCTCCCCAGGCGCCCCCGCGCCTGATGGCAGCGCGTCCCGAGAGGCCTCGGCGCGTGCCGCGGCTCAGGACGCTGCCTCCGCATCCACATCTGTCCAGCCCGCCGGCGGTGCTCCGGCCGCCGTCCGGGCCACCATCACCGTCCCGGAGTCGGTCTCCATGGTCGGACTGCTCGGCTCCGGCGACGAACTGCTCCGCATGGTCGAGGCCGAGGTTCCAGCCGACGTCCACGTGCGCGGCAACGAGATCACGGTGACCGGGCAGCCGGCCGACAACGCTTTCGCCGTCCGGGTCTTCGACGAGCTGATCGCCCTGTTGGGCACCGGCCAGTCGCTGCGCCCCGACTCGGTGCGGCGGGTCATCGGCATGCTCCGCAACGGCGGGTCCGAGCGGCCGGCCGACGTCCTCAGCCTGGACATCCTCAGCCGCCGCGGCCGCACGATCCGGCCGAAGACGCTGAACCAGAAGCACTACGTGGACGCGATCGACGACCACACCATCGTCTTCGGCATCGGTCCGGCCGGCACCGGCAAGACGTACCTGGCGATGGCCAAGGCCGTGCAGGCGCTGCAGACCAAACAGGTCAACCGGATCATCCTGACCCGCCCGGCGGTCGAGGCCGGGGAGCGGCTGGGCTACCTGCCGGGCACGCTCTCGGAGAAGATCGACCCCTACCTGCGGCCGCTCTACGACGCGCTGCACGACATGGTCGACCCCGACTCGATCCCGCGGCTCATGGCCGCCGGCACGATCGAGGTGGCCCCCCTGGCCTACATGCGCGGGCGCACGCTCAACGACGCCTTCGTCATCCTCGACGAGGCGCAGAACACCACCGCCGAGCAGATGAAGATGTTCCTCACCCGGCTCGGGTTCGGGTCCAAGATCGTCGTCACCGGTGACGTCACGCAGGTCGACCTGCCCGGCGGTGCGCAGAGCGGCCTGCGGATCGTGCGGGAGATCCTGGACGGGATCGAGGACGTCCACTTCTCGAACCTGACCAGCGCGGACGTCGTCCGGCACCGGCTGGTCGGCGACATCGTCGACGCCTACGAACGCTGGGACGCCTCCCAGCAACATTCCCGACCGGCCAGCGCGCCGGTCCGGACGTCCCGGCCGCGCCGGCAGGGGAGCTGACCGGCGTGCCCGTCGAGGTGGCCAACGAGTCCGAGATCGCCGTTGACGAAGCGGAGCTGGCCGGCATCTGCCGGTTCGTTCTGGCCGAGCTGCAGGTCAGCCCCATGGCCGAGCTGTCGGTGCTGTGCGTCGACGTCGACTACATGAGCAGCCTGCACCAGCGGTGGATGGGGGAGAAGGGCCCGACCGACGTCCTGGCCTTCCCGATGGACGAGCTCGACACCGCCCGGCCCGACGATCCCGAGCCCGGCCCCGCTCTGCTCGGCGACGTCGTCCTCTGCCCGGCCGTCGCCGTCCGCCAGGCCCGGGCGGCCGGGCATTCCATGGACGACGAACTGGTGCTGCTGGCCACCCATGGCGTGCTGCACCTCCTCGGGTACGACCACATGGAGCCCGACGAGGAGAAGGAGATGTTCGGTCTCCAGCAGAAGCTCATCGAGGGCTGGCGCTCCGCGCCCCGGGAGCCGGTGACCGGCGCGCCGGCCGCGCGGGAGCCCCGAGCCTGATGAGTCTGCTGCCGATGAGCGGCGACCGATGACCGCGAGCGCGATCACCCTGCTGGTGATCGCCATCTGCCTGGTGCCCCTGGCCGGCCTGTTCGCCGCCATGGACGCCGCCCTCCAGCGGGTCTCCAAGGCGCGTGTCGAGGAGATGCGCCGCGAGGGCGTCAAGCGCGCCGCCGGGCTGGAGGAGGTCGTCGCCGAAAGGGCACGGCACGTCGCACTGCTGCTCCTGCTGCGGATCGTCTGCGAGACGCTCGCCGCGGTGCTCTTCACGGTGGTCCTGTACGGCCTGTGGGGCGACGGCTGGCAGACGGTCCTCACCGCCGCCGGCGTCATGATCGTGGTCAGTTACGTCCTCGTGGGGGTCGGGCCGCGCACCCTCGGCCGCCAGCACGCCTACGGCGTCGCGCTTGCCACGGCAGGCCTGATGCGGCTGCTCGGGCGGGTGCTCGGGCCCGTGGCGACGCTGCTGATCCTGGTCGGGAACGCGCTCACCCCGGGCCGCGGATTCCGCGACGGGCCGTTCTCCACCGAGGTGGAGCTGCGCGAGCTGGTCGACATGGCCGAGGAGCGCGGCGTCGTCGAGTCGGGCGAGCGGAACATGATCCATTCGGTGTTCGAGCTGGGGGACACCATCGCGCGCGAGGTGATGGTGCCGCGGACCGACGTCGTCTGGATCGAGCGCCACAAGACGGTGCGTCAGGCGCTCGCCCTCGCGCTCCGCAGCGGCTTCAGCCGGCTGCCGGTCATCGGCGAGAACGTTGACGACGTCGTGGGCGTGGTCTACCTCAAGGACCTCGTCCGCCGGTCGCAGAACACCTCCGAGGCCCGGAACGGGCCCCGGGTGGAGGAGCTCATGCGGCCGCCGACGTTCGTGCCGGAGTCCAAGCCGGTCGACGAGCTGCTCAAGGACATGCAGGCCCAGCGGATCCACATCGCGATCGTCGTCGACGAATACGGCGGGTTCGCGGGCCTGGTGACCATCGAGGACATCCTCGAGGAGATCGTCGGCGAGATCGCCGACGAGCACGACGCCTTCCAGCGTCCGCCGGTCGAGGAGCTGCCGGACGGCGCGATGCGGGTCACCGCGCGGCTGCCGGTCGAGGACCTCGCCGAGCTCTTCGGCGTCGAACTGCCGGAGGACGACGATGTCGAGACCGTCGGTGGTCTCCTGGCCCGTGCCCTGGGCCGGGTCCCGATCGAGGGCGCGACGGCGAGGGTCGGCGGCCTCGAGCTGGTCGCCGAGAGCACCGGGGGACGGCGCAACCGCATCGACACACTGCTGGTGTGCCGGGTATCGGAGCCGGACCCGGACGGCGAGAAGGAGTACCCATCCGGCTCGGGCCGGCCGTCGGGGGGCACCCGCAACGAGGAACCCGCGCCCGTGGAAGGCTGACGTCCCGTGCCGGACCTGCAGCCTGAAGACGCGAAGCTCCTCACCCTCGCCCGCTCCGCCCGTGGACGCACCGGGGCCCCGGAGGGTGCCGCCGTGCGTGACACCGACGGTCGCACCTATCTCGCGGCCACCGTCTCGCTGCCGTCGCTGAAGCTGTCCGCCCTGCAGGCTGCCGTCGCCGCTGCGGTCTCCAGCGGGGTCGAGGGCCTCGAGGCAGCCGCGATCGTGTCCGCCGCCGACGCGGTGGAGCAGGAGGGGCTGGCCGCGGTCCGCGACCTCACGCCGTCCGCACCGGTGCACCTCGCCGGCCCTGACGGGGCCCTGCGCAGCACCGTCTGAGTCCCCCTTCCGGGAGGCGAGCGGGAGTCTGCTCGCGCTTCCGGCCCGGTGCGGCGAAGGTCGTCGTCACCCGATGGGACACTGGGCCTGTGACCACACCGCAGCAGGCGCCGCATCGCAGCGGCTTCGTCGCGCTGGTGGGCCGCCCCAACGCCGGGAAGACCACGCTGACCAACGCGCTGGTCGGCGAGAAGGTCGGGATCGTCAGCAACCGCCCGCAGACCACGCGGCACGCCATCCGCGGGGTCGTGCACCGGCCGGCGGGGCAGCTGGTGCTGGTCGACACTCCCGGCCTGCACAAGCCGAAGAGCCTGCTCGGCCAGCGGCTCAACGACGTCGTCCGGGACACGCTTTCCGATGTCGACGTGATCGTCTTCTGCGTGCCGGCCGATCAGCCCGTCGGCACCGGCGACAAGTTCATCGCCCGCCAGTTGCGCGAGGTGAAGGCGCCCGTGGTCGTCGTCGTCACCAAGACCGACGTGGCCTCCAAGAAGCAGGTCGCCGAGCAGCTGATGGCGGCGAGCCAGCTGGTCGAGGCCGCCGAGGTGGTGCCGGTGAGCGCGGTGAGCGGTGACCAGGTGGAGCTGCTGTCCGACCTGCTGATCGGCCTGCTGCCGGAAGGGCCGCCCCTCTACCCGGAGGAGCAGACCACCGACGAGGACACCGAACGCCAGATCGCCGAGCTGATCCGTGAGGCGGCGCTGGAGAAGGTGCGACAGGAGGTGCCGCACTCCCTGGCGGTCACCATCGAGGAGATCGTCCGCCGGCCCGACCCGAAGCGGGTGGACGGCGAACTGGTCGAGGTGCACGCGCTGCTGCACGTCGAGCGGGCCAGCCAGAAGCCGATGCTGCTGGGCTCGGGTGGGCAGATCATCAAGGCGATCGGCAGCGAGGCGCGGGCCGGCATGGAGGCCTTGCTCGGCGCCCGGGTGCACCTGGCCCTGCACGTCACCGTGCTGGGTGAGTGGCAGGACGACCCGAAGAAACTCAACCGGCTGGGCTACTGATGAGCGGCACACCGAAGGCGCTCTACCGGGACGAGGGTGTGGTCCTGCGCACCCAGAAGCTCGGGGAGGCCGATCGCATCATCACCGTCCTCACCCGGCGGAACGGCAAGGTCCGCGCCGTGGCCAAGGGCGTGCGCCGCACGAAGAGCAAGTTCGGCGCCCGGCTCGAGCCGTTCAGCCACGTCGACCTACAGCTCTATACCGGCCGCAACCTCGACATCGTGAACCAGGCGGAGTCGATCCGGTCCTACGGACAGGCCGTCGCCGCCGACTATCCGGCCTACACGGCGGGCACCGCGGTGCTCGAGACCGCCGACCGGCTCACCGCCGAGGAGAAGGAGCCGTCGCTGCGGCTGTTCCTGCTGGTCATCGGTGCCCTGCGGTCGCTGGCCGAGCAGACGCATCCGTCCGGGCTGGTGCTGGACGCGTTCCTGCTGCGCGCCATGTCGGTGGCCGGCTGGGAACCCGCGCTGTCGGACTGCGCGCGTTGCGCCGAACCGGGGCCGCACCGGCACTTCTCCGTGCCGGCCGGCGGTTCGGTCTGCCCGGCGTGCCGCCCGACCGGCTCGGCGATGCCGAACCCGGTGACCATCGAGCTGCTGGAAGCACTGCTGTCCGGGGACTGGGACCGGGCCGAGGCCAGCCAGGGCATCAACCGGCGGGAGGGCAGCGGCCTGGTCGCGGCGCTGCTGCAGTGGCACCTGGAGCGCGGGCTCCGGTCGCTGGCCCTGGTCGAGCGCTCGTGACGGGCATCCCTGGGACGGTGGGCGCTCAGTGAGGCGGGAGGTCAAGGCGCCGAACCCGCACCCGTCGGGCGCCCGGCCTCCGCAGATCCCGGCGGACAAGGTGCCCGGCCACGTGGCGATCGTCATGGACGGCAATGGGCGGTGGGCCAAGCAGCGGGGGCTGCCGCGCACGGCCGGACACGAGGCGGGGGAGGCCTCGCTGTTCGACTGCGTCGAGGGCGCCATCGAGCTGGGCGTCAAGGCGATCAGTGCTTACGCGTTCTCCACCGAGAACTGGCGGCGCAGCCCCGAGGAGGTCCGCTTCCTCATGGGCTTCAACCGGGACGTCATCCGACGCCGCCGCGACGAGATGCACGAGCTCGGCGTGCGGGTGCGCTGGGCGGGTCGCCGTCCGCGGCTGTGGCGCAGCGTGATCAAGGAGCTCGAGATCGCCGAGGAGCTCACCCGCGACAACGACGTCCTCACCCTGACCATGTGCGTGAACTACGGCGGCCGCGCCGAGATCGCAGACGCCGCAGCCGCCATCGCCCGGGAGGCCGCCGCCGGGCGGCTGAACCCGGACAAGGTGGACGAATCGACCGTCGCCCGCTTCCTCGACGAGCCGGACATGCCCGACGTCGACCTGTTCGTCCGTAGCTCGGGGGAGCACCGGACCAGCAATTTCCTGCTCTGGCAGTCCGCCTACGCGGAGTTCGTCTTCCTGGACACGCTGTGGCCGGACTTCGACCGCCGGCACCTCTGGGCCGCGTGCGAGGAGTACGCCTCGCGGCAGCGCCGGTTCGGCAGCGCCTGAACCCGGATTCAGCTCAGGCGGTCGTGCGCCCCGAGGGCGCGGCCTGCGCGCGGGCCGTGCCGCGGCAGGCGGAGCAGGTCCCGACGATCTCCAGGGTGTGGCTGACGTCGGCGAAGCCGTGCTCGTCGGCTACCCGGTCGGCCCACCGCTCGACGGTCGGGCCGGCCACCTCCACGGTCAGCCCGCACACCCGGCAGACCAGGTGGTGGTGGTGCCGAGGGCTGCATCGCCGGTAGAGCGCCTCGCCGGTGTCGGTGCGGATGGAGTCCAGCTCGCCGTCGTCGGCCAGTGACTGCACGGCCCGGTAGACCGTCGAGAGGCCCACCGGGTCGCCGGCCTCGCGCAGCCGCGCATGCACTTCCTGCGCGCTGTGGAAGCCCTCCAGGTCCCGGAAGACGTCCCGGACGGCTGCGCGCTGTCGGGTGGTGCGAGCCATGCAGCAATGGTGACAGGCGGGCATGGCAACGTCTGCTGTCTCAGGTCGGACGACGGAGGTGGCGGGTGTTCGCGGTGACGCGGCTACGGGCAGCCGGTGAGGACGGCGAGGCACTCTCGGCCGCTGTGCCGGCATTGCTCGCGGCGCTCGGTGCTCGCCCCGGGTTCATGGACGGCGAACTCGGCCGTTCGGCCGACGATCCCTCGCTATGGGCGCTGGTCACCCGCTGGGACGGCGTCGGCTCCTATCGCCGAGCCCTCTCCGCCGCCGAGGTCAAGATCACCGGCGCCCCTGTGTGGGTGTTCGCGCTCGACGAGCCCGGCGTCTACGTGACGGAGTAGTTCAGGGTCCTGAGGCCGGCATGCGTAGTGCGGGCGCTGGTGGGAACACCTGCGACGTCCCGCTTCCGCCGCCGGCGGAGGTGTCCCGGGCGTCGGGGAGGAGCTGTCATGGCCGGTGGAGCCCCGCAGGAGCCGCGTGCCCAAGGGTCCGAGGACCCCACCCGCGACATCCGGCTGCCGCCGGTGCCGGGGAGTCCGCACGTGGCCGTCCGGCCGGAGCCGTCGTCCTACGCGGCGCGGCCAGTGCCCTCCTCGCCCTCCACTGCTTCAGCCCCGCCGGCGCGGGCGGACGTGCCCGCCGACGAGCCGACCGACGAGCTCAGACCTGCCCCGGGGGTGCTCCGTGAGAAGACCCTCGAGTTCGGTCATGGTCAGGGTCCACACGGTCGGCCGGTGGCGGTTGCGGCGACGCAGGGCCGATCCGCACGCGCACGCAGGTGGCCCTGGGTGCTCGTGGCACTGCTTCCGCTGGTGGTGATCGCAGGTTCGGGCATCTGGCTGTTCGTGTTGCTCAGCAGGGCCTGAGTACGGCAGCAGGGGCAGCAAGAGTGCCACCGGTCTCGCCTATGGCCTGGCTGGGCCCATCCTGGACCCGCGAAGCTACTGGCGGTCACGCACTCTCGTAGAACATGAAATCTCCGACCTGAGCGCTCTCGAGCCGGATCCGGTCCGCGATGTTCTCCTTGACCCAGGAGGCCGCCAGCTCGTTGGCTCGCTGAGCCTGTTCGCCGGAGTCCCACAGGCTCATCGACACCAGCTTGCCCTCCTGGGTCTCGGCCAGCCCGTAGGCCTGGAACCCCGGCTGGGCCCGGAACAAGCTCAGCATGCCCTCCCGAGCCTGGTCCCCCACCTCCCGGGCTGTCCCGCTGGTCAGGGCGTAAACGCCGATGCGAACGTGGCTCATAGCAGGCTCCTCGCATAGGACGACCGCCAAGTCTGGGCGGAGGCAGAGCAACCGGTCAACAACGGCCCGCGTCTCCGCCGACCCGGCGCGGCTGCGCGGGACGATCGGTCGTGGGCGCGGAGGACTATCTGCGTTGCCGGGGGTGCAGCTGCGCGGGTCACGCGTGTCGACGCCGTTGCTCTCACGTCGGGTCGACCAGCCGCCCTCGGTGGGTCAACGGCGCCACCGGCCCACTGGTGTCGCCCCGAGGAGGGATTGGGATGACCGACACCACCGCGGCCGACCGCGAGTTGGGGAACACCGGATACGAGATCTTCATCGGGGCGCTGTCGATCCTGTCGTTGGTCAACCTCGTGCTGGTACTGGTGCTGCGGGACCCCGCCACTCAGACGGTCGTCCGCACAGTGGACCTACTGCTCAGCATCGTTTTCCTGGCTGATTTCGGCGCCCGGCTTTACCGAGCGCCGTCGCGCTGGGGCTACTTTCTGCGCCAGTTCGGCTGGGCGGACCTGCTCGCCAGCCTGCCGTTTCCGCAGATCAAGATCCTGCGCGTGTTCCGGCTCGTCCGGGTGATTCGGCTGCTGCGCCGCTACGGAGCCGCCACCATCGTCCGCCGCCTTGCCTCCGACCGGGCCGGCAGTGCCCTGTTCACGCTGCTGCTCGTCGGTGTCCTCGTGCTGCAGTTCGGCAGTCTGGGGATGCTCCGCCTGGAGTACACCCAGACCGACGCGAACATCACCACCGCCTCGGACGCGCTGTGGTACACGATCGTGACGATGTCGACCGTCGGTTACGGCGACACCTATCCGGTTGGCACCCCCGGCCGGGCGCTGGGAGTCGGCATCATCGTGGTCGGCGTCGGCATCTTCGGCACCCTGACCGGCTGGCTGGCGAACTTCTTCCTGACTCCGCACCGCGCGCAGCCCGAGTCC
>JAODNN010000116.1 GCA_025465355.1 Blastococcus sp. | reverse complement strand
GCACGCTCACCTGTGGACAACCACCCGAACGCATGTGGGGCGTTGTGCACGCTTCTGGAGTCGTGCAGGACCCCTGGAGCGTGCACCGCACCCCGAGAGCAGCGTCAGAGAAGGGCGCGCGGGCGGCCTGCAGACGCTTACAGACCCCTACAGACCCAGCGCTGCCGACATCTCCGCGCGCAACTGGTCGAGCTCGTCCTCGCCCCGTCCGCGAGCGGCGATCAGCCCGGCGTCCTCGTGCACCGGAACCACCGTCTCCAGGTAGGCCTTGAGCTTCGGCTCCGTGCCGCTCGGCCGGACGATCACCCGCACGCCGTCCCCCAGCAGCCGGACCCCGTCGATCGGCGGATCCGCGAGCGCCAGGTCCGCGAACTCGACGGGCCGCCCGAGCAGCGCAGCCGGGGGCGCCGCACGCAGCCGCGCCATCGCGTCGGAGATGAGCGTCAGGTCCTCCACCCGCACCGCCAGCTGACCGGTCACGAACAGCCCGTACTCCAGCGCCAGCTCGTCCAGCCGGTCGAGCAGCGTCCGCCCGGTGGCCTTCAGCTCCGCGGCCACCAGGGTCACCGCGAGCGCCGCCGAGATGCCGTCCTTGTCCCGGGCGACGGACGGCGTCACCGAATAGCCGAGGGCCTCCTCGTAGCCGAACACCAACGGCGCATCGTCCGAGCCCGCCCGCATGATCCACTTGAAACCGGTCGGGGTCTCCGCCGACGGGACGCCGTGCGCCGCCGCGATCACATGCATCAGCGAGCCGCTGACCAGAGACGACGCGTACGTCCCGCGCACCCCCCGCCGCAGCAGCCAGTCGGCCAGCAGCGCTCCCACCTCGTCGCCGGTCAGCTGCCGTCCCTCGACGACCACGGCGCAGCGGTCGGCGTCCGGGTCCTCGGCGATCGCGACATCGGCACCCACCCGCTCCGCCAGCGCCTTCAGCAGATCGGTGGCGCCGGGCTCCTCCGGGTTCGGGAAGGCAACGGTCGGGAACGTGGGGTCCGGCCGGTCCTGCTCCGCCACGCTCACCGGTTCGGCCAGCCCGGCAGCGGCGAACACCGACCGTGTCGTGTCGGCCCCGACGCCGTGCATCGCGGTGTAGGCCACCGTCAGTGACCCGCGCTCGGTCATCTGCGCCGGCTCCAGGTTCCGCACGACCGCGGCCACGTAGTCGGACTCGACGTCGTCCTGGAGCGTCAGCCAATCGTCGGACAGCGGCACCTCCCGAGCCGGCCCCACCGCGGCGATCGCCGCCTCGATCTCCCGGTCGGCCGGCGGCACGAGCTGCCCGCCGTCGCCCAGATAGACCTTGTAGCCGTTGTCGTCCGGCGGGTTGTGGCTTGCGGTCACCATGATGCCGGCGGCGCAGCCCAGATGCCGGACGGCGAACGACAGCACCGGCGTCGGCAGCGCCCGGGGCAGCACCTGGACGGCGAACCCGGCCCCGGTGAGCACTTGCGCGGAGATCCGGGCGAACTCGTCGGACCGGCGCCGCGCGTCGTACCCGATGACGACGCCGCCGCCCGTGTGCCCCGTCTCCTGGAGGTATCGCCCGATGCCGGCGGCCGCGCGGGTGACCACGGCCGCGTTCATCCCGGCCGGCCCGGCCCGCACCGGACCACGAAGCCCTGCCGTCCCGAAGGTCAGCGGACCGGCGAACCGGCGCCGCAGCTCCTCGATGTTCTCCGCCTCGATCAGCGCCTCGATCTCGGCGCGGTCGCCGTCGTGCGGATCGTCGTCGGCCCAGGCTCGCGCGACGGCGAAGAGCTCCTCGCTCACGGCTCCTCACGTTCCCGGCCGGCCGAGGCCGCCTCGACGGCCTCGGCGTCGAACGAGGCGAGCGTGTACTCGCCTCCCACGCGTCCGTGCACGGGGTCGCTGAGGTCCGGTTCGCCGAACTGCTCGATCAGCGCCGCGGCGTACACCTCGGCGTCGTCGGCCGGCTCGTAGCCGAGCGCGCGGGCGGCCGTGAGGTCCCACCAGCGGCGGGTGTTGTCCGAGACCCCCCACACGACCGAGAACCCGGGTGACGGCGCCCGCAGTGCGGCGTCGACAAGGGAGACCGTGTCGGCGGGGGAGAGCCAGGTGGACAGCTGCCGCGTCGACGTCGGCTCGTCGAACGCGCTGCCGATCCGCAGGCAGACGACGTCCAGGCCGTAGCGGTCGACGTACAGCGAGCCCAGCGCCTCCATCGTCACCTTGGCCACGCCGTAATAGGTGTCGGGCCGAGGCGGGGCGTCGGCCTCGGTGAGCAGCGTGCCGTCGGGCCGCGGCGTGTAGCCGCTGGCATGGTTGCTACTGGCCAGAACCACCCGGGACACGCCCGCTCGGCGGGCGGCCTCCAGTGCGCAGTAGGTGCCCTCGATGTTGGCGCGGCTGATCGCCGGCCAGGTCGACTCACCGGCGATGCCGGCCATGTGCACCACCGCGGAGGCGCCCTGCGCGGCGTCCACCACCGCGGCCAGGTCGGTGACGTCGGCGACGACGTGCTCCTCGCCGGGCCGGACGTCCCCCACCGGGACGACGTCCAGGCAGCGCACCGGCCACCCCCGCTCGGGCAGACCGCCCCGCAACCAGGTACCGATCCGGCCGGCCGCGCCGGTCAGCAGCACCGGCCCGCTCATGCCAGCCGTCCGGTGAATTCGACCAGGAACTCGCCCAGGCGGCCGGCCGCGGCCTTGCCCGCCGCGAGCACCTCCTGGTGGTCGAGCACCTCGCCGGTGATGCCTGCGGCCGCGTTGGTGACCATGGAGAGGCCGAACACCTCCATGCCCGCGGCGCGGGCGGCGATCGCCTCGAGCGCCGTCGACATGCCGACCAGGTCGGCCCCGAGCGTGCGCAGCATCCGGATCTCGGCCGGCGTCTCGTAGTGCGGGCCGGGCAGTGCCGCGTAGACGCCCTCGATCATGTCCGGGTCGAGCTCGCGGGCGAGTGCCCGCAGCCGCGGGGAGTACAGGTCGGTGAGGTCGACGAAGTCGGCGCCGACCAACGGCGACCGGGCGGTCAGGTTGAGGTGGTCGGCGATGACGACGGCCTGCCCGACGCGGTGCTCGGGGGCGAGTCCTCCGGCGGCATTCGTGAGGATGACCGTCCCCACGCCCGCCGCCGCGGCGGTCCGGACCCCGTGCACCACCGGCTCGACGCCGCGGCCCTCGTAAAGGTGGGTGCGGCCGAGGAACAGCAGCACTCGGCGGTCGCCGACGCGCACCGACCGCACCTCGCCGCCGTGCCCGACAGCAGTAGGCGCCGCGAACCCCGGCAGATCCCCGATCGCGACGGAGGCGTCAGCGGGCCCGAAGGCGTCGGCCGCGGGCGCCCAGCCGGACCCCATCACCACCGCCACGTCATGCGGACCGTCGAGGGCGCTGGTGAGCGCATCGGCCGCCGTGGCGGCGAGGGCGTCGGGATCTGCTGGCGAAGGCTGACTCACGCGGGGACGCTAACGCAGCCCGGGCAGGGGCTCTCCGTCCGGCCACCGGCGGAGATCTCGGCCGCGGGCGGTCCTCGCCGGACGGTGCGCGAGCGTGATCGTCCCTAGACTTCCCGGGGTGCAGATCCCTTTCGAGTCCTCCGAGCGCGCCAGCCTCGGCGTGGAGTGGGAGCTGCAGCTCATCGACAGGGAGACGCGGGAGCTGTCCGCCGGCGCGGTCGAGATCCTCGAGGAGATCCGGCCCGAGGGCGCCGAGGAGCACCCCAAGGCCAAGCACGAGCTGCTGCAGTCGACGATCGAGATCATCACCGGCATCTGCACCACGGTCGCCGAGGCCAAGGCCGACCTGGCGGGCACCCTCGCCGAGGTGGTCGCGGCCGCCGAGCGCCGTGGCCTCGGCCTGATGTGCGCGGGCACCCACCCGTTCACCGACTGGCAGACCCAGCAGATCTCGCCGAAGGAGCGCTACCTCGAGCTGGTCGACCGGATGCAGTGGCTGGCCCGCCGGCTACAGATCTTCGGCGTGCACGTGCACGTCGGCGTCCGGTCGCCGGACAAGGCGATCCCGATCGTCAACGCGCTCTGCCAGTACGTGCCGCACTTCCTGGCGCTGTCGGCGTCCTCGCCGTTCTGGGTCGGCCGTGACACCGGCCTGGCCTCGGCGCGGACCAAGGTCTTCGAGAGCATGCCGACCGCCGGCCTGCCCTACCAGCTGTCGGGGTGGGATGAGTTCGAGACCTACATGGAGACGCTGATCTCCACCAACGCGATCGAGAGCGTCCGCGAGGTGTGGTGGGACATCCGCCCGCACCCGGGGTTCGGCACGGTGGAGCTGCGCATCTGCGACGGACTGCCCACCCTCGACGAGATCGGCGCCGTGGCCGCCTTGAGCCAGTGCCTGGTCGAGCAGTTCGACACCCAGCTCGACCGCGGGTACACCCTGCCGACGCCCACCGGGTGGGTGCTCCGCGAGAACAAGTGGCGGGCCGCGCGCTACGGCCTGGACGCCGACATCGTCGTCGACGAGAAGGGCACCGTGCGGCCGGTGCGGCAGGCGATCCTCGACCTGGTCGAGGACCTCGTGCCGACGGCGAAGCGGCTCGACTGCGAAGCGGAGCTCGCCGATGTGGAGCGGGTACTCACCGTCGGCGCCTCCTACGAGCGGCAGCGGGCGGTGGCGGCCGCGCACGGCGGCGACCTGAAGCCGGTCGTCGACAGCCTGCTCGCCGAGATGCGTGACGGGCTGCCCGCGGCGGCACCGGCGGGGGGACGTCCGGCATGAGCGTCGTCATCGAGAAGCTCGGTTCGGCGGTGGACGACTGGGTCGCGGCGAACGCGGCGCAGCTGATCTCCACTCGCCGGCACCTGCACGCCCACCCCGAACTGGCCTTCGCCGAGTTCGAGACGACGTCGTTCCTGGAGCAGCGGTTGCGGGCCCACGGGCTCATGCCCCGCCGGCTGCCGACCGGGACGGGCCTGGTCTGCGAGGTCGGCTCCGGGGGGCCGGTCGTCGTCCTCCGTGCCGATATCGACGCCCTGCCGCTGGCCGACCTCAAGGACGTCCCGTACGCGTCCACCCGCGAGGGGCTCTGCCATGCCTGCGGGCACGACGTGCACACCACCGTCCTGCTCGGTGTGCTGATCGCACTGTCGACGCTGGACGGACTGCCGGGGCGGGTACGCGCCGTCTTCCAGCCCGCCGAGGAGACGCTTCCCGGCGGGGCCGCCGAGGTCGTCACGTCCGGGGTCCTCGACGGCGCCTCGCGGGCGTTCGCGCTGCACTGCGACCCGTCGGTGCCAGCGGGCAGGATCGGCCTGCGCACCGGGGCCATCACCGCCGCCTGCGACCGCCTGGACGTGACGCTGACCGGTCCCGGCGGGCACACCGCCCGACCCCAGCTCACCGTCGACCTCGTCGACGCCCTCGGGCGGCTGATCACCGACCTGCCGGCCCTGCTCTCCCGGCAGGTGGACCCGCGGTCCGGGATGTCGCTGGTCTGGGGTGCGGTCAATGCCGGCATCGCGGCCAACGCGATCCCGCAGCGCGGGCATCTGCGCGGCACCGTGCGAGTGCTGGACAGGGACGCCTGGAAGGGCGCCGAGGACCTGCTGCGGTCCCTCGTGGAGCGGGTCGCCGCCACCACCGGCGCCGAGGTCGACGTCGACTACGTCCGTGGGGTGCCGCCGGTGGTCAACGATCCCCGTGCAGTGGCCCTGTTCCGGGCGGCGGCGTTGGAGACCGTGGGCAGCGAGCAGGTGCTCCTGTCCCCGCAGAGCATGGGTGGCGAGGACTTCGGCTGGTTCGCCGACGTCATGCCGATCGCGCTGGCCCGGCTGGGCACGCATGGCGGCGGGGCGCCCCTCGACCTGCACCGGGGCACCTTCGACGTGGACGAGCGCGCCATCGGCATCGGCGTCCGGCTCATGGCGCGCACCGCGCTGCACGCCCTGGAGGCCGATTCGGCACCCCCTCGCACCGGCAAACGCGCACCTGGGGACACTCAGTCCAGACCCACCGTTGACGAGAAGCGGGAACCCGACGATGAGTTCCACCGATCAGCAGAGCGCGGCTGACGCTCCCGTACCGGCCGAGCACGAGGTGCCCGACGCTCTCGCGCTGGCCGCGGAGTTCGACGCGGCCAGCCGCGACCAGTGGCGCGAGCTCGTAGCCGGAGTGCTGCGCAAGGCGGGCCGCGACGAGCTCCCCGAGCCGGTCGAGGAGGCGCTGCGCCGCACGGTCGCGACCGGGGTGAGCGTCGCTCCGCTGTACACCGCGGAGGACGCCGGAGACCTGCCGACGGCGGTCGGTGTCCCGGGGCTGGCGCCGTTCGTGCGGGGCTCCCGTGCCGGCGACGGGGAAGGGGTGCCGGCCGGCTGGGACGTCCGTCAGCGGCACGCCCACCCCGATCCGGCCGTGACCAAGGAGGCGATCGCCGCCGACCTGGAGAACGGCGTCACCTCGCTGTGGCTGGTGGTGGGGGAGGGCGCGACCCCGGTCGACGCGCTCGGACAGGTGCTCTCCGACGTCCTGCTCGACCTCGCGCCGCTGACGATCCAGGGCGGCCTGCCCGCTGCGGAGGCGTTCCTCTCCCTGGTCGAGGGCCGCGGCGACCTCGCCCCGGGCAGCTCGCTCGGCTTGGACCCGCTCGGCCTGCAGGCCGCCACGGGGAAGCAGCAGGACCTCTCCGGTCTGGCCGACGTAGCCCGGCGGGCTGCCGCCCATGACGGGCTCCGGACGGTCGTCGTCGACGCCACCGTGTTCGCCGACGCCGG
>JAODNN010000083.1 GCA_025465355.1 Blastococcus sp. | reverse complement strand
GGGCCGGCGGGCGGCGCCGCCCCCACCCCCCGTGGGGCGGGTGCGCCCGGTCGGCGGACGGCGGACCGAGCCCCCGCGCGGTGCTACGGGCGAGGTCTCGTCGTGGGATGGCACGCGGGAGCCCCTCTCTGGCAGTTCGTGGTCCGCGACGGGCAAGCCCGGGTCGCGGTAGGACGTCTTCAGCTGTGCGGCAGGGGCGAGCCGGCGCGGCCCACCCCGACGCGGTCGTCTACTCGGTAGCCGCCCGGCGCCGTGCCTTGCGGGGCGAGCGCCCCGGCGAGGGCTGCGCACCCAGGACGTACGAGGCATCGAGGTGGTTCCAGCCGCAGCTGCGGCAGACCTCCACGACGTACACCGAGAACTCCTCCTGGGCGGCGTCCATCCGAGCGAGCTCGACCTCGGTCTTGGCCTGGCCGGCCACGGGACCGAGGCGGTCGCCGTAGACGTAGTTCACGCGGGTGAGGCGGTCCTTGCGGCAGACCGGGCACGCCACAGTGGTCGCCTCGCCGTGGTACTTGGCCGCCCGGGAGAGGTAGGGACTGGCGTCGCAGACCTCGAACAACCCGGTGCGTCCCGCGTACACGTCGGCGAGGACGGCTCGCCGCTGCAGCGAGTAATCCACGACGGATCGACGTCCGGGCACGGGCGTCAATGTACGCACCGGGGGGCGTACCGGCGCGGTTCACGGCCGCCGACACCCCTCGCGCCCCACCCTGCACGCGCCCCCGCGCACACCGCCTCGCGCTCCCCCCGGTTCACCGCCTGCCGCCACCCCGATGTATCGTCTCGATACATCGGGGCACAGCGGGCGAGGGAGGTGCGATGCTCGAATTCGCCATCCTCGGGCTGCTGCACCAGTCGCCCATGCACGGCTACGAGCTGCGCAAACAGCTCGCGCAGGTGCTGGGCGGGCTGCGCAGCATCTCCTTCGGATCGCTCTACCCCGCGCTCAAGCGGATGCATGCGGCCGGCCTCATCGGCACCGACGAGCCGGACCCGCACGCCCTGCTGCCCGCCGACGCACCGCCGCTCACCGGGCGGCGAGGCAAGGTGGTCTACGCGATCACCGCGGAAGGCAAGGAACGTTTCCACGAGCTGGTCTGCCAGACCGGCCCGGAGGCGTACGACGACGGCGGCTCGTTCGGCGTCCGTCTGGCCTTCTTCGGGCACACGGCCGCCGACGTGCGGCTGCGGATCCTCGAAGGCCGCCGCCGGACCGTCGAGAGCCAGCGGGAGGGGCTGCGGTCCTCACTGGCGAGGACCCGCGAGCGGGTCGACCGCTACACCCTCGAGCTGCAGCGCCACGGCCTGGAGTCGGTGGACCGGGAGGTCCGCTGGCTCTCGGAGCTGATCGATCACGAACGCCGCGAGGCCCAGAACGGCCGCCCCGCACAGCTGGGGGCACCACCTGAGTGACCACCGGGGAAGCCCACCCGGTCAGTACTCGTCACCGGACCAGCAGGTCCACGTCCACGGGACCACCGCGGTCCAGGGAGAAGGAGAAATCATGGGGACAGTGAAGGTTGCCGTCGTCGGCGTCGGGAACTGCGCCGCCTCGCTCGTGCAGGGCGTGGAGTACTACCGCGACGCCGATGAGACGGCGACGGTTCCCGGACTGATGCACGTGCGCTTCGGCGACTACCACGTGTCCGACATCGAGTTCGTCGCCGCGTTCGACGTCGACGCCAAGAAGGTCGGCCGCGATCTCTCCGAGGCCATCGTCGCCAGCGAGAACAACACCATCAAGATCTGCGACGTCCCGCCGCTGGGGGTCACCGTCCAGCGCGGCACCACCCTCGACGGGCTCGGCAAGTACTACCGCGAGATGGTCGAGGAGTCCGACGAGCAGCCGGTCGACGTCGTCGCGGCTCTGCGCGAGTCCGGCGCCGACGTGCTGGTCTGCTACCTGCCGGTCGGGTCGCAGCAGGCGGCCGAGTTCTACGCCCAGGCCGCCATCGACGCAGGCGTCGCGTTCGTCAACGCCCTGCCGGTGTTCATCGCCGGCACCAAGGAGTGGGCGGACAAGTTCACCGCGGCGCGCGTGCCGATCGTCGGTGACGACATAAAGAGCCAGGTGGGCGCCACGATCACCCACCGGGTGCTCGCCACGCTCTTCGAGGACCGCGGCGTGCAGCTCGACCGCACGATGCAGCTCAACGTCGGCGGCAACATGGACTTCAAGAACATGCTCGAGCGCGAGCGCCTGGAGTCGAAGAAGATCTCGAAGACCCAGTCGGTCACCAGCCAGATCGACCGCGACATGGGCCAGGGCAATGTGCACATCGGCCCGTCGGACCACGTGCCGTGGCTGTCCGACCGCAAGTGGGCCTACGTGCGTCTCGAGGGCCGCGCGTTCGGCGACGTCCCGCTGAACCTGGAGTACAAGCTCGAGGTCTGGGACTCCCCGAACTCGGCCGGCATCATCATCGACGCCGTTCGCGCGGCGAAGATCGCCAAGGACCGCGGCATCGGCGGCCCGATCCTGTCGGCGTCGTCGTACTTCATGAAGAGTCCGCCGGTGCAGCACCGCGACAGCGAGGCGCGCGATCTCGTCGAGGCCTTCATTCGGGGTGACGTCGAGCGCTGACAGCCGCCGCCCGGCGCTGACTCCCTCGCCGACAGGGCCCGTATCCCAGACCGGGATACGGGCCCTGTCGCGTGTCGGCCGGTGACAGCGCGTGGGCTGCCTACGCTGCGGGGATGCGGTCGCGCGCGCGTCTGGTGCTGCTCGCCCTGGGGCTTGCGGCTGTGCTGACCGCCGGCTGCACGGCCGACGCCGGAGTTCCGCGCGCGCCGGGCGACCGGGTCAGCTCGGAGGAGGCGACGGCGCTGGCCGACCTCCTCCACCGGAACCGTCAGGAGGGCGGCGCCGACTTCGTGGTGACCGCGCCCTACAGCACGGGCGCGGTGCTCACCCTGACCGGCGAGATCGACTTCCGGCACTCGGTCGGGCGGGCCCAGGCCGTGACCACCTTCACCGACGGACGCCCCGACGACACCCGGACGGTCTTCTTCAGCCCGAAGGATCTCTGGATCGGTGACGTCCGCGGGTTGACCGCGGCGCTGACCAGGGTGGGCCTGCCGAAGGTCGCCTACCTGCGAAGGCCGCTCACCGCACCGGACGCCGCAGCCGGGACGCCGCTGATGGACGTGATCGTGCGGATCCTGGTCAACCTCTCGGCGCCCTCGGGGGACGATGCACGCGACTTCCTGGCCACCGGCTACACCTGGCAGGGCCAGCGTTCCATCGACAGCCGGCTGGCCTCCCTGTTCCGGCTGCACGACGGGCGGACCGTCGCCGTAGCGACCACCGGGAACCTGCTGTTGCAATACGTGACCCCGCTGGTGGACGGGAGCTTCGACGTGACCGTGACGCTCTCGGACCACGGTCCGCGGGCCATCGATCTGCCGTCGGCCGGGGAGACGGCGGCCGTGGCCGACCATCAGGCGATCGCGACCGCGCTCGGGATCTGAGACCGAGGGGGGGCACAGCGATCGGGAGAAAGACAGCGGGAGGGGGCGGCCTCTTCCCCAGACCGCCCCCTCCCGGATGTCTTCCTACCAGAAGGAAGCCGGGAACGCTGCCCTTTCAGCGATTCAGCCCTTTCCAGCGATTCTGCGGTGGCGAAGCGCCGGTCAGTTCGCTGAGGGGTCGGGCGGCGCGGTGGACAGGACCCCGAGCCGGCCGGTCTGCCGCCCCATCACCTGCCGCCAGAGCTCCGGCCCCGCCAACTCGCTCAGCACATCCCCGGGGCGGCCGGGCACGCACGCCCAGGCGCCTTCCGCGATCTCGCCGGCCAGCTGACCCTGTGACCACCCGGCGTAACCGGCGAAGACCCGCAGACCGGTGAGCTGCTCGTGCAGGTCGGCGGGGTCGCCGTCGAGGTCCACCAGGTAGACGTCGCCGGCGACGCGGCGCAGGCCCCCGTCGGTCTCGGCAGCCGCCGCGGAGGACACGGCCAGGCACAGCGCGGTATCGGCCTCGCAGGGGCCTCCCACGTGGAACACCCCAGGGCTCACCGCGAGGTCGGCCCACCCCGGCAGCACGTCGCGGATCTCGACCTGGCTGGGCCGCCCCAGGACGACGCCCAGCGTGCCGGTGTCGGAATGGTCGAGCACGAGGACGACCGTGCCGGCGAAGGTCGGATCGGTCAGTGCGGGCATCGCGACCAGCAGGGACCCCGGTGCGACGTCGTCCAGGCAGCCGATCGCCAGCGTGGGAACGGCCGCACGACGCCTCCCGGTCGCGGGCCGTGCAGGCGGTCCGGACTCGGGTTCAGGTGCGGGCACCGGGGTCATCGGCTTCAGTGTGCCTCACCCGGGCGCGACAGGGAGCGGCAAGGTTCGTCCTTGGGAAGTAACTACGCTGCTCGCCCCGCGAGCGAGTCTCTTCGCCCTAGGGTGACTGCGTGCAGCAGGGGGAGACGACGATTCGTTTCCTGCTGGCCCGGAAGGGCTTCCCTCGCCTCCTGTCCACCCGGCTGCTCGCGCAGCTGGGCGACGGGGTGTTCCAGGCCGCACTGGCGGGGACCGTGCTGTTCAACCCCCAGCGGGCGGCCGACCCGGTCGATGTCGCCGTCGGATTCGCCATCCTGCTGCTCCCGTACTCCCTCGTGGGGCCCTTCGCCGGGGTCTGGCTCGACCGGTGGAGCCGCCGGCAGGTCCTGGTCCGTGCCAACCTCCTGCGGGCGGCCCTGGTCGCGGTCGTCGCGGCACTGGTCCTCGCCGGCGTCGGCGGCATGCCGTTCTACGTGGCGGGGCTGGTGGTCTTCTCGGTCAACCGGTTCGTCCTCGCCGCGCTCTCGGCCGCACTGCCGCACACGACCGACCCGTCGTCCCTGGTGTCGGCGAACGCGGTGTCGACGACGTCCGGCGCCGTGGCCACGGTCGTCGGCGGAGGGGCAGGGCTCGCACTGCTTCAACTGGCCGGCTCCGAGAACGCCGGTTACGCAACGCTGACCTTCGCGGCGGCGCTGCCCTACCTGGGGGCGTCGGCGGTGGCTGCGGGCTTCTCCCGCGGGGACCTCGGCCCCGACCTCGTCACCCGCTCGGCACGGCTGTCGGCCCGCGACGTCGCCCGGGGCATGGTTGCCGGAGCCCGACACGCGTGGGCTCGCCCCCCGGCCGCCGCCGCGCTGCTGGCGATCAGCCTGCACCGTCTCTGCTTCGGCTTCCTGACGCTGATGACCCTGCTGCTGTACCGGAACACCTTCCGTCCGTGGGGAGCGCTGTTCCCGGCCGGCCTGACGGGCCTGAGCGAGGTCCTGGGCGCCGGCGCCGTGGGAACCCTGCTGGCGGCGGTCGTCACGCCCCGGGTGGTGCGGCACCTGGGCAAGCCCCGGTGGATCACGCTGGCGCTGGCCGGGGGCGGGCTCGCACAGGTCGCGCTGGGGCTGCCCTTCCTCCCGCCGACGATCGTGGCCGCCGGCTTCACCCTGGGCTTCGTCGCCCAGTCGGTGAAGATCTGCGTGGACACGACCCTGCAGGAATCCGTCGCGGACGACTACCGGGGCCGGGTGTTCTCGGTGTACGACACCCTGTACAACGTCACCTTCGTCGGCGCCGTCGTGATCGCTGCGTTCGTGCTGCCACCGTCAGGCGTCTCCTACCCGGTGCTGGTCACCGTCGGCGCGTGCTACCTGCTGGCTGCGGTCGCGTACGCCCGGATCACCCGCAAGCACTGAGGCCGGACTCGCGCAGGCGCCCGGAGCAACCGCTCACGCCGATGCGCTCGGTGGGGGCAGCCGCTGGCCACCGGTCCGCCGCCGGCCCTCGTCGAGCAGCGCGCTGAGCTGCGAAGCGGGCAGTGGGGGACACAGCCGGTAACCCTGCCCGTAGGCGCACCCCACCCTGCGCACCAGTGCCAGCTGCTCCGGCGTCTCGATCCCCTCGGCGATGACCTGCATGTCCAGAGCCGCGCCGAGCGCGGCGACGGAGCGGAGCACCGCCTCCGGAACGGCCGCACCAGCCTGGGGCAGCCCCGCCACCAGGGCGCGGTCCACCTTGAGGACGTCGGCCGGCAACGAGGCCACCGCCGACAGTGAGCTGTAGCCGGTCCCGAAGTCGTCGATGGCCATCCGGATGCCGTGCCGCCGCAAGGTGGCGAACTGTTCCGCGGCCTTCTCGGGGTTGCGGGCGAGGCTCGTCTCGGTGAGCTCGAGCACCAGGAGCCCGGGCTCCAGCCCGCTGTCGGCGAGTGCACCGAGCACGTCGTCGACGAGCGTGCCGGATGCCAGGTGCGCGGCGCTCACGTTGACCGCGATCGTCAGGTGCCGCCCCTGCCGCGCCCAGGCCGCGCCCTGCGCGAGGGTGACCTGCAGCAGCCACCGGGTGATCGGCACGATCAGCCCCTCATCCTCCGCGACCGGGATGAATTCCGCGGGAGGGACCAGCCCTCGCTGCGGGTGGTTCCACCGCAGCAGCGCCTCACACCCGGTCACCTCGCCGCTCGCCAGGTGCACCACCGGCTGCCAGTGCAGCTCGAACTCGCCGAGCGAGGCGGCGTCGCGCAGCCGGCTGGAGATCTGCCAGCGGTCCTCCACGGCCGCACGCAGGGCAGGGGTGAAGAGCAGGTGCTGGTTGGGCCCGCTGGACTTCGCGGCGTACATCGCGACGTCGGCGTCGCGGAGGAGGTCTTCCGGCCGGGTGTGGTCCTGGTCGGACGCGGCGATGCCGATGCTGACGGTGATCGGCAGCCGGCTGCCGGCCAGCTCGAACGGCTCGTCGAACACGGAGCGGAACCGACGGGCCAGGGCATCCGCGCCCTCGGCGTCGCAGTCGTGGGCGACGACCACGAACTCGTCGCCTCCCAGCCGGCCGACCACGTCGGTCGGTCGGGTGCGGTGTGCCAGCCGGGAGGCCAGCTCACGGAGCAACAGGTCACCCGCGGAATGGCCCAACGAGTCGTTGACCTGCTTGAAGCCGTCGACGTCCATGTAGAGGACGGTCACCCGCCCGCCGCCGTCGTCCTCCGCCAGCGCCTTGGCGATCACCTCGTGCAGCGCCACTCGGTTCGGCAGGGCGGTGAGGTGGTCGTGCCGCGCCTGCCACGCCGCCCGCTGCTCGGCGGCGACCCGGTCGGTGATGTCCGTGTGGGAGACCACGACCCGGTGCAGTTCGTCCACCGGGAAGACCTGCAGGTGCCACCAGGTGTCATCGGTGGCGCGTCCCCCGGGCCACGTCACGGCGTAGTCGCGCGAGAAGAACGGCGCCCGCCCCTGGAGGACCGCTTCCAACCCGTCGGCCATCACCGGCGCGTCGGGGTTGCCCGCCACGGCCGCGGCCCGGCATACCTCGAGGTAGTTGGCGCCGGGGCGGGCGACGAACTGCTGGCCTTCCGGGGCGGCGCCTGCGTTCCAGGCCGCATTGGTGGTGAGGATCGTCCCATCGGCGTCCAGGATGGCGGTCCGGGACGGGAGGGCGTTCAGCACCGCCCGGATGAGTGAGGACTCCGCCGTCCGCTCCTCGTCGAGGGTGCGCCGTTCGTGCACGTCGCGGAAGAAGACGACCAGCTCGTCGTCACGGTCCGGGTGGATCCGGCCCTCGAACCACCGATCGAGCGGCCTGGAGAAGATCTCTGCTTCCTGCACCTCCCGGGTGTCCCGTGCCCTGCGGTAGGCGGTCTCCAGATCGCTGCCCACCAGGTCGGGGAAGATCTCCCACACCGTCCGGCCCACCAGGTCGACCGCCGGACGGGCGAGCAGCCGCTCCGTCGCGGTGTTGACCCAGGTGAACCGGTCGTCGGCGTCGAGGAAGTACACCGCATCGCTGATCGACGACAGGGCCTCGGTCACACGGGTGCGCCACGCCGCATCGGCCGCCGACCGTGACCCACCTCCGGCTAGGGACACGCGACCCCCCTCACACCGGGCGCCGACCACCAGGGCTCGGTGTTACGAAACAGCACCGCCCGAAAGCCTAGGTGGACTCTCCGGCCCCCGCAGTCACCGAGGTCGCACCCGGACTCAGCGGGGACAAGGGTCGCGTCAGCGCGGGATCAGCCGTGTGCCGCCCACCAGGCGCGCAGCTCCCGCTCAGCCTCGTCGGGCTCGAGCGGGCCGCGCTCGAGCCGGAGGTCCTTGAGGAAGCGCCAAGCCCGCCCCACCTCGGGCCCGGGTCCGACGCCGAGGATCGCCATGATCGCGTTCCCGTCGAGATCGGGTCGCACCCGCGCCAGGTCCTCCTTCTCGGACAGCTCCGCGATCCGGGTCTCGAGGGAGTCGTAGGTGGCCGACAGCGCCGCGGCGCGCTTCTTGTTGCGGGTGGTGGAGTCCGAGCGCACGAGCTTGTGCAGCCGAGGGAGCAGGTCGTCGGCGTCCGTCACGTAGCGGCGGACGGCGGAGTCGGTCCACTCGCCGCGGCCGTAGCCGTGGAAGCGCAGGTGCAGGAAGGTCAGCCGGGCCACCGCCTCGACGACGTCCTTGGGGTAGCGGAGCGCGGTGAGCCGCTTGCGCACGAGCTTGGCGCCGACGACCTCGTGATGGTGGAACGACACCCGGCCCCGGGACTCGTGCCGCCGCGTCGCCGGCTTGCCGATGTCGTGCAGCAGCGCGGCCAGCCGCAGGACCAGATCGGGAGACTCCGAGCCGTCCCCTCCCGCCTTCTCCAGCGCGATGGCCTGGTCCAGCACGGTCAGCGAGTGGGTGTAGACGTCCTTGTGCTGGTGGTGCTCGTCGATCTCCATCCGCAGCGCCGGGAGCTCCGGAAGGACGACGTCGGCCAGCCCGGTCGAGACGAAGAGCTCGAGCGCGGCCCGGGGGGAGTCCTGCAGCAGCATCTTGGAGAACTCGACCTGCACCCGCTCCGGGGTGATCCGGCCCAGCTCGCCGGCCAGCGAGGTCATCGCCTCCACGACCTCGGCGTCCGGCGTCAGACCGAGCTGCGCGACGAACCGCACGGCGCGGAGCATCCGCAGCGGATCGTCGGCGAAGGAGTCCACGGCGGCGGCCGGGGTGCGCAGCCGCTTCGCCAGCAGGTCACCCAGACCACCGAAGGGATCGGTGACCGTCCGGTCGGGGCCGAGCGAGACGGCCATGGCGTTGACCGTGAAGTCGCGTCGCGCCAGGTCGTCGACCAGGGAGGTGCCCCACGCCACCTCCGGGTTACGTGACTCGCGGTCGTACCGGTCGGCGCGAAACGTGGTGATCTCCACCCGGCTGCCGCCGATCTCGGCCCCGACGGTGCCGAACGCGATGCCCGTGTTCCACGTGGAACGAGCCCACCCGCGAAGCAACTCCAGGACCTGCTCGGGCCGAGCGTCCGTGGTGATGTCGAGGTCACCGGGAGCCCGGGCGCCCGGCGAGGCGGCCGCGAGCAAGGCGTCGCGGACCGACCCCCCGACCAGGTGGGCCTCGAACCCCGCCGCGCTGAACCGCGCGCCCACCTCGGTGAGCACGGGGGAGACGTCGACGAGCTCCCGGACCGTCTCCTGGACGGCCGGGGGCACCGGGGGTGCGGGGGGACGACGCGGAGGCGTACCGGACACGACCAGCCAGGGTAGTGCCGCGCCTCGCGCTACCCTCCTGGCTATGGCTGGGACGGGCGGACGTGGGCGCCCCGGCCGCCGTCTGCGCCGGGTTGACGAGACCTCGGCCGGGGGACTGGTGGTCGCCGACGACGGCGTGACCGGTCCCCGTGCTGCCCTCATCGGGCGGACCGATCGGCGTGGGCGGCTGCTCTGGTCGCTGCCCAAGGGCCACATCGAGGCGGGTGAGACCCCGGAGGACACCGCGGTCCGCGAGGTCGCCGAAGAGACCGGGATCATCGGCGAAGTGGTCGCGCCGCTCGGCATCATCGACTTCTGGTTCGTCGCCGACGGGCGCCGCATCCACAAGACGGTGCACCACTTCCTGCTCCGCGCGATCGGGGGAGCCCTCTCCGACGCCGACATCGAGGTGACCGAGGTCGCCTGGGTGCCCCTCGACGAGTTGAACGGCCGGCTGGCCTACGCCGACGAACGGGCACTGGTCGAGCGCGCGCCGGCACTGCTGGCCGACACCGCGTGAGCCGGACGGCTGCCGGTCGCGCCGGCGGCCGCCCTGCCGCCGACGGCCGAACCACCGCCGGTCCGGCCGCCCCGGGCCGGCGACGGCGGCGCCTCGTACGCACCGCCGTCGTGGCGCTGGTCACCGGCACCCTCACCGCGCTCGCGCCCGTCGCACACGCCGCGCCGCCGCTGCACAGCGCCCCGGTCCTCGCCGCTGCCCCCGGGACCGACGACGCCACGGGCTCCGACCGGTCCGTCACCATCCGGGTCACCCGCTTCGAGCCCCGCACCATGACTCCGGGCGCGACGGTCACCGTCACCGGAACGCTGGTCAACAACGGGAAGAGCACGATCACCGGACTGGGCGTCCGTCTGCAGCGCGGCGAGGCGCGCACCACCCGCGCGGAGCTCGACGCCGCCGTCACCCAGGAGGACCCCGCCACCACCGTGCTGCCGGGCTTCCGCGACCTCCGCGGCACGCTGGCGCCCGGCGGTGCGCTGCCCTTCAGCTACAGCGTCACCTCGGCCGAGCTGCGGCTCACCGCCGACGGCGTCTACCCCGTGCTGCTCAACGTGAACGGCACCGTCGACGGCGGACAGCGGCGGGTGGGGGAGCTCCGCACGTTCATCGTGCGCGAGCCGGTGGTGCCGGCCACCCCCACCACCGTGGCGTGGCTGTGGCCGCTGGTCGACCGCCCGCATCGCGGCCCCACCGGAGGCTTCACCGACGACGACCTCACCGCCGCGATCGAGCACGACGGCCGGCTCGACCGTGCGCTGACCACCCTCGAGCGGCTGCCGCGCACCCTCCCACCGGGCGCACGGGAACCGGTCCCGTCACTGTCAGTGACCCTCGCCATCGACCCCGCCCTGGTCGAGGAGCTGACCGTCATGGCCGCCGGGCCCTACGCGGTGGCCGGCGTGGCCGGCGCCGGCCACGGCACCCAGGCGGCCGCTGCGTTCCTCCAGCGGCTGCGTGCCCTTGCCGCCGTCCACCCGGTCCTCGCCCTGCCCTACGGCGACGTCGACGCCGACGCGCTGGTCACCGCGGGCCTGACCCCCGTCCTCACCCGCAGCCTTCCCGGCACCTCGGCCGGCACCGCCCAGGACCCGCCGCACGCGGGCGCCCCCGAGCCCGCGTCGACGACCTCCGCTTCCCCCTCCGCCGGCAGCACCGCGTCGACCGATCAGCCGACGAGCACCCGCACGGACGTCGGGGCCGGCGCCCGCATCCTGGCCGACGCGCTGCACGCCACCCCGCGTACCGACCTCGCCTGGCCCGCGGGCGGGTCCGCCCGCGAGGCCACGCTCACCGCTCTGCAGGCCGGTGGGGTGCGGTCGGTGGTGCTCGGCAACGGCGGGCTCTCCGACGGAGACCGTTCGGTCGGCCTGTCCGGCCGGCGGGCGGCGCCCCGCACCAGCGTGATGACGTCGTCAGGGCGACTGGACGTGCTGGTCGCCGACCGCGTCCTGGGCGACGTCGTGGGAACGGCCGAGAAGACCGCAGGCGGCCCCCGCATGGCGGAGCAGCGCTACCTCGCCGAACTCGCCGTCCTGGGGATGGAGGCACCTGCCGGCGTTCCGCAGACCGTGCTGGTCGCACCGCCCCGCACCGTCGTCGCCGGACCCGACGGCGCCGGCGCGATGATGGCCGACACCGCGGGCCTGCCCTGGCTCCGGCCCGGAGCGGTCTCCGCGCTGGCAGCCGGGCCCGCGGTGCCGGCCGGCACGCTGGTCGACCCCGTCGACGCCGGCCGCCTGGACCCCACCGGGCTCGCCGCGGTGGCTCAGGGGGTGGGCGTGCGGGACGACCTCGCCGGCGCGGTCGGCAGCCGGGCCGGCATCGCGCTGCAGGCCGACGACGCAGCCATCGCCCGGACGGTCTCGGTCACCTGGCGCGGCAACCCGGCCGGCTTCCGTGCCGCGGCGCGCGACCTGCGGGCGACCCTGGACCGGTTGCGCGGCCAGGTCACCCTTCTCGCGCCGGCTGACGGCACGTACACCCTGGCCTCCAACGACGCCCCGCTCGTCCTCACCGTGCGCAACGACCTCCCGTTCACCGTCACCGTGCTGCTGGACCTGCGGACGCGCGGCACCCGCGGACTGTCGATCAGCAACATCGGGCCGCAGACGCTCGCCCCCGGCCAGCGGACGACGCTGCAGGTGCCGACGAAGGTGCACCAGTCCGGCGGTTTCGCGGTCGACGCCGGGCTCACCACACCCAGCGGTGCGCCGCTCGGGCAGCGGGTCGAGATGCAGGTCAAGAGCACCATCTACGGCCCCGTCTCGCTGCTCATCACCTTCGGAGCCGCCGGCCTGCTGGGGCTGCTCTTCCTGCGCCGGCTGGTGCTGTTCCTGCTGCGCCGCCGCCGGGCGGCGGCCGCCGTGCCCGAGGCGCCCGCCGTCGTCCAGCCCCCCACGCGGAGCCCGGTGTGAGCGCCGGACCCGACGATCGCTCGCTCGCGCCGGAGGCAACCCGCGAGGCCGGCGACGACGACGACGCGGTGAACAAGATGCCCTCGGCCACTCCGCTCCCGCCGCCCCCCTATCGCGCGGCGCCACCCCGGCACACCCCCTTCACCGACCCCTCGCCCGCCGCACCGGCCGCCCCCGCGGGCCGGCCGGTGCCGCCGCTGCCGCCGCTGCCCGCTCCGGCGCGCCGGAGCCCGCCCCCCTCCACGCCGCCACCGCCGCCCCCGGCGGCAGCGCGGCCGGCCCCGCCGATGCCCCCGCTGCCCGGCCGGAACCGCTGGGTCCCCGCCGACGACGACACCCGGTTGATGACCTCGCTGCCGCCGGTCCCGCGGGTCCCGCACCCGATGGGGGGGACCGACGACGTCCTCGAGCGGCGCGAAGGCTCACCCGGGTCCAGCGGCGGGATCCTCCGCGCGGCCGGGACGATGGCGGTCGCGACGCTGGTCTCCCGGGTGACCGGCTTGATCCGGACCATCGTCCTGGTGACCGCCCTCGGCGTCGGCTTGGTCAACAACGCCTACACCGTCGCCAACACGCTGCCGAACATCGTCTACGAGCTGCTGCTCGGCGGCGTGCTGACCTCGGTCGTCGTCCCGCTGTTGGTGCACGCCCAGCAGCGGGACAAGGACGGCGGCACCGCCTACGCGCAGCGGCTGACCACCATCGCGGTTCTTGGTCTGACCGCGGCGACCCTGCTGGCGATCCTGGCCGCGCCTGTGCTCACCCGGCTCTACAACATCACCGGCGACCCCGATCAGGTCGCGCTGGCCAACTGGCTGGCACGCATCCTGCTGGTCGAGATCGTCTTCTATGGAATCGGCGCCCTCGCCCAGGCGATCCTCAACTCCCGGGACGTGTTCGGCCCACCAGCCTGGGCCCCCGTGCTCAACAACATCGTGGTCATCCTCACCGGGATGCTGTTCATGGCGGCCAGCGGTGCCGAGAAGCTGACACCGGTCACGATCACCTCGGCCCAGGTCTGGCTGCTGGGCATCGGCACGACGCTCGGCATCGTCGTCCAGGCGATCGTCCTGCTCCCGTCGCTGAGCCGGGCCGGGGTGCCGCTGCGCCCGCGCTGGGGGCTGAAGAACACCGGTCTGCGTGAGGCCGGGAGCCTCGGGCTGTGGGTCATCGGGTACGTGGCGGTCAGCCAGGTGGGCGTGCTCGTGGCCACCCGGATCGCCAACGCGGCCAGCTACCGGCCGGGCGGGCTGGGGCAGGGGCCGAGCGCCTTCGCCACCGTGAGCCTGCTGTTCCAGATGCCCTACGGGATCATCGGGGTGGCCCTGCTCACCGCCCTGCTGCCGCGGATGAGCCGGGCGGCGGCCCGCTCCGATGTGCCCGGCGTCATCGACGACCTCTCGCTGGGTACCCGGCTCTCGGCGCTCGGGCTGCTGCCGGTGACCGGCGCCCTGATCGTGCTGGGCCCGTCGCTGACCATCCTCGCCTTCGGACACGGCCACACCTCGCACGAGGAAGCCGCCACGATGGGGACGGCGCTGGCGATCGGCGCGTTCGGACTGCTGCCCATGGCGGTGACGCTGCTGCAACTGCGGGTCTTCTATTCCATGAAGGACGCGAAGACGCCCACCCTCATCCAGCTGG
>JAODNN010000079.1 GCA_025465355.1 Blastococcus sp. | reverse complement strand
CGCGCAGCACCGGCTCGGCCGCACGGGTGAGCACCGAGTCGAGGTCCGATCCCGCTTCGAACGGCAGGTCCAGGTGCTCAGGGTGGACGCGCCAGAGGCGTGACCGGGTCCAGCTCGCGAGGATCGGCTCCCTGACGACACCGGACGGCACCGGGTCCTCGACGAGGAAGGAGGTCCGCGCGCGGGCGACGTCCGCGCCGGCTCCAGCAACCGGGGCTCCGGCAACCGGGGCTCCAGCAACCGGGGCAACGCCCCCGGCACGCCCCCGGCCCAGCGGTGACTCCTTCGACACGGACACCCGTCGTCTCCCTCGCCCTAGGAGCGAACTCGCGCGGTGCGTCCGGGCCGTGACGCCCCCGGACCAACCACTCTAGAGAGGTCAAGCCTAGGAACGGAGAAACCTGGCGACGTCTCATATTGAGACCACTCTCCGCTCCCGGAAGAAGTGAGATTCAGAGCACGAGGCGAGCGCGTCGTTGGTCCGGCGCGCTGCCTGCCTCGCGCACTCCCGGGGCCCGCGACGCCCGCGCCCGTCACGGCTTCCGGGGAAACGAGAACGCGCCCTCGGCGCCGACCGAGCCCCCGACCCCAACCGTGAGGAGTCGACGTGAGTCGACAGAGCCTGGCGAAGGCCCACCAGAAGATCCAGGAGCTGGCCTGGGAACCCCAGTACCACGAGCCATACATGAAGTACGGCACCGACTACACGTTCCGGAAGGCACAGAAGAAGGACCCGCTCAAGCAGATCCTCCGCTCCTACTTCCCCATGGAGGAGGAGAAGGACAACCGTGTCTACGGCGCGGAGGACGGCGCCATCCGCGGCAACATGTTCCGCCAGGTGCAGGAACGCTGGCTGGAGTGGCAGAAGCTCTTCCTGTCGATCATTCCGCTTCCGGAGATCTCCGCTGCCCGGTCGATGCCGATGCTGTTCCACGCGGTGCCCAACCCGGAGCTGCACAACGGCCAGGCGATCCAGATGATCGACGAGGTCCGCCACTCGACGATCCAGCAGAACCTCAAGCGCCTCTACATGCAGAACTACATCGACCCGGCAGGGTTCAACAACAGCCTGCGGAACTTCCACAACGACTACGCCGGCACCATCGGCCGGCAGTTCGCCGAGGGGTTCATCACCGGGGACGCGATCACCGCGGCCAGCATCTACCTGACGATCGTCGCCGAGACCGCCTTCACGAACACCCTGTTCGTGGCCATGCCTGCCGAGGCGGCCGCCAACGGCGACTATCTGTTGCCGACGGTGTTCCACTCGGTGCAGTCCGACGAGTCGCGGCACATCTCCAACGGGTACGCGACCCTGCTCATGGCGCTGTCGGACGAGGGCAACCGGCAACTGCTCGAGCGCGACCTGCGCTACGCGTGGTGGAACAACCACGCCGTGGTGGACGCCGCGATCGGCGTCTTCATCGAGTACGGCACCAAGGACCGCCGCAAGGACCGGGAGTCCTACGCGGAGATGTGGCGGCGGTGGATCTACGACGACTACTACCGCAGCTACCTGGTCCCGCTCGAGAAGTACGGCCTCACCGTGCCGCACGACCTCATCGAGGAGGCGTGGAACCGGATCTGGAACAAGGGCTACGTGCACGAGGTGGCGCAGTTCTTCGCCACCGGATGGCTGGCGAACTACTGGCGCATCGACGGCATGACCGACGAGGACTTCGAGTGGTTCGAGTACAAGTACCCGGGCTGGTACGACAAGTACGGGAAGTGGTGGGAGAACTACAGCCGGCTGGCCACGCCGAACGGCCACAAGCCGATCGTCGGCGAGGACGTCGACTACGTGTACCCGCAGCGCTGCTGGACCTGCATGGTGCCGTGCCTCATCCGTGAGGACATCGTGACCGCCGAGGTGGACGGCCACCACCGCACGTACTGCAGCGAGACCTGCCGGTGGACCGACGTCGAGGCCTTCCGTCCCGTCTACCAGGGCCGCGAGACGCCGAACATGGGCCGGCTCGTCGGGCACCGCGAGTGGGAGACGCTGTACCACGGCTGGACCTGGGACGAGGTCGTCAGCGACATGGGCTACGTCCGGGACGACGGCAAGACCATGACCGCGCAGCCGCATCTGAACCTCGATCCCTCCAAGATGTGGACCCTGGACCACCTGAAGCGGCTGCCACCGCTGCAGAGCCCGAACGTCCTCTTCAACGAGATGACCGACGAGCAGCGGGCGGCCTACATCGCCGACTACCGGCGGCAGGGCCCTGCCGGCCGACCGGCACCCGCAAGCGCCTGAGCGCGGGTCAGGCGAGGGGGAGGGGCGGGTGCCCCCCGGCCCTCCCCCGTCCGACCGCGCCCTGCGAACACCGCGAAAGGCGGAATCGATGGGCGAAAAGCACCACGTCCGGTTCGAGCCGGTCGGCATCGAGATCGAGGTCGATTCCGACCAGACCATCCTGCGTGCCGCCGCCGAGCAGGGCGTCGCGCTCATGCACGGCTGCAAGGAGGGCCAGTGCGCGTCCTGCAAGTCCTTCGTCCTCGACGGGGAGGACATCGAACTGGACAGCTACTCGACGTTCGCGCTGCCGGAGTTCGAGAAGGACGAGGGCCTGACCCTGCTCTGCCGGGCCCACGCCTACGAGGACCTCGTGATCGAGCTCCTCAACTACGACGAGGAGATGATCGCGTCAGGGCTCCCCCTCCGGCAGGGCACGGTCGAGGTCGTCGCGAACGACCCGGTGACCCATGACATGCGGCACCTGGTGGTCCGGCTCATCGAACCCGAGGAGATCAAGTTCTTCCCGGGCCAGTACATGGACTTTCAGGTCCCGGGTCACCACGCGAGCCGGTCGTTCTCGATGGCGAACACGCCGAACCGCGAAGGCATCTTCGAGTTCGTGATCAGGATCTACCCCGGGGGGCTGTTCTCGGGGTACCTGGCCGATCAGCTCCACGTCGGTGACCGGCTGAGCGTCGAGGCGCCGTTCGGCGCCTTCCGGCTCCGGGAGTCCAGCACGGCGGACCTGGTGTTCATCGGAGGCGGGGCCGGCCTCGCGCCGCTGCTGGCCCTGCTCCGCTCGATGGCCGAGCGCGGTCTCGAGCGCCCGGTCACCTTCTACTACGGCGCACGGACGCGGCGCGACCTGTGCTTCGAGGAGGAGCTCGCGAAGCTGCAGGAGCAACTGCCCGGCCTCACGTTCGTCCCGGCGCTGTCCGAGCCGTCCGGCGACGAGGAGTGGGAGGGGGAGACGGGCCTGATCACCGACGTCGTCGAGCGTCGGGAGAACGCACTTGACCGAGTCGACGCCTACGTCTGCGGTCCGCCGCCGATGGTCGAGGCGGCGATCGCCATGCTCACCCGGCTCGGGCGCAGCGAGGACCACATCTTCTACGACAAGTTCACCACCACCGGTGAGCCGGAAGGCGAGGACTGACCATGACCGCTACCGAAGAGCGCCCCGACACCAGCACCCCTGAGCGCCCACCACGGAGCGTGCCCCAGCCCCACTTCACCGATGCCGAGGCCGGGGCGAAGGACTTCCCCGACTCCGGCGCGAGCGCCCGCCGCTTCAACTACTACGACCCGGCCAAGCGCAAGCAGACGCACTACGAGGACGTCACCGTCGAGGTGCAGCCCGATCCTCGGCACTACCTGTCGCAGGGCTGGATCTACGGCTTCGCCGACGGGCAGACCGGCTACCCGCTGACCTGGACCAAGCTCAAGGCCTGGGGGGTCGACGACCCCGAGCCCGTGCGAGGCGTCGGGACCGGTGGCGGCGGCCGGGGCCTGAACTGGCCGGCCCATGGGTGGCACGAGTTCCGCGACCCCAACGAGGAGTGGGAACAGACGATCTACCGGAACAACGCGAACGTCGTCCGGCAGCTCAACCAGAACATCGAGAACGCGCGGAACGCGAAGTCGTTCGAGCAGTGGACCCGGAACTGGATCCGCTTCGTCGAGCGCAGCGTCGGGGCGTGGATGCACGTCGAGCACATCCTGGGCCTCTACGTCTTCGCGGCCAACGAGCGGTCCTGCCCCACGAACATGCACAACACCGTGCTGGCGGTGAACAGCGCGCACAAGATCCGGTTCGCCCAGGACCTGGCGCTCTACAACCTCACGCTGAGCGAGGAGATCGAGGACTTCGACGGATCCGCCCACGTCGACGCCTGGAACAACGACACCGAGTGGCAGGGGGTCCGCGAGATCACCGAGGCGCTGACCGCGGTCCAGGACGACTGGGGCGAGGCCATGTTCGTCACGAACGTCATCTTCGAGCCGCTGATCGGTGAGCTGTTCCGCAGCGGGCTGGTGATGCACGCCGCACCCGGTAACGGCGACTTCGTGACGCCCACCGTGATGGGCGCAGGGGAACACGACTACGCCCAGCGCGACCTGCGGTGGACGAAGGCCTGCTTCGGCCCGCTGGTGCACGATCGGGAGTTCGCCGACCACAACCGGCAGCTCATGGACGGCTGGCTGTCGGCCTGGGTGCCCCGCGTCCTGACCGCCGCGCGCACCATGCAGCCGCTCTGGTCGCAGCCCGACCACCGGCCGCCCCGCTTCGAGGACTCGCTCGACCACGCCAAGAACCGATTCGCCGGGATTCTCGACGACCTCGGCCTCGAGACCCCGAAGGAGCTGGCCCAGTGACCACCACGGCTACGAGCGCATTCGGCGCCGTCAACAAGACGTCGTCCAACCGCGCAGGCATGACGCTGATGAACGACCAGGTCGGGGAGGTTATCGCCCAGGTGATGAAGGACAAGCCGGGCGTGACCATCACCTACCTGCCGTCGATGATCCGTGTCGACGGCGCCCAACGCACCGACTACGTCTACGACGAGTTCGCCGAGGCGCTCGGCGAGGAGCCCGGTTCGTTCACGTCGGCCGACCTCGAGGAGAGCATGTCGACCCACTACGGCCGGATGGTCCACGAGGACGACCGGACGATCATGTTCGCCAATCCCGAGGAGGCGGCCGAATACCTCGGATTCGACCTGAGGCCGGTCGACCGCACGGAGACCGGCCCCACGGCCGGGCCCCCAGCGGACTGACCTACCTCCCGGGCTGCCGGCGGGGCGCCTCGGCGTCCCGCCGGCAGCCCGTCGATCGACGCGGGCCGTCGGCCGACCGCTCCCCGCCGTCTGTGCACACCCCCTCCACACCCCGCCCTCCCCACCCGCGCACCAGGAGGACCCATGGCCAAGGAACTGCGTTTCGGCGCTGATGCTCGACACCTGCTGCAGGCCGGTGTCGAGCAGCTCGCCGCGTCGGTGAAGAGCACGCTCGGCCCGAAGGGGCGCAACGTGATCCTGGAGCGGATCACCGGCTCCCCCGAGGTGACCAACGACGGCGTGACGATCGCCCGCGAGATCCACCTGCGCGACCCGTTCGAGAACATGGGCGCGCAGCTGGTCAAGGAAGCGGCGATCAAGACCAACGACACCGTCGGCGACGGGACGACGACGGCGATCGTGCTGGCCGATGCGATCGTGCGCCTGGGCATGGCGGCGATCGAGACCGGCGGCAACCCGGTCCTCGTCAAGCGCGGGGTCGACGTCGCGGTCGCCCGGCTGGTCGAGCATCTGGCCGGCGTGGCGCATCCGATGCGAACCGAGGAGGACTTCCGCCGGGTGGCGGCCATCGCGGCCAACGACGACGAGACGATCGGCGCCGTGGTCGCCCGAGCGCTCCACACGGTGGGCGACGGCGGCGTCGTGACCGTCGAGGACTCCGCCGTCCTGGGCATGGACGTCGACTTCGTCGAGGACTTCGAGTTCGACAACGGCTACGTCTCGCCGTACATGGTCACCGACGTCGGGCGGCTGGAGGCGGTCGTCGAGGACTGCTACGTGCTCCTGACCGCGCACAAGATCACCGATGTCAAGACACTGATGCCGGTCCTGGACAGCATCATGCGGGCGCCGAAGCCGCTGGTGATCGTCGCCGAGTCGGTCGAGGGAACCGCGCTGCAGATGCTGGTGCACAACCACGTCAACGGGATCTTCCAGAGCGTGGCGATCCAGGCCCCCGGCTTTGGTGAGAAGCGCATCCATCTGCTCGAGGACATGGCGGCCCTGACCGGCGGCCAGGTGCACTCGCGCGCGTCGTCCTTCGCCGTGGAGCAGATGACCACCGCCCACCTCGGCCAGGCGGACCAGGTCCGGGTGACCAGCGACCACACGACGATCATCGGCGGCCACGGCGACCTCTCCGCCCGGGAGCGCCGGCTGTCCCAGCTTCGCGCCGAGCTGGCACGGGCGACCGTCGGGACCGACAAGGACTCCCTGTCCGAGCGGATCGCGCGCCTGTCGGGCAAGGCGGCCGTGATCAAGGTGGGCGCCCCGACCAACGCCGAGGCCAAGGAGATCCGCCACCGCGTGGACGACGCGCTGCAGGCCACTCGAGCTGCCATGGCCGAGGGCATCGTGGCCGGCGGCGGGGTGGCGCTGCTGCACGCAGAACCGACCCTCGCCGACCTCGACGTCCACGGCGACTACCGGGTCGGCGTGGAGATCGTGCGCAGCGCCCTGACCGAACCGGTGCACCTGATCGCGGCCAACGCCGGTTACGACGCCGAGGAGGTCGTCAAACAGGTCGGGACGATGGCGGTCGACGAGGGCTTCGACGCCCTGCAGGGCCGGTTCGGCAATCTCGTCGAGTTCGGCGTCATCGATCCGCTGCGGGTGGTCCGCTCCGCTCTGCAGAACGGCGCCTCGGTGGCCGGGCTCGTGCTCACGACCAACTCGCTGGTGGCCGAGGAGCAGACGCCCTGGAACAAGGCGCTGATGACCGAGTTCGGGCAGCTGGACGAGGGGTTGCCCCAGCCCTCGCCCGACGCGAGCACCCCGCAGTCCCTGGGCCTCGGCCCGTCGATGGGATGAAAGGACCCCGTCCTCCTCACCCCTCGCAGGCTCGGGGCGGTGCCCTGGACGGGGCCGGGGTGTCTCAACTTGAGACGCGCGCCACATCGGCGGGTCCGTAGTTTCCGGACCGTAGGGTCACCGTCCACCCCGTTCAGCGGGGCGGACGGCGATCGGCGTCGAGTCCGAGGAGACACCTCGCATGCGAGCCGTCCGCGTTCACCGGTACCACGAGGACCCCAGCATCGACGACATCGGTGAGCCCAAGCTCCAGGGCCCGCTCGACGTCATCGTCAGGATCGGGGGCGCCGGGGTCTGCCGGACCGACCTGCACATCATCGAGGGCCAGTGGGACGAGTTGCAGCACCCGGATCTGCCCTACGTGATAGGGCACGAGAACGCCGGGTGGGTGCAGGAGGTCGGCGAGGGCGTCACCAACGTCGCGGTCGGCGACACCGTGATCCTGCATCCCCAGCCGAGCTGCGGGCTGTGCCTCGCGTGCCGGGCCGGCAGGGACATGCAGTGCGAGAACGCGTTCTTCCCCGGGCTGGACGGTCACGACGGCGGCATGGCCGAGTACATGCGCACCACGGCCCGTGCGTGCGTGACGCTCGACCCATCCACCAACCCGGCCGATGTCGCCGCGCTCGCCGACGCCGGGATCACCGCGTACCACGCTGTCCGCAAGGCGCTGCCCCTGCTGCACCCGGGGACGACGGCGGTGGTGCAGGGCGCCGGCGGACTGGGGCACATCGGCATCCAGTGCTTGAGAGCGCTGTCCGGGACCCGGATCGTCGTCGTGGACAGAAACCCCGCGGCCCTGGAACTGGCCGGCGAGATCGGCGCCGACGAGACGGTGCTCGCCGACGGCAACCAGGTGGCCGCAGTCCAGGACCTCACCGGTGGCGGGGCGACGGTCGTGCTCGACTTCGTCGCCGAGCAGGGCGCGGAGATGGACGGCTGGAACATGACCGGGCCGGGTGGCTCGTACTTCGTCATCGGCTACGGCGGCGAGCTGCGCATCCCGACGCTGGACATCGTCGCCACCGAGCGCAACGTCGTCGGCAACATCGTCGGCACCTACACCGACCTGGCCGAGCTGATGGTCCTCGCGCAGGACGGGAAGGTCACGCTGCACACCCAGCAGTACCCCCTCGAGCGGGCCGTGGACGCCCTGCACGACCTCGACGCCGGCAAGGTGCGCGGCCGCGCCATTCTCGTCCCCTGATCTTTCCCGCCTTTTCCAGCATTCCAGTACAACGACGCGAGAGGTGTCACCACATGTACGAGAAAGATAGCGAGAAGTACTTCGTCGTTGACTCCCACATGCATTTCTGGGACGCCAGCCGGGAGAACTGGGTCCAGGGCCGCGAGCAGTACGCCAAGGGGTGGATCGACTGCTTCTACGGCTACCACACGCTCGCCCCGCCGGAGACCCACTGGGATTGGGAGCACTACCTGAAGGTGTCCGAGGACGACCTGATGAAGGATGTCTTCGAAGAGGGCCACGTCGACAAGGCCATCTTCCAGTCGACGTATCTGAAGTACTGGTACAAGAACGGGTTCAACACCGTCGAGCAGAACGGCTCGCTGGTCGAGAAGCATCCCGACAAGTTCATCGTCAACGGCCGGTTCGACCCGCGGGACGGCGACGCCGGCCTC